>JAUNVS010000066.1 GCA_030537565.1 Eubacteriales bacterium | reverse complement strand
CATGCTGCGGGTGTGATTATCGCATCGAAACCATTGACTGAAATTGCGCCGCTCGCCCGGAATGATGAGGCGATTGTCGTCCAGTATACAAAAGAAAACATCGAGGCTGTCGGCCTCTTGAAGTTCGATTTTTTAGGCTTGAGAACGATGACCGTTCTCCGCGATACTGCCGATATGGTCCGTGCAAACCACGGCGTAGAGATCGACTATGACCGCATTGGAATTAGCGATCCGAAAATCTATGAGATGATTTCTCGAGGCGATACGAGTGGAGTCTTCCAGCTTGAGTCACCTGGGATGACGGCCTTTTTCAAAGAATTGAAACCTAAGAACCTAGAAGACATCATCGCAGGGGTGTCCCTCTATCGTCCCGGGCCAATGGACCAAATCCCTCGCTTTGTGCGCGGGAAAAATGGTAGTTCAGCGATCCACTATGATCATCCAATGCTTGAGTCGATTCTGGATGTTACCTATGGCTGCATCGTCTACCAAGAACAGGTTATGCGGATCGTTCGAGATCTTGCGGGTTTTTCAATGGGACAGGCCGATATTGTTCGGCGGGCTATGGCCAAAAAGAAGCCTGAAGAGCTCGCCAAGTATGAGGCCATGTTTTTACGTGGTGGAATTGACGAAAAGGGTCGCCAAGTAGCAGGTGCGATTGCTCGGGGCGTGGATGAGAAGACTGCTTCGAAAATCTTCGCCGAGGTGATGGCCTTCGCTGGTTACGCGTTCAACAAACCGCACGCGGCTGCATATGCAGTCTTGGCTTATCAGACAGCTTGGCTTAAGTATTACTATCCACTTGAGTTTTTGGCGGCCCTCTTGAATTCCTTCTTAGGCGATTTAGCCCATGCTTCTCAGTATGTTCATACGGCGAAGAAAATGGGGATCGAGATATTGGCTCCAGATATTAATCGTTCCTTGCCTCGGTTTTCAACTTCAGATTCTAAGATCCTCTTCGCTCTCGCAGCCGTGAAGAATGTCGGAAAGGCTGTCGACTACCTCGTCGAAGAGAGAAATGAAAACGGTCCCTTTACTTCCTTTGGGGACTTCTTACGACGGGCCTATGCCTGTGGTTTGAGAATTAAGGCGGTGCAATCGCTGATTCTATCGTCCGCCTGTGATTGTTTAGGCCTCGACCGTGCCGAGATGATGGCCGTTGCTGAGAATTACTTCAAACAGATTGCCAACGCTTCGCGCCAGACGGTTAAGAATCAGGTTAGTCTTTTTGATATTTCGAACAGCGATAGCGATCGTGAGCAGCTCGAAGATGAGCCGAGCATCCCCGAGGGGATAAGCCCTTATTCGCGAAAGAAAAAACTCGATTCGGAAAAAGAGTACATCGGTATCTATGTCACGGGACACCCCTTAGACGATTATCGACGTCAGTTCGATTCTGGAAATTTTATCCTCAGTGCGGCCCTCGACAAGAGTCGTGTGAATGCAGATCTGCAGTCAGACGATGAGACCGATCTTGGGATTTCTTATGGTGCTGAGCTTCATGACGGGGCGCAAATCCGAATGGCGGGTTTGCTCCTAAAGAAGCGCAGTCGCAGTACCCGAAACGATCGTCTGATGGCGATTCTAGAGATGGAGGATATCGATGGTAGTTTCGAGGTTATCGTTTTCCCTCAGATTCTTGATCGTGAGCATGAGAAACTTCAAGAGTCACAAGTCCTGATGATTGAGGGGCGTCTTTCGATCCGGGATGATTTTCCTAGTTCGCTGCTTGCTGACAGAATTGAAATTATGCCAACGGATGCTGAGCATTTTGCCAAGGCAGAGGGAGACGAGGGGTTCAGGCGAGATCGGGATCGATCTTCTAAGCTTGAAATGCAGGATGCTGTCACGCAAGCGCTCGACTCCTTCGGTGAGAAGCGTCCGCAAAACTTCGATTACTCACAAGAGCTTTATGGAAGACTTTTGGTGATCGATGTCGAAGCGCTTAGACCAGAATTGCTCCAGCGCTTGGAGCAGTTCTTATCGAAGCTGAATCCAGGCCACGACTTCATCAGTCTCTACCAGCGTTCGCGTGACGTTCTCCACTCGACTCGTCCGATTACTCTTTCGGCTGAACTGCTTGAATCACTAACTCGTTTTTTACCCGCTGAGCACTTGACAATTCTGGGGTATAGCCGCCAGGGCGATTGATGGTATGGATTTGAGAGAAAATTCTCAAATGGAATCATTTTGTTGGCTATGTTTTCGGATTCCTTCTCAGAAAGTGATAAAATCATTAAGCAAATTTGAAAATACCCGAAGTGGAGCAGGAGGCTTTTATGCTGGATGCAAGACCTAATGAAAACCGAGATGAACTCGATCGTATAACGAATCCATCAGCGCCGAGCGAACGTGCTGCTGTCTTTAATGATAATGTAATTGACCGAAGCCCAGATTCTGAAGCCAATCAGGATAAGAGCATTGCGATCTTAACTAGTGGTGGCGATGCCCCAGGTATGAATGCGGCGATCCGTGCTGCAGTTCGTGCTGGACTTTATTATGGCTATAAGGTTTTTGGTGTTCGACGTGGTTTCCACGGCCTCTGGCGGGGGGATTTCGTAGCACTTAAGAGCCATTCTGTTTCGGAGAAATTACAACGTGGTGGTACTTTTTTGATGACCGCCCGGTCTAAAACTTTCCGGACTCCTGAGGGTTTACAGCAGGCAGCGGATATGTGCCGCGTCTTCGGTATCGATGCCATGGTGGTCATCGGTGGCGATGGTTCATTTCAGGGCGGTAAGACGTTGGCGGATAAGGGTATTCCAGTCATCTGTGTTCCAGGGACTATTGATAATGATATCGCGTGTACGGAGTATACGATTGGCTACGATACCGCGATGAATACTGCGATGAATGCGATTGACAAGCTTCGTGATACAGCCTCTTCGCACGAGCGTTGCTCAGTCATCGAGGTCATGGGACGCCATGCGGGATATCTCGCATTAAATGTCGGTATATCTTGTGGCGCAGAGGTTATTCTGATCCCTGAGGTCGAGATCGATTTCGACCGCGACGTCATCCGGCGTCTTCTGGAGTGTCGCAATCTCGGTAAGAGTCACTATGTGGTTGTCGTCGCCGAGGGCTTCCGTTGTGATGGCCTCGAGAATGCGATCGAGATCAGCAATCGTATCGAACAGCTGACTGGAATCGAGTCGCGTGCAACAATCCTCGGACATCTTCAGCGCGGTGGTTCGCCGACGATTCGTGACCGGCAGGTTGCGAGCCTCATGGGTGTCCATGCGATTGAGTGCATTAACGAGGGACGACTGAATCGCATTGTCCGCATGCATAACGGTAAGGTTTCGGATATAGACCTCGATGAGGGTCTAGCGATGACGAAGAGCATCGACTCAGATGAGATTAACGACGCACGGATCATCGCCCTATAAATTGATTCACGAAGTAATGACCTAGTCTTTCTGGACTAGGTCTATTTTTTTGCCTTCGACCCCGATTTGAGATTTCCTGGACTGGGGAGGGGTAACTTGTCTCCAAAGGGTAAAAGCGAGATAATCAAGCCATTAATGTTTTGAACTAGATGGGGAGCCAATTACGAGATGTCTTTACGCAAACATCTAACTAGAGAGAATATTTTAACCGTTCCGAACTTGCTGACACTGGTTCGGCTCCTTCTAATTCCCGTTATGGCGAAGGATATCCTCGACAGTCGTGCTGAGAGTCTCAGTTCAGCTTTCCTTTTCTTCGGAATCTGGCTTAGTGACTTTTTAGACGGCTTCATCGCTCGACACTTTAATTGTATTTCAGACCTCGGGAAAATTTTGGATCCCCTAGCCGATAAGATCTTTCAAATTGTCACCGCCTTTTGTCTCTATCGGGTGGATCACTTACCCCTTTGGGTGGTTCTCTTCCTTTTGGTAAAAGACTTGATCCTGATTATCGGCAGCGCCTTGATGTTTGGACGTGATATTGTCGTCCAGGCCCATTGGTATGGTAAGGTAGCGACCGTTTTGTTCGCACTGGCATTTGGCTCAGTATTTGTTTTACCGGATGCTCAGAGTATCTACACGATGCTGCTCTTGTATGCTTCTGTTTTTATGGGCGGCCTCGCTTTTTTCGCCTATTTACATTCTTTCTTCGAAACCCTGAGATCCGGGAGGCTAAAACAGGGGGCCAAGTGACAGGAGTCTTGAACTATGGGTGCATACGATCACAAGCGTCTTGAATTTGATAAGGTCCTATCCCAGCTTGAAGCACATTGCCATTACCAGTCTGCAAAAGAATTGGCGCGAGGCTTAGACGTTGAATCTGATCCGCATCGTCTCGATGTCAAACTGAGAGAGACAGAAGCTGCCATGCTCTGTCTACAGCGTTTTGGTTCGGCACCTATATCTGCGTATAACCTCGTCGGGACGGCCATCCAACGCTCGATGCGAGAGTCTCAGTTGTCGATTAAAGAGTTGATGCAGATCGCATCTTTTCTGAGGTCGATTGAGAACTTACAGCGTTACGTTGATCATGACGTTGAGAGCTATCTTGCAAGCGGCCTCGTCGATGATGAGATCGTGGACTATGAGCCCTACCTACGCTACTTTCATCAATTACAGTCATTTCCAAACCTCTACGCCCGGATTGACCGGAGTATTATCTCTGAAGAAGAAATTGCAGATGAGGCGAGTCCACGCCTGGCCCAGATTCGCCGCCAAATTCGAGATGCGCAAGCCTCGATTCGAAATCAGCTAAACAGTTTAATCCAGCGTCATGCCGATGATCTTTCTGACCGTCTCTATACACAACGTAATGGTCGCTTCGTACTTCCTTTGAAAGCAGATCGTCGTGGTGCGATCAAAGGCTTTATTCACGACTCCTCTTCTTCGGGACAGACGGTTTTTATCGAGCCGCTCCAGGTTTTTGAGACCAATAATCGCCTCCGTGAATTGGAGGGGGAGGAGGAAGAAGAGATCCAAGCCATCCTCATGCATCTGAGTGCGGAGGTCGCCGATTATGGAGATTTACTCCTCTCCCAGTTGGGGATTGCTCGCGATATTGACTTCATCCAAGCAAAGGCACGACTAGCGGTCGACATGAAGGCGACGCGGGCCAATATCAACTATCAGAAGCAGATCGTTCTGGAAGCTGCTCGGCACCCATTGATTGATCCCCGACTTGTCGTGCCAATTGATATTGAGCTCGGTCGCAGCTTTAAGACACTAATTATTACTGGACCGAATACGGGTGGTAAAACGGTCGCTCTTAAGACCCTTGGCTTACTTTCGTTGATGGGCTTGTCGGGATTGATGATCCCAGCGGCGGCGGGTTCGCAAATTGCCTACTTTGAAAAGATTCTCGCAGATATTGGAGATGAGCAGAGCATAGAACAGAGCCTCTCAACATTCTCCTCACATATGAAGCACCTGGTTGAAATTTCGAAGCAGGATCTCTCAGAGGCCTTACTCCTTATTGATGAACTTGGCTCTGGGACTGACCCCTCTGAGGGGGCGGCACTCGCCGAGGCGATCTTGGAAGACTTTCGCCAATCTGGCGCAGTTTGTATGGCCAGTACACATTATCGCGAGTTAAAAATCTATGCGATGGAGCAGGCGGATGTAGAAAATGCCTGCTGTGAATTTGATCTCGAAACCTTACTGCCAAGTTACCGTTTACTGATCGGTGTTCCTGGGGTGAGTAACGCTTTTGTGATTTCGAAGAAACTCGGTCTCTCTGATGCGGTGATTGACGCGGCTGAAGCGAAGTTGAATCAGGACACGCGAAAATTTGAGCGGCTTCTCTTCGGTCTCGAACAGGATCGAAAGCGCTCCGAGGAAGCACAGGCATCGCTTGAATCTGAACGAAAGCGCTTGGAGTTGGCCGAGGCTGATTTCGAAC
>JAUNVS010000065.1 GCA_030537565.1 Eubacteriales bacterium | reverse complement strand
GGACTATCATTTTATCGTCGTATCTGTGCTCAAGCTCCTCTTAAAAAGGGCGCTCCGTTATTTTTCGAATGCGGTTATAATCAGAGCGAAAAAATAAGAGAAATCCTCGAAGCGGCTAAGTTTACGGCTATTTCCTCGAGACGCGACTACGCTCATATCGAACGGGTTGTCTGTGGGCTACGATGAAGATTGCAATTGGTCTGCATTCGATCATTTATACAGAAGTTTAGGTGAAATATAGATGGAAAAAACAATCGATTTAGAAAGAATCTTGCATCGCTACGATGAGCTAAGTCTCTTGCTCAGCGATCCAGAGGTCATCCAAGATATTGATCGATATCTTCAGTTAACGAAAGAGTATAACCAGCTCGAGACGCCTGTTCAGCTCTATCGTAGTTATTCATCCAAGCTGTCTGACTATGAAGCGAATCAGGGACTCCTCGATATTGAGAAGGATCCTGAGATGTTGGCCTTAATTGAAGAAGACCAGGCCAAGCTGAGTGACGAGATCTCAGAGCTCGAAAAAACACTTAAACGGGAGATGCGCCCCCATGATCCACGTGATCAACGTTCGATATATCTTGAGATTCGCGCGGGTGCGGGAGGCGATGAAGCCGCCTTATTCGCGCGGGACCTCTATCGAATGTATCTCGCTTACGCCGATTCACTAGGATATCAGTGCAGCGAGGAGTCAATTTCTGAAAACGAAATTGGCGGAATTAAAGAAGTCGTTTTTCAAATTTCGGGGACGGGCGCTTACTCGAAGTTTAAGTATGAAATGGGAGTACACCGCGTACAGCGCGTCCCAGAGACTGAATCCGGCGGACGAATTCATACCTCCACCGTTACTGTAGCCGTTATGCCAGAAGCAGATGAGGTCGAGCTGAGTATTGATCCTAAGGATCTACGAATCGATACTTATCGTGCCTCGGGGGCAGGGGGGCAGCATGTTAACATGACTGACTCAGCAATCCGTATTACCCATATACCAACAGGGACAGTGGTCACTTGTCAGGACGAACGAAGTCAGATTAAGAATCGCGAGCGAGCGATGAAAGTCTTGCGCGCAAAGCTCTATGAGCAATTGCTTGCTGATCAGCACGAAGAGCAGGCCGACGCACGTCGCCAGCAGATCGGGCACGGTGATCGCTCTGAGCGCATCCGCACCTATAATTTCCCACAAGGTCGCGTGAGTGATCATCGAATTAATCTTACCCTCTATAAGATTGACGACATTCTTAAAGGGGATCTAGGCGAGATCGTTGAGGCACTCGGAGAGGCTGAATATCAGCTTTCTCAAGAGAGCTAATACAATATTGGAGGAAGTATGGCTAAATTAATCGATGCGTCCGAGGCTGCAGATGACATATCTATCCAAGAGGCTGCCACTGCGCTGATGGCTGGCGAGCTCGTGGTCTTTCCAACGGAGACCGTATACGGATTAGGGGCGATCGTGTCTAATGAAGATGCCCTCCGGCATATTTACCGAGCAAAGGGCAGACCAAGTGATAATCCGCTGATTATTCACGTCTCTGATGAGGAAATGTTTTTTCAATACGCAAAAGACTCAGAAGCCGCATCCATACTGATTAATCATTTCTGCCCAGGACCACTGACCTTGGTCGTCCCAGCACGTGATTCCCTATCTCGAGTTATCACAGCAGGGCTAGATACCGTTGCAATTCGAATCCCATGTCATCCACTCGCCCAGGATTTAATTCGAGCGACGGGGGAGGCGATTGCAGCCCCTTCGGCGAATCGCTCGGGTCGGCCTTCGGCCACGCGGGCTTCCGATGCCTTTGAGGACCTCGAAAACGATATAGCCTATTGCATCGATGGCGGCCCTTCTGAAGTGGGTCTCGAATCGACAATTGTCGATCTCAGCGTCGAGCCCTTTCAGATTCTACGACCCGGTTACTATACTGCAGAGACCCTGAACCTGGTCTTTAAACGCCTCGGTAAATATCCGAAATTCCAGGTTGTCGAAGCGCCGATTCAGGAAATGGCAAAACAGCAGGGCCCTAAGGCTCCTGGCATGAAATACCGCCACTATGCACCAGAAACAGAAGTACTCATCATAGAAGGCAGTAGTTTAGAGAAACGAATTTCAGACTTCTCTAAAAAATGTGCAGACCTTGATCCTTCGGATTCGATCGCAGCTTTCGTCAGTTCAGAATTGGCTTCGCAGCTTGAAGCGCGAGGGCTTTTAGATTCTGTTGAACTCATTCAATTTTCTTCGCCAGTCGATGCAAGCCACCGACTCTTCGCCGTTCTCCGCGACTTCGATCAGCCAAACACGCGACGAATTCTCGTCGAGTCCCTCGATGGTGATACGATCGAAATCGCCTACATGAATCGACTTCGAAAGGCGGCCTCATCGAAGCAGGAAGCACTCAAGTAAACTAGTAAATTTTGGACAAAAAAAGGCTCTCTAGTTCCTCGCGATATCTGCAGTAGAACTGGAGAGCCTTTTATAATTAAGCGAAACTAAGCATCTAAGTGAGCACCCGTGGCCTCTCGAATACTGAGGCCATGTGCATCCAAGTATTTATGCACACGACTTATTTCCTCACGACGCTTGACCTTTTTGGTCGTGGTCCGAATCATGGGTGCTTCGCTCCAAAAGAAGTAGCGAATGTTTTTGTAAGCAGGAAGCTTATCATTAATTTCTTTGATAGCGACTTGCAATCGATCTGAAAAGCTCGTCTTCTCTTCTTCGCACAATTTTTTGAATGCATCGGCTTCAATTTCAAAGCGAGCACAGAGTTCGGTATGGCCACGCTGATTGACTTCCCCCCAAAGCATTGCATCCTGAACCAGGGGAATGGAACGCATTAAATCTTCTAATTCCTCTGGGAAAACATTTTTGCCATTCTCCAGGACGATCATCGACTTCTCGCGGCCAGTGATGAAGATATTTCCATTTTTAAGATAGCCATAGTCACCAGTACGGAACCAACCATCCTCTGTAAATACTGCGTCAGTCGCCTTTGGATCACGATAGTAACCGAGCATGATGTTCTCACATAAGACTTCGACCTCGCCGACTGCAATACCTTCATTATTAAAGGAGTCTGGACGAATCCGAAACTCAGATAGGGCGGCAGGCACACCTACGGATCCCACAGGCATCAGTTTTTCATTACCGGCTGCAATACCTGGGCAACACTCGGTCAGACCATAGGCGTTCCAGACATCAAAGCCAATGTCTCTAAAGAAGATTTCTAGATCACGAGGGAGGGGAGCACCACCGACGAATAGCGTCTCCAGATTCGGCCCAATAGCCGCACGGACTTTTTTAAAGAGGGGGCGACGAAGATCGATTCCAACTTTTCTCAGAGCATTTGAAATCTTCAGAAGCCTTCTGAATGTCGCAGATTTACCCTGGCGTTCAATCCCGTGAACGACTTTCTTGTGAATGCTTTCTAAGACAAGTGGCACCATAAATAGGACATCGACATTCCACTCACTAAGATTATTTAAGAGGTGGCGTAGACCATCGTTAAAGCAAATCGTAAAGCCGAGTTGCCAGAGCGCCAATTGTCCAACTGTGTTCTCGAAGGTGTGGTGGAGCGGCAGGATAGAAAGGGTCGTCGACTGCCCACGGGTGTTGATGATCGAATGGCCACCGAAAATACATGCAGAGACCGCTTGATGCGAAAGCATGACACCTTTTGAACGGGCGGTCGTTCCTGAAGTAAAAAAGATTGAGGAGATGTCTTCGGGATGGAGCTCGAGTGATTCAAAGGCCTTCGAGCCTTCGTCGAGGCGTTTTGATCCGAGTTTAATCAATTCATCGAGGGCGATAAAACGGACTTCACGTGTCCCGAAGATCATTTTATCGGGGACCTCACCATATAGGACAATCATCGTTTCGATGGTTTCACACTGCTCAGCAATTGCCAGGGCCACGTCTTGGTGAGAGGGCGTGTAAGCGAGTATCTTCATGTCAGATCGCTTCGCCAATCCAACTGCCTCATCGCTTAACAAATCCTTATCGAGGGGGATTGCAACACCTAAGCCAAACAAATAGGCCGTATAGACCACCATCCAATTGTAGGCATTTTCTCCGACAACCCCGAGGGCGTCTTTTAGGCGCTGGTGAGGGCCCTCTGGAATTCGTTTCAAATCGACAAGTCCGAGAGCTAAAAAAGCTTCACCGACTGCATTAATCTCACGGTAAAAGGTCCCATAACTCTTCGTGATCGTCTCTCTCTGTTTGCCGCTGCGAAAACGGTAAGCGGGGTGATTTGGGCTTTCTTTCACCCGATCGCGAAGTAGTGTCCTAACATCGCCATAACGTTTTCTAGGGATCAGTGCCCGTCCTTTGACAGTCGAAACTTTTGTCATTCTTTCCTCCATGACGGCTCAGCCGTCTTCTTACAATTCTGCAACGAAGCGAGCTCTGTGGAACTCAGCTTTGGCGAGCAATAGTCAGCCAAATCTGAAAAGACACGCTCTGCCCCTCCTGAACTCATGATGATACGGGTCAGCAAATGCCAGGCAAGCGACCGGCATGCGGCACCAACTGCGAGGCGATTAAAGGCTAATTCTTCACTGGGGTAGTCAACAGCTTCTGGATGAGTCCGCAAGACTAATGCCTCAAAGACAAAATGCAGCGCCTCTTTGAACTGTTCTCTAAAAACAGCATAGGCTTCTTGAACGGGCATCAAACGCCGCTGTAAAAGAATTCCGAGATTGACCTGTTCAAGTTCGAAGACTTGCTTTAAAAGCGTGATGCAAAGACACCAAGCGACATGCTCCCGAGAATATTTGCGACCGACGACTGGTGGAAGCAGTTCCCACTTGAGATAATTCTGCAGCATATAGCCGGTCAATAGGTTTTCGCCAGGAAATAGCCACCCGATCTCATTTGCTACAAATCGTTGAAAGTCTCGGCTTTGGATCGACTCGGGTAATTGCTCCCAAGCGGGCAACTCATAGTTTACGATGCGATCATAGGCCTGCAGCCCTGCGTCGCCATGGAATGTTAACATGCGGCCCCTTTCCCAAATTAAGCTCAAATCGTTACCCGAAGAACATACGGTTATGATAACTGCTTGTCAAGACTTTTCGACGACTTCCTGCTGATTCGACTCTCCATCTCACGACTGGAAGCACTTTTTTCGTTCAAATTTACGCTTTGAGGAGCTAAAATGGCTTGCTTTTTCCTGTTCATGTCTATACTCATAGGAGGAAGATAAGGATCGCTGATGTAAAGCACCGCGATATTTGTGGTGAATTTGAGAGGAGATCATTATGACCCTGCACAAGTTTGGTGTTCCCGATAAATCACTCATCGTTTTAATCCACCCCTCTGTCGTCTACTGGGACTACTTTGAGTACGTAATTCCACTTTTAGAAAAAGACTTCCAAGTCATCGTTCCAGCTCTACCCGGTTACGACACGGAACGATCCGAGCTCGATTTTTCATCCATTGAGGCGATTGCCTCAGAACTAGCCGATCAACTCAAATCTGAGGGCCACTCGAAAATACACTGTTTATTTGGCTGCTGCATGGGTGGGAGCATCGTTATGCGCATGCTGGCTGATCAGAAAATTGACATCGAACATGCGATCATCGACGCAGGTATAACGCCCTATCCCTATCCTTGGCTTCTAACGCGGCTCATTGCTGTTAAAGATTATCTATTGATTTCCTTCGGAAAATACGCCGGGTTCAGACTTTTAGAGAAGGCTTTTTCCACCGATAATTACTCCGATGAGGATCTGAGATATATCGCTGATGTTCTCAAGTTCATGAGTCGCAAGACAATCTGGCGAACCTTTGAATCCTGTAACAACTATTCGATGCCCAAAGAAAGTCTCCATCCATCGACCGACATTCACTATTGGTATACGAAGGCTGAGGCAAAGGC
>JAUNVS010000010.1 GCA_030537565.1 Eubacteriales bacterium | reverse complement strand
AAGACGATGAACAAGATGACTAGGGATATACCAGACATAAGTGCCTCAACTTCTAATTCCCAATTCGGGAAACGACTGTGATTATAACGGGAAAGCATCTGTTTCCCGAAAGTAATATAGTGGACTACTCGGGAGTTATCAAATGAAATTTCGGACAGTCGTAATGGTTTCGGGATAAAATAGAGTCCAGCAATGGACTCTTAAAAACTGCGTATAAGAAAGTAGGGCTTAGAGCTAGCTGTATAGGGCTTCGATGGCTCCATAGAGTCCAGCGAGGTTGCCCAATTCTGCGGCGCGTAGACTTAATCCATGAGCAAAAGCAGGCATCAGCTTTTTTTCGAGTGCCTCCCAGAGGGAATCGATGAGGAGGGGGCCAACTTCACTAATACCACCTCCGATGATGATCCGTTCGGGATTTAGGAGGTGGGAGAGGCCTGCGAGTGCGTAGGCAATGTCCTCAATCCAAGTCTCCCAGATTTCTGTAAGTTGAGTCGTAGAATCACTCGTAAGTGCGGTGATAAACTCTCGTCCATTGCGGTAGGGATGGCCTGCCTCCTGACTGCGTGCGATAAGGGCACGGGTCGAGCATCGGGTTTCGATACAGCCGAGTAGTCCGCAGCTACAGCGCTTCGGGTTTTGCGAGAAGATCGGGACGTGGCCGAGCTCCCCGGCCAGACCGTGGGCGCCGAGGAGGAGTTTGCCGTCTACGATGAGACCGCCACCAACGCCCGTCCCGAGGGTGATCATCAGGAGCTGTTTGATGCCGCGTCCAGCGCCATGACGGGCTTCGCCTAGGGCAGCTGCATTAACATCATTGATCACGGAGATTACTGCCTCATCTGGATTTTGACAGTAGGGTCGGACGAGGGCCTTTAGATCACTGTTTTGCCAGTCTTTTAAGTGACCTGCTGTACCGACAACGATACCCCGATCGATATCGATCTGCCCAGTTGCACTGATTGCGACGGTATCGACTACTTCATCGATTACTGTTGGAAGTCGATTTTGAAGCTGGGTATAGATTCCAGGGGCTTCTGGAGAGTTATCGAAGATGAGTTCAGCGCGAGATCTGAGCGTAATTTCGCCGTTCGTGCTGCGTTTGGCCATACAGAACTTACACGCAGTACCGCCAATATCGAGGGCGAGGATATTTGAGCTTTTTGACTTGACCTGCATCATGACTTTTGCTCCAAAATTTACAGATTATTTAATCGCTGCGATGTAGGATTTAACGATTTCAAAGGGGCGGGTGATCGCTGAACCAACGACGGCTGCATGAGCTCCAAGTTCGAGAACCTGGCGGAGGGCCTCCGGTCGGTCGATATGGCCCTCGGCGATGATTGGAACGTCTAATTCATGGACGAGGCGCTCGATTAATTCATAGGGAACGCCCTGTCGATCAGTTGTATAGTCGGTATAGCCTGATAGGGTTGTCCCGATGAGGTCGATCCCTGCCTCTGCACAGACTCGAGCCTCTTCGAAATCAGAACAGTCGGCCATGAAGACCTGGTCTGGGAAGGCCTCTCGAATGCGTTTTAAAAACGAGACCAGTTCTTCACCTCCTGGACGTTTTCGAAGGGTTCCATCGAAGGCGATGATTTCACAGTCCAAGTTGTGGAGGACACTGATTTCCGTAAGAGTCGGTGAGATGTAGATCGGTGAATCGCTGTAGTCTTGTTTAATGATGCCGATCAGGGGAAGCTTCGAGACTTCGCGGATGGCTTGGATGTCACGCAGGGAATTGGCTCTTAGTCCGCAGGCCCCTCCGAGTTCAGCGGCTCGGGCGAAATAGGGCATCAGGCTTTTTTCCTCGCAATAAAAGACTTCACCCGGGAGGGCTTGGCAGGAAACGATGAGGCCACCTTTAATAGCGCTTAAGATTTCCGACTTATGCATCGAGGCCCTCCTCTTGAATGATGACATCGACGAGCGTGAAGAGCTCGTTCAGGCGCGATTCATCGCTGGGACTTAGGGCAGTGAGTGGGGCGCGTACCGAGCCGAGATCGACACCGTAGCGATGTCGGACGAGGGCTTTGGCAACCGCGTAGAGGTTGCCGGAATAGTGGCAAAGTAAACGGATGTATTCATTTGCGTGCCGCTGAAGTCGGCGAGCGCGTTCGAGATCACCCGCTTCGAAGGCTGCGAAGATGGCGAGATAGAGTTCAGGAAAGGCGCCATAAGTTCCGCCGATCCCAGCAGCGGCTCCGGCAGCGAGACCAGAGACGAGTTGTTCATCCGGGCCGTTGAAGACGATAAAGTCCGAGCGGTGTTTGCGCCCAAGTTCGAGGAATTCGGTGATGTCGAGAACGGGCATCGACGAATTTTTCACGCCGATGACAGAGGGAACCTCGAGCATGGTTTCGAGGAGGGCGGGACTGAGGCTGACCCCAGCAAGCTGAGGAATGTTGTAGATGATGAAGTCCAGATTCGGGGCGGCTTCGGCGATGGCGCGCCAATAAGCGGCGATGGCGGTGTTCGACAGATGAAAGTAGATCGGTGGAATCGCGGCGATGGCTTTTATATTCAATGTCGAGGCGTGACTTGCGAGCTCGACGCTGTCGGCAGTATTATTGCAGGCCACATGGGCGATGATTTCGAGGCGCTCACCAACCGCTTCTACGACGCCTTCGAGGTAGCGCTTGCGTTCGTCGACACTTTGGTAAATGCATTCTCCCGATGAACCCCCAACGTAGAGACCCTGAACGCCGCAATCGGCGAGGATTTTGGCATACGATTTCGCCGCTGAGAGGTTGATCTTACCCTCACTGTCATAGGCGGCATAAAAAGCGGGATAGATTCCAGAATAATTCATAGAAATACACTTCCTATTTTGAGTATGAAGATGGGCCGCACGAATTTTGCGTACGACCCGGATGGCTTTAGTTTACCCCTTTACAGCGCCAACGGTGACGCCCTGGGTGAAGTATTTTTGGAAGAGCAGGAAGACCGTGATGATCGGTAGGGCAGCGAGGGCAGCACCTGCCATGATCAGACCAAAGTCAGTACTCTGCTCAGCTTGGAGTTTGGCAATACCGAGGGAAATCGTCAGTTTCTTCGTGCTGTTAATCATGATCAGCTGGAGGAAATAGTCGTTCCATGAAGCGATGAAGGTGAAGATCGCGAGGGCTCCGATACCTGGCTTGAGGATCGGTAGGACGATCGTACTGAAGATCTTAAATTCACTGGCTCCATCGATGCGTGCAGCCTCGATCATCTCCCCGGGGATGCCTTCGCTAAACTGCTTCATCAGGAAGACGCCAAAGGGCCAGGCCGCAGTTGGCAGAATGATGGCCCAGAGATTGTCATGAAGTTTAAAAAAGGCCATCTCACGCAGGAGGGGGATGAGGATGACTTGCTTCGGAAGCGCCATCGCTGCGACGAAGAGGGAGAAGAGCAGTTTGCGACCGAAGAAGTGTTTCTTCGCGAGAACATAGCCAGCCATCGAAGCACTTATACAAGTGATTAGCATCGCTGCAACGGCCATGATGACTGTGTTGAGGAGCCAGAGCCAGGCAGGCTGGGCGAAGAGCTTCTCATAGTTCAAAGTCGTAAAGGCCTTCGGCAGGAGCGTCGGTTGGGTCGAGTTAATCTCGATCGCCGACTTAAACGAGCCACTAATGATCCAAAAGAGCGGGAAGATGAAGAAGATTGCGAGGAGGACTAGCAGGAGGAGGCATAAGAGGCGGTAGCCTGGATGGGCTTTATCTAATGATTTACGCATACGAACCTCCTAAGCTGCATCGGCCGAGCGGGCGAGTTTGAACTGTAGGGCCGAGAAGAGGGCAATGATGATGGCGAGGATGACGCCCATGGCATTGGCATAGCCGTAGCGATAGAGTTTGAAGACTTGGTAATAGATGTAGTACATCACCGTCGACGTCGAATAGTTCGGTCCGCCGGAGGTCAAGAGCTGGATGAGGGCGAAACACTGGAAACTGTTGATCGTCGTGATCACGAGGATATAGATCGTCGTCGGAAGTAGCGATGGCCACTTGATTTTCCAGAAAACTTGGCTGCGCGTTGCACCATCGACTTCGGCCGCCTCGATCAGGGAGCGATCGACGTTACCGAGACCAGCGACGTAGAGGACAATCGGCTGGCCAATCGAGGTTGTGAAGAGGATCAGGATGATACAGGCGAGTGCATATCGGGCGTCTCCGAGCCAACTGATGTTTTGATCGATGGCGCCAACACTCTTCAAGCTCGAGTTGAGTAATCCATAGTACTGGTTAAAAATCCACTTCCAAACGACCGTAACTGCGACCGTCCCAGTGACGACTGGGAGGTAGAAGACAATTCGGAAAAAAGAGCGGCTGACGGGGTGCATCTGGTAGATGGCGGAAGCCACCCAGAGTGAAAAGGCAGTAACGGTCGGAACCGCCACGACCACGATGACCGCAGTATTTCTTAAGGAGCGAAGGAAGATCGGGTCAGTGAAAAGCTCACGATAATTTGCGAAGCCAACGAACTCAAACGACTGCATCGTGTGGTTGAAGAAACTTGTCACGAGGGCGAGGCACATCGGGGCGAGGACGAAGGTGATGAAGAGCAGGAGGCTAGGGAGGAGGAATAAATAGGAAGTCACGGTCTCGCGCCGTCGTAAGACGCGACTTTGTAAGGGTCTGGACTGAGACATCAGGCACCTCTTTTCGAACCCTGCATGAGGGTTGGGGATTGGCTAAACGTAAAAAGGCCGGGAAGTGCGAAACTTCCCGGCCCGAACGTTACGACTTATTTCGCACTCGCATCTTCGACATATTTGTCGAGAGCCTTTTGGACATCCTCGCCACCGAAGACCTGCTGGAGCATGTTCCACCAAGCTGTGCGCTGCTCGGCCCAGCCTGGCGTGACATTGTAGTAGTCACCAATGAAGGGCATGAAGGTCGCGAAGGTCGCCATACGAGCCTCGTCTTCAGTACCAGCGTAGACGTTACCGAAGGACTTACGGACTGGGAAGAAACCCGTGGCCTTAATGCTCTCGGGGCCCTGCTTCTCATCGTCGGAGACGAATTGGATAAACTTCTTCGCTGCCGCGATCTTGGCCTCGTCTTTGCTATCAAAGATACCGAAGCCCCAGATACCGCCACAGAGTTCAGGCTGAGCCTGGTCGGTGGGGAAGGCGACAGGATAGGGGGTAAACTCGACTTGGCTTGCATAGTTCGCTTCGTTTGAGGCGTTCCAGCAGAGGGTCATCGCAACCGTACCGTTGGCGAAGAGCTGGAGCTCATCGGCGGCCTGGATACCTGCGTCGTGGCTGATGAGACCAGCCTTATCCCACTCGACGAGTTTCTTAATCGCCTTAACGCCCTCGGGGCTGTTCATCGTCCACGCACTGTGCTCGGCGTTCGAGAACTTAGCACCGTAGAGGTTGGAGGCGAGGGCACGCGTGCCCTGGTCACCGCCCTGACCACCGCAGTAGACGATGAGGGACTGGTCGACTTTTGCTTCCTTAAGCGCTTTTAGCGCCTTTTCGAAATCTTCGCTTGTCCAAGTACGCGTCTTCTCGTCGATGTACTTCAGGGCATCAGCCTTTTCAAAAAGTTCTTTGTTAATCGCCATCGTATGGGTCGTCATGCAAAGTGGATACTCGTAGAAAGCACCGTCCGTCCAACGGCAGGCGTTGACAACTGCGGAACTGGTCGCTTCGATATCCTTCGTCGCTTCCTCAGTCCACAGATCCTTAAGGTCAACCATCTTACCCTTCGCACCCCAGTTGCTGACGAGGCGCTCTGGACCCTCCATGATGAGGTCAGGAGTCGTCCCAGCTTCGATGGCGGCAGTGACCTGGTCGTCACCACTCTGGTAGTCGAGGTATTCGACCTTTACCTTAATATCTGGATATTTCTCGTTGAATTTAGCAATAAAGCCGTCGACCGTTTCAGCATCTTTCCATGCGCCGATCGGATGGGTCCACAGTGTAATCTCTGCGGCTTCGACTTCCTCGGACTTGGCCTCAGCCTTTTCCTCCGATTTTTCCTCAGATTTCTCCTCGGACTTGGAGCTCTCCTCAGGCTTCTCGGTCTTAGACTCTTTTTCTTCGCTCTTCTCGCTATCCTTCGCCTCAGATTTATCGGTTTCAGATTCCTTCGCCTCGCTCGTATCAGCGGCAGAAGTCTTCTCTTCCGATTTATCAGTTTTGGACTCTTCGGACTCGGGCGTCTCGGTCTCGGTCTGAGTGCTTGGTGCGTCAGTCGAGGGCGTCGCGGGTTTCTCTTTTGCACAGGCGGCTGAGAAGATCATCAAGCCTGCTAGAATCGGTGCGACCAGCTTCTTCATCGTGATTCCTCCTAGGAATGATCGCAGGTTCCGCACGTCAAAACGTACGCCTGCACGGTTCCGATATTTCGCATGGGCTCATAGTATCGAAATAAATTTCGCAATTCTATTGAAATGAAAATTTCCCTCAAATTGCTCAATGTCATTCAGACACTTTTGTTAAAGATGCCTATAATTATGGAAAAGTAGTGACAAAGACGGCAAAATCTCTTTATCCAGACCTCTTCTCAGAAACGAGAAGATTCATTGCCGGATTGTTGGGTAGACTAGGGGGTTGTGTGGATAAAAAATGCAGATATCAATTTGAAGAAGATGGCAGCGATTGCAGTGACATTGAAGGGCTCGACGAGTCTGAGGAGCGTTTTGAAGTTGGTAGTTCTAATATCTATGAACTCATCGAACGTCGCTACTACAATCTCACACGCAGCGAGAAGCGTCTCGCCGCCTATATTGAAAAGTCCCGCGAGGCAATTCAGTATATGTCCATTTCTGAACTTGCTCAGAGGGTCCGCGTCGCAGATGCGACCGTGACGCGTTTTTGCCGGAAACTAGGACTTACGGGCTTCAATGCCTTTAAATTGGCGATTGCCCAGGCCAATGCGGATCCCTCGCGATTTGAGGTGGCGGCCCTCGAGTTGAAACTTGCAGAAGCCTCGACTGGTGATTCTGGCGTCGATGAGGCGGGGCAGGCTTTTCACGAACTGCTCGAAAATATTGCCCGCCAAAATTATGATGCGATGATTGAGACCCTCGGTCTCGCGGATGCCGACACCTATCGGCAGGCGGCGAAGGCGCTTTATGATGCCAAGCATATTTACTGCATGGGTTTGGGCGGATCGCTCGTTATGGCCCGTGAAGCGTATAGCCTCTTCAGCACGGTCATGAGCAAGATCAGTGTTGTCGAAGATGCTCATATGCAAGTTTATATGACTGCGAACCTCGATCCCCAGGATGTCATCCTATATTTCTCTTATTCTGGGGCGACTCGCTCCCTAATGAAAGTTGCGAAGTTGGCTGCGAGCCGCGATTTACAACTGCTTCTGATTTCCCGCTATCGCTATTCGCCAGCATCGCAATATGCCCAGCTGACACTCCAGTGTGGGAGTAATGAAAGCGTCCTGCGCAGTGGTTCGGTTCAAGCTCGCATGGCACAGATGACGGTCCTCGAGATTCTCTACGAGGTCTACCTATCCCTCGACTTGAAGTCTTCGGCCGAGGCGCGCAGTTCAGCGATGGAAGCGCTCAGCGAGGAGCTGTTATAAGTCTGAAATCTCGCCTAAGCTTCGATTCGAGGCAACTTGACGCGGATTCGGAAGCAATCTGCTGAGGGCTGGCTTGCTTCGATGTTTCCATCATGGCGCTGGACGATCGCTTCAGCAATGGCGAGTCCGAGCCCGAAACTACCGTCTGTGGTCCTGGCGGCGTTGCCTCGCTGGAAGCGACGGAAGAGTTTTTCGACCTCGATCTGGACCGCTTCTGGAAGGTGGTTTTCGACCTCGAGGATGAGGTGGTGGCGAGGCGCTTCGAGAACTCGGACTTCGATCGGGCGTTCTGGAGCGCCATACTTAAATGCGTTATCAATCAGAATAATACAGAGTTCTTCGAGAAGCCCTGTCTCACCGAGGATGGTGGCGGACTCGAGTTCTGAGTGAAACTCGAGGCGTTTGCCCTCGAGTTCACTGAGGGCTTTGAAGTGCTTAAGCAGATCGTTGATGAGGGGGATGAAGTCGATGGGCTGCCGCTCAGCTTCGAGGCGGACTTCTTCACTACGAGATAGGAAGATAAGCTGCTGCGTGAGGCGTCGCAGTCGACTGGTCTGGAGTTTCAAATCATCGAGCCATTCGTTATTGCCGAGCTCGGCTTCGAGGAGGTAGATATCGGCTTCGATGACGCTGAGGGGCGTCTTCAGCTCATGACCAGCATTACTGACGAAAGCCTTTTGTTGGACTTCGACCGCGGCGATTGGCCGCATCGCCCAGCGGGAGAAGAGGTAGCTGAGGATGAGGATGGCGAGGAGACTGAAGCTTGCGACGAAGAAGCTCTGGCGACGGAAATTGTTGAGTGTCCAGAGCGAGCGGCTGATGTCGAGGAAGATGACCCGCTTGAACCCCTCTTCGCTTCGAATGACGTATCGAAAGCGTCGAATTGTTCCCGAATTATGATCGGACTTGATCGCTTCAGCTGCGAGCTGGATGGCTTCGACTTCATTGACTGCGGCAATGCGGCCAACCTGGGCCGAGAGGCAGATGCCGTCGGAGCCGATCTCGACGACGAAGAATCGCGACTCAAAGGGAAGCTCGGGAGCTTCTTTTAGATAGGCGAGAATCGCCGCTCGCTGCTTCTCAACTTCATCAGGACTCTCTTCCTTATCCATATCTTTTGGGAAACTTCCCTGATGCTCTGCGAGGTAGCTGAGGGTATAGTCTGCGATCTCCATCATCTTATGATGATTTAGCTCGTAGACTGCAATGAGTACGGTCATCAAGACGAGGAAGACCGAGAGCATCGAGACGGCCCATATCTTTAAATGTATCTCTTTTAACATATATCGTTTTTCGTTCCAGATCTCACGCTAGTCGTCACTTGATTTTACACGCTCACTGTCGTTGCCCGCTGGATTTTGATCGTCCAACAGGTGGAGGTAGTAGCCGCTGTGCCGTTTGCTGCGAATTTCAACATGACTGCCGATTTCTTTAAACTTCTTACGGAGGCTAGAAATATAGACCTGAATCAGGTTGGGGGTCGCTTCGCTCTCGTAGCCCCAAAGCCGCTCTGGTAGGCCTTCGCTCGGTAGAATCTGCCCCCGGGCTCGCATCAGGGCTTCAAGAATCTGAAATTCCTTACGTGGGAGGTCGGTCATCGCGTTCGGTCCGTGAAGCTGGAAATTCTCACAATTGAGGCGGAGGTCAGCGAAATCGAGGTTGCAGCTATCAGCCGCCGTGCTTGGTCGGAGCATCGCACGAAGACGAGCGAGGAGCTCTGGAATGGCAAATGGCTTGCAGAGATAATCGTCGGCGCCATTGTCGAGCCCGAAGACCCGGTCCTCGACTTCTGATTTCGCACTGAGTATTAGGATGGGTAGCTGGAAGCCCTCGCTTCTTAGTCGGCGGAGAACTTCGAAGCCGTCGAGGCCAGGCATCATGACGTCGAGGATGGCGCCATCGTAGTCGCCAAGCTTCAGATAGTCATAGGCGTCTTCGCCCGTGTAGACGGAATCAACGTCGTAATTCTGCTTCTTCAAAATCACTGTCACCGCCCGATTGAGGGAGCGGTCATCCTCTGCGAATAAGATGCGCATCCTTCGCGTCCTCCTTTTGACGTTTGAGGATCTCTCTACGCTAAGCGCCTGAGCTGAGCCGAAATGGATCGAAACTATATGGAGAGTCCTTTGTCTTTACCAAAATAGCAAAAATCACTGCGAAGAAAAGCGCTTTCGCGTTCTCGAAAAATATTTTGTAATTCTTAAGTTTGTCTTCAGCTTCGGGCGTTATTATGGCTGCATAAAGAGGCGCAACGAGGGTCAGAACCTTCTGGAGAATGGCTTCATCTTCATTTCCTCCATAGTGAAGACGGCCGGAACACAGTCCAGCTGAACCGCCCAATCAATAAATAGCATGCACCACATTCTCCCGCCTCTTTTTTAACCATTTCTCCTACCTGCGGGTGGGTCGAAATAGATTCGCTACGAGGCAGGCCCGCTCCTGAGCGGCGCAGATCGTCAAAGGGCAGAACACACGAGATCCCTCCGTTAATGCCGCATACTTGGACGGGGGCGGGCCTCCAAGATAGCCAGCAGTCATCCCTAGGGGATGGCTGCTTTTTTCTCTTTAGAGCTTCGCTTCAAAAGACTTGCGTTTACATCTTCCGATCACTGATTTATCGTATTTGGCATTGACTCGATGTTTTGCGGCGGAATTTAGCGCCGCTTCGGAGCTTGAAGAGGTGTTTCGGCCACTTATTTTGGCCACTAAGTGAGGAGCTGTCATGTCAGAGCGTTTCAGGCTCAAATCAGAGGAGGCGTCGACGAAGAACCTGGGTCGAGACCTGAGGTCAGATGCTAGTGAAGTTTTGACTTCAACTGTAGACGTGGATCCAGCTTCGGATGCAGAGCCAGAGCCATTGAAAATCGAAGGGATGGGTGCTGAGCTCTCTAGTGCTGAGCGTTCCAGTACCGAGCGTCCAGGCAAGATGCGTCTCTTGCTTAGCCTCTTCTTCGACATGCTCTATATTTCCAGTTTTACCTTCGGCGGCGGTTTCGTGATTATCACATTTATGAAGAATCGCTTCGTCCACAAACGCGGGTTCTTAAGTGAGACTGAGATGCTCGATCTCATCGCCATCGCCCAGGCTTCGCCGGGCTCGATTGCGGTCAATGCCGCCATCTTGGTTGGCAGTCAGGTCGCCGGTATCGCAGGCGTGGCTGCCGCAGTCATTGGTACGATGATCCCGCCGATTGCGATCCTCTCGATCATCTCTTTGTTCTACCAGGCTTTCGCAAGTAATCTCTATGTCGCTCGTTTTCTCAAAGGCATGCAGGCTGGCGTTGCCGCGGTTATCCTCGATGTTGTCTTCTGCCTCGCAAAATCAGTTTTTAGCTTTGCGAAGATCCTCGATTACCTTCTTGCGGTCGGCGCCTTTATCCTCGTCTTCTTCTTTAAGCTTAATGTGATCTTCGTCGTCCTCTCTGGACTTGTAATTGGAATTCTCCGTGCGATCTATATCCATCGTCAGCGGATCCTGAAGTCGGGGAGGTCGCAGCGATGATTCTCCTCGAACTCTTTATCGCATTTTTTCAGATTGGACTATTCAGTGTCGGTGGCGGTTATGCGGCGATGCCGTTTATCCAAAACCTCGCCGTCGAACGCTACCAGTGGCTTCAGCCCGATACCTTCGCGGATTTGATCTCGATTGCCGAGATGACGCCAGGCCCGATTGCTCTAAATTCTGCCACCTTCATCGGTATCCACTTAACGGGCTTTCTCGGAGCACTCGTTGCGACGATTGCCTGTATTATCCCGAGCCTCATCGTTGTCGGCATACTGAGCTATGTCTATAAGAAATATCGCGAGCTGTCTTCGGTTAAAATCGTCCTCTCGAGTCTACGCCCCGTCATCCTCGCACTCATCCTCTCGGCAGGTCTCTCGCTCCTCCTCTATGCCCTTTTCCAAGGCCTCGATTATCGCCTCGAGCGCTTCCATCTCCAGTCGGCACTGATTGCCCTCTTCGCATTTGCGCTTCTCCGCATCAAAAAGCCAAATCCTATATGGGTTCTCCTCATCTCAGGTGTTCTCGGACTCGTTCTCCCGATCTTGCTTTGACGCAAAAGCCAAATCAGCCTTTCTTCCCGACATACAGGGTCCGTTCTCTTGCTATAATGGAATTACTGTAAGGATAGGGGGGAGGAGCTTGCTATGAAAATCGCAGCCCTACGGCAGATCGATTATCCAGCCTTAGCGGAAATTGGTTTTGCCGCCTTACGCTTCCGCCCCCAGACGATGACACGACGGCTATTCATCGACTGGCAGCGTCGTGCTGTTGAGGGTGAGCTAGAGTTTTATGGCGTCTTCGACGGGGAGCGCCTCGTGGCTGCCTTTGTTGTCGAGAAGATGCTTGAATATTTCGAGCGCCTCGATTTCAGTCTTTGTGAGGACCTCGATCTGGCGATGCAGAATCAGATTGGCCAAATGCTCCTCGATTTTCTCTTAGAGCGACTCCCGGCAGTTCGCTATATTGAAGTTTTTGTCGACGCTCGCTCGAAGACGGCGAAGTTCTTCGACCGTTTACCCTTTCATCGCGAGGCACCCCTGAGAGTCCATGGTGAAGACTGTGAAATTGCTCGTTACCTTCTGAATAGCCTCGAACTCATGGCACCTAAATTTCTCTTTTTCCCATTTGAAGACGGACTCTTCTATGTCCGATGTGAGGCCCAAGCCCCGCATGCGCTGGTCGCGTCAAACTTCCTCCCGTATGATGAATCGATCAGCGATCCTTACTTCGTCGCCCTCCTCGATCGCTACGCCCTCCTCGACGCGAGTTTGCAAGTCAGTCGTTCGAGAGCTGAGACGTATCTGAGTGCGTCAGCATATCAAGCGCAACTCCAGGCCGCTCCGCTGTCTCTCCAGCTGGCATATCGGGACTTAATCCGCTATCGTGAGGGGCCGGTATCTTCCTTTCAACTTCCTCTAAGACTGATAGGCAGTCCCTTTCAGCTGCAGGTTTGGGCGGCGACGGCGAAGATTCCTTATGGAGAAACGCGGAGTTATGGAGAACTTGCTCGTGAAATCATGGGTGAGGACAGTCGCCGATATGCCCGCGCTGTTGGGGCCGCACTGGCGGCAAATCCTCTCCTCCTTTTCATTCCCTGTCATCGGGTGATTGGAGAGGATCGTAAAATGGTTGGATTCTCCGCAGCGATGCGGATTAAAGAGCGTCTCCTCGCTCTTGAGAATTTTCGAGCTGCGAAATTTTCTGCGGAGCTCGATCCGACGGAATCATAGCTGTCTGAAGCGCAGCTAGCTTCCTTGTTTAGAATGGAATTACTTGTTCATGTCCCATCTTAAGAAACTGGAGTCTGAGTCCAGAACAGCTCATAGAGCTGCGGCTCGAGCAGATGTCCAGTCGATCCTCGTCAAACGCATTAGTCTTCTCCCCATCTGGATCAGTGTTTTTGCCATCTTCAATCTCTCCTTCGTCCATCCTGCCTTTGCCCAGATCCTCCGATTCGCACTTAAAAGTTCAGGGATTTCGTATCTGAGATTGGACAACATTAAACACCTCGTCTCGTGGCCTTTTTTGCCGATGCTATTGGCCCTCGTCATCGCCTTTGGCCACTTGATATTCTGGGAGTATTTGATTTTGACTCGACTGGCGGTCCAGGGACGGCGCCAATCTTTTCGCGAGGTCCTGAAACTATCGGGATCGGATCTGAGACGCCTTTGGAAACGGGAGAACATCTTTTTCCTCCTGCTCCTGCCACTCTTTGATCCAGCGAATGTCTACCGTTCGGTCACTGTCCTGATCCATTACCTGAGCGTGCCGAAGTTTGCTATCGACTTCCTCCTCTCGACACAGTGGATATTTGTCGTCGTCGTCCTATTAAACTTCGCATTAATCCTCTTCCTCGCCCGTTATTGTCTCGTCTTTCACTTCTTCCATCTGGAGGGCTGCGGCCTCGCTGAAGCCCTACGTCGTTCATCAAAGGCAACCCGACGTCACTACCCGAGGATCGTTGTCTTCCTCCTCTTCCTGAGAGCACTCCAGTTTGCGCTTCAGTTGTTTACTGGTTATGCAGCGCATCGCTATTTGAAACCGATTCGCTTTGAATTGCTCAATTCGAAGATTTCACTTTTCTTCTGGGGTGGCCTTAGAAATGTCGGTTCGGCTCTCGATTTCCTCATCGTCGTCCTCGGTCTCTACCTCTGCTGGTCTTACTTCGCAAACATCTATGCGCAGTCCCGTAATGAAGATCTCTATGTGCCAGGCTCTCGCACGCATCGCCGTTGGCAGCGCATCGCTCTCTTCGTCCTCCTCATTGTCAGCTTCTGCCTGCGCAGTTACAGCCTCGCTTTTACGCAATTAGGGCGAAGCTATGAACTTCTCTTTCGACCAGAATTGAAGATCTGTGGTCACCGCGGTGAGGGGTTCTATGCTCCGGAGAATACCCTGCCTGCCATCGAGCTAGCGATTGAAAAGGAAGCTGATTACGTTGAGATTGACGTGCAGCTTACGTCGGATGATGAGATCATCGTCCTCCATGATAAGAGCTTTGCTCGGGTCTGCGGTGTCGATAAGCGTCCATCAGAGATGAGCTTTGAAGAGATTCGGAAAATGGATGCGGGATCGTCTTTTTCCCCTGAATTTGCAGGGACGCCGATTGCGAGCCTGCGAGAGGTTCTCGAAGCCTGCCGTAATCACACGATTCTGAATATCGAGCTTAAGCCGAGTGGTGATGACGAGAAACTGGCCGATGCGACGGCCGCCCTCGTTGCAGAGATGGGTATGAATTCGGAAGTCATATTTAGTTCGAGTTCGCGAAAGGCGCTGGCCCGGATTAAAGAAATTAACCCGCAGCTTCGGACTGCCTACATTCTTTCCTTTGCGATTGGATCGCTAACAGTGGAGGAGGGTATCGATATTTACGTCATCGAGACCGAGATGGCGAGCGAAGAGGTTGTCCAGAACCTCCATGAGCATGGAAAAGAGGTCTTCGTCTGGACGGTTAACGATGCTGAGAGCCTCGCGACGAGTTACGACGTTGGAGCCGATGCAGTCATCAGCGATGACATTCTGTTTTGCAAAGCCTGGATCGCCAAGCGTGAGCTTGAACGCGAAGACATGTCGATGGAACTCGAGCGCATCATTCAGAAAATCCAGAGTCCGGAGGCGACTGCGGTCGAGCCCGAGACCTCTGCCGAGCCGAGTACGAGCTACTAGCTGAAGTTAATCAATTCAAAGTTTTGAAGTGGGCGGATAAAAATATCCGCCCATAGTTCGTATGTTCCTGTTTAAAGTGGAGGCTATGGTATAACTGATACTAACAAACACATATCTTCTTCTTAGAAAGAAAGGACTATCCTATGAAAAATACCCTTCAGGATAAATATCTCATGTACATCGGCGGTGAATTCGTCGAGGCAAGCAATGGCCAGTACTTGGAATCCACGAACCCGGCGAACGGTGAGAAACTTGCTTCCTTCCCAAATGCGAGTAAAGAGGACGTTGACCGTGCGGTTCGAGCTGCTCGTGAGGCGTTCCAGAGTTTTCGCCGGACCACGGCGGCTGAGCGTGCGGCTCTCCTCGAGAAGATCGCTGTTGTGATCGAGACGCATTGCGAAGAGCTGGCGACGATTGAGACACTTGATAACGGTAAGCCCATTCGCGAAACTTCGGCAGTGGATATTCCGATGTCGGCAGACCACTTCCGCTATTTCGCAGCGGCGATCCGCGCGGATGAGGGCAGTTTAAACGTCATCGATGAGACGACCATGAGCCTCGTCATCCGCGAACCCCTCGGCGTGGTTGGGCAGATTGTCCCATGGAACTTCCCATTCTTAATGGTTGCCTGGAAACTCGCCCCAGCACTTGCCGCTGGGGACTGTGTCGTCCTCAAACCCTCATCGAGCACATCCCTGAGTGTGCTGCATCTTATGACCCTTCTCGACGACGTTTTGCCAAAGGGCGTTGTTAACGTCGTCACAGGAGCTGGTTCACAAAGCGGCGAGTACCTTAAGCAACATCCAGATCTCGACAAATTGGCCTTCACCGGTTCGACCCAGGTCGGCCGTGAGATTGCGATCGCTGCAGCTGAGCGCCTCATCCCTGCTACGCTCGAGCTCGGTGGTAAATCGGCTAATATCATCTTCGATGACTGCGATCTCGAACAGGCCATCGATGGCGTACAGATGGGGATCCTCTTCAACCAGGGTCAGGTCTGCTGCGCCGGATCGCGCATCTTCGTCCAAGAAAGCATCTACGATAATTTCGTCAAGCGGGCCTCGGAGAAATTCAGTGGGATTCGTATCGGTGACCCCCTCAATCCTGAGACCGTCATGGGTAGTCAGATCAATGAGCGTCAAGTGGAGGGGATTCTCCGATACATCGACATCGCCAAGCAGGAGGGTGCGAAAATCCTCGTTGGTGGTGAGCGCTATAGCGAAGGTGATTGTGCAAAAGGCGCATTCATGCAGCCGACCCTGATCGTCGACGTCCGCAACGATATGTGCGTTGCTCAGGAAGAGATCTTCGGACCAGTCGCCGTCGTCATCCCCTTTAAAGATGAAAAAGAAGTGATCGAGCTGGCCAACGACAGTGTTTACGGTCTTGGTGGTGCTGTCTTTACAAAAGACATCCAAAAGGCGCTCAGCGTTTCACGCCAGCTAGAGACGGGGCGTGTCTGGATCAACTGCTATAACCGCATTCCTGCCGGCGCACCCTTTGGTGGTTACAAGCAGTCAGGTATCGGCCGTGAAACGCATAAGATGATTCTCGACAGTTACATGCAGACGAAGAATTTGATGATTGATATGACGGGAAAAGCCAGCGGCTTCTACGATAGTAGCCTCTAAGTTTTAAACAATAGTTCATAAAAAGAAGAGTTCATAAAATGTTAAATGTGCGGGCCGATTGGCCCGCATTTTTTCGCAATTGAAACGTGATACACTAAAGCAAATTATCTTTGATGGAGGTCGAGATGAAGTTCAAGCGAGTAAAATCTTTACTTCTGGCTTGTGGCTTGGGTGCAGCTTTACTTTCTCCCACTTTTTTCGCGATGCCAATTGTGGCAGAGTCAGTGGATGGGGGGGAGCAGCCAGTGGTAGATTACGAAGCAGAAGTCACTCCAGATGATCAGGGCTTTGAGGTTGGGCAGCCCGAGCTCGGATCTGCAGATGCTGCAGCCGCATCGCCGAGCGCTGGATATGCTGCTCCAGCGACCGCTAAACGACGGGTTCCTGTTCAGAATCGTGGTGATAATCTTATTGTCATCGGTGACTCGTTGACTGAGATCACCCCACAGATTCAGCGTCACTTTCCAAATGCTATTGTCGATGGACTCAGTGGTCGTACGTTCGAGGATGCACTTTCGATTCTAGAGGCGAGAGGTGCACGAGAGATAACCTGTTTCCTCATCGGGACGAATTCTCCGATGACCTTAGAACAGATGGAGCAGGTTCTGGCGATCGTTCCGAAGTACCTGGTCTTGATGCATTTGGATATTAATTTTGATCTCGCGACTGCGAATAATATGCCACGTGATCCACAGGCCTTTGCATCACACAATCAAGCATTGATCGATTTTGCCGCCGCTCACCCAGATCGCGTCGCAATCATGAACTGGAAACTCGGCAATAGTTCGGACGGTGTTCATCAGGATGATCCCGTGGATTTCTGGTACAGTCTCCGTGCCTGCTTGAAGAACCTTAGTTTTGAGGGGGCAGAGGATGATGGGCTCCCGGCGTCCGACAGTCCTGTGGACGCGGCAGTCGCCGAACGGGCTACTGGTTCGGATGCTTCTGTGCCCTCGGCAGCTGAAGAATTACCTGTTGAGAGCGAGGGACAGACCGAGTCAAGTGAGACGACGCTAGATCATGCATCTCGGATTGCATCGGAAATGGCTGAACTCGCCCGGATCGAAGATGGAGAGAAGTATGAAGAGACTTTCCTGGAGGTTGCGAAGCGTTATGCGCCAGCTATCTTCCTCTTCGTCGCGATTCTCCTAGTCGTTATCTCGCTAGTCGTACAGCGGAAATAATTCTGCACTTACACCTAGACATTAGGGAGGGGGCCCTGAGCGATTGCTCGGTGCCTCTTTCTTTTTGTAGATGCGATTAAAGGCCTGTGAGTGGATTTTGCTTCGAATTAGCAGTATATTATTTGCAACTTAAGATCTTGACACCGCAGAGAAAAGAGTTTTCCAAATCTTGAAAAAAGTTCTCAGCTCTTTTGAGAGGAAATTTAAGTGAGGTGACTGAAAACGCCTTGACGTTCGGACTGGGGTTTTATAGGATTCGATGAGGTGAGGATGGAGTAACTTGTCTCTATCCTGTGTTTTTTCGGAGTTAAACTCTGAGGAGGAGTCGACGTGAAACGAATTAGATCATTTGCCTTTACGATGTTGGTGGCATTTTTGTTAGTCTGCATGCCACTTAGCGTCATGGTTCAGGCTTCAGAAGCTCCTGAAGCGAGTGAATCCGCTAGTGACTCGACTGAGGCAACTGAAGCCTCGGCGAATAAGAGCTCAGGTGGCGGTTGGTCCATTGTCCATATGAATAAGGGAAGTGGCGAGAAGGGAATTCGTAAACTCGACTCGAATGCTTCATTCTCAAACTGGACTGAGATTGCTGAAGCGATGGTCGCTGTTCTCGATGAGAGTATGGAGACCTATAAGTCAGATGACGAATCGACTCATACCCCCGCTTATGATTTGATTAATACTGCATACTTTACGTACTATGAGACACTTGGTTTTGAAAAGGCGACTCTCCGTTTTATGGAGAATGGACGCGTCACAGATATGGAAGCGAAGTTCCGTGATGCGAAGCGCTTCATCGGTGCCAGCGAGAGCAACGAGACCTTTAATATTTTGGTAAAAGAGTTGCAGGAGGGTCTGCTCGAAGACGCTAAGAAGCTTGATTCAATGGGCAAGTCCGTTGCCAACACGGGCGCTACTGGTGGAAATAAGGCGGAGAGCTTCTTCATCTCATTCACCCTCGTAATCCGCGAGGGCCTCGAGGCCATCCTCGTCATCGCTGCTTTGATCGCTTACCTCGTTAAACTCGGCTATCGCCGTTATCTTAAACACGTTTACATCGGCTCGCTCTTGGGTATTGTTTGCTCGGGATTATTAGCCGTATTCTTCCACCATCTCAGCAACACCATCGGTGCTGCAACGAGTGGTCGTGGACAGGAGATCTTCGAGGGCGTGACGATGTTCCTCGCGGTCATCGTGCTCTTCTGGGTTTCTAACTGGATGATCAATAAATCCGAAGTCGAGGAGTGGAATCGCTACATTCGCAACCAGGTGGATCGGACGATCAGCAACAGTTCGGTCTTCGCACTGGTCTTCTCCGCATTCCTCGCTGTCGCCCGTGAGGGAGCCGAGCTCGTCCTCTTCTTCCAGGGTATTACGAATAATCAGAGTACCGATGGAACTTATATGTGGCTGGGTATTTTAGCCGCCACAGTCTGTCTAGTCGTGATCTTCATCCTCTTCCGTGTCTACTCAGTTAAGTTGCCCCTTAAGCCATTCTTCTACTTCACATCGATCGTCATGCTGCTTCTCTGCTTCTCCTTCATTGGTAAGGGGGTTGCTGAGCTGCAGGAGGCGGACGTTATCCCTGTACACCACATCATTGGTCGCGTCACAGGTGCCTCGGGTACTGTTTCTGACGCCTTTACCTTCGACCATCTTGGCGTCTATGATCGCTATGAGAACCTCATTCCGCAGATCATCCTCGTTCTCCTGATGGTTTGGAGCTTCATCCACCATAAACGTAAGACGCGTGAGATGCGCGCCGAGGTGGCTGCGAAGAAAGCGGAGCAGGCTGCTTCCGCGAAATAAATTTGTTGAGTTCGCCACTTCGCTGGTCGGAGTGGCGCTCATAGATAGAATACCTGGCTTCGGCCAGGACAAGTTTGCGCATTGCGCAAAGGAGGGAATTATATGAAATCAAACAAGCTCCTGATGTCCTTAGTGGCTCTCGCCATGGGCTTCTCGCTCGTTATGCCTTACGTGGTACACGGTGAGGATGCTGAAAAGGAAGAGCCGAAGACTGAAGAGAAGTCAGAAGAAGCGGAAGCCGCTGAAGGCGAAGATGCTGCTGGTTTCGAAGAAGTCAGCATCGACGAGTGGGATCTGAAGGATCCAGATGGCAACGACACGCTCCACCTCGGTATGGTTTACTTCCAGCCCGTCGACATGGAACCCGCCGGCAACTCCATCGCAAAAGAAGATGCTGATTGCCACATGGAAGCTGACATCCACGCCATGAAGGGCAACACCCTCGGTTATGCGGATGGGGACTTCGTTCCTTACCTTAAGGTTAAGCTCTTCGTCACCCAGGGTGATAAGACTGAGGAAGTCGCATTCATGCCCATGAACGCTTCTGATGGTCCTCACTACGGTGCCAACTACAAGTTCTTCAACGGCGTTGGTAAGTATGACCTCCGCCTCGAGATTGAAGCTCCCGGTAACGACTACCTCCTCCACGTTGATAAGGAGACGGGTGTCACGGGCCGCTTCTGGACCGAGCCTCTGACTGTTGAAGTCAAAGACTTCGAATGGGATGGTCGTGAGTGGTAATCTAAGTCTACTTAGATAGCCTCTGAAGAGTGGCCGCGCCTTTGGCGTGGCCGCTTTTAAGCTCAGTGATAACGCTGCCTTCCGCTCAGATCATATAGAGCTTAGGCAGCGTTTATTTTTATTTTAGAAGGCTGTGTTGAAGATGCTAAAGTTTTACATCACCGTGATCCAAAACGGCCTAAACCTAGCGCTCCTCGTGGCGGCGAGCTTCGCCGTCTATCGTCCGAAACAGAGTCGAGCTACCCTCCTCTTGGCTCGTTATCTCCTACCTAGTTTGGCTGTCCTCGCTGGTATTAATACGTATCTGCGTCAGGTGCCACACTTGATCAACCGTCCGCGGCTGACCTATTACAGTAATCTCTTTTTACTCGTCACAGGCCTATTTTTCCTAATCGCGCTCTTCCTATGGCCCGCGACAAAGGAAGTCGCCCACCGAAAATATTTCCCGATTGCACTCTGTCTCTTTAATCTCGGGCTCAGTCAGGCCTACTTGCCTGGATTATTCCAAAATGCAACTCGTTTTTCGAGCTATGGTGAAAGCTATACTTTTACCGACATGAGTCTACGCGTTTCAGGCTATATTTTAGGTTGGCTGGTCCTCTTTGCAACTGCAATCCTCCTCTATATCGCATCCTTACGTCTGGAGATTCGCTTCCTGCGTCGCTTTGTCGTGGCAGCGATTCTTATCGATGGCGTCGCGACCCTAAATTCGCTCGTACTGCGTTGGTATCAGCTGAAATTGATTCCTCGCTCACGGATCGTGTTTAGCATCCTCGCCTTCGTCACCAATAATGCGACCTATATCATCTACCTGATCATCGCAGTTCTCCTCGCGGTTCCACTCTATCTCTACCTTCATCGTATTGGGGATGAAAGCCAGGCCAGAAATAAGGCGGAAGTCCGTAAGATCCGTGCTCAGCGTCGCAATGCGCACCGCCTAGCGAGTTTCCTCCTCGCATTTTTCATCGTCGGTGTCCTCACCTTGTCGGTGATTAAAGCCATCCACGAGCGTGAGATTCCGCTTTCTCCTCCGGAGGAATATGAGCTAAAAGACGAGACTGCGCTGATCCCGCTATCCCTCCTAGAAGATGGTCATCTTCATCGATTTGCCTATAAATCCAAGGAGGGATATGACGTTCGTTTTATCTGCCTTCTGAAGAGTCCAGGAAGCTACGCCGCCTGTTTTGATGCATGTGAGATTTGCGGTGCCTCAGGCTATTTCGAGCGAAAAGATGACATCGTCTGTAAACTCTGCGACGTTGTTATGAATCGCGGTACGATTGGATTCAAAGGTGGCTGTAACCCCATTCCGATGCCTTTTATCATCGAGGATGGTTATCTAAAGATTGCGAGCGATGAACTCGAGGTCGAGGCGAGTCGCTTCCGCTAAGCGCTGGCCCTTCTAGGAACAAAGGAGATTGCCATGTTTTGGCGAATGATCAAAGGAACCGTTTTCCGACAACGGGATAAGATGTTTATGATTGCCTTCACCGTCGCCCTCGGTGCTTCCTTGACGACGGCGATGATTAACGTCATGTTCGGAGTCGGGGATAAAGTCAACGCGGAGTTGAAGACCTACGGTGCCAACATCCGCGTCATGCCCCAGGAAGCCTCCCTCCTCGATGATATCTATGGCATTGATAAGGGCGAGGATGATTCGGTGGCTACCGCCTATCTTGAGGAGTCGGAACTCCCCCTGATCAAATCGATCTTTTGGGGCTTCAATATAAAAGACTACGCACCCTTTTTGAGCGCCCGAGCGGAGCTCCGTGATGCGTCTGGCAAAGCCCTCGTAGAGAATTGCCGCGTTAACGGCACCTGGTTAAGTAAGTCAATGAAGTTGTCGAGTGGTGAAGAGGTTTACACGGGGCTTAAGTCGATGCGTAATTGGTGGCAGCTCGAGGGTGATTGGCCGACGGAGGACGAGAGCGATGCCATCATGATCGGCAGTGAACTTGCCGAGCGTACGGGTCTCTCTGTCGGTGATGAAGTTGAGCTCTATGAGCACGGGACTGCTGAGAAACTACGCGTGAAGTCGATTTTCCATTCGGGTGATGATGACGATGTGATCTATGCGCCATTGAGTGTCAGTCAGAAACTTCTCGGCCTCGAGGGCAAGGTCGAGCACATCGAGGTCTCGGCGCTGACGACTCCGGATAATGATCTCGCCCGTAAGGCGGCGCAGAACCCGAAGTCCCTGACGATCAAAGAATGGGAGGCTTGGTATTGTACGGCCTACGTTTCCTCGATTTCCTATCAGATTCAGGAAGTGATTACGAATTCAGTGGCGAAGCCGCTAAGACAAGTCGCAGAGAGTGAGGGCGCGATCCTAAATAAGACGCAGACCCTGATGCTTCTTATCAGCCTCCTCTCCCTCCTCGGTTCAGCACTCGGTATTTCCAACCTGGTTACCGCATCGGTTATGGAGCGCAGTTCAGAGATTGGCTTGATGAAGGCTATCGGTGCCCAGAACGCCTCGGTTGTCTGGGTCATCCTCTGTGAAATCATGCTTACGGGCTTACTCGGAGGCATCGTTGGCTATCTCGTTGGCCTCGGCTTCACTCAGATCATCGGCTATGGAGTATTCGGTTCGGCAATTCCATTTTCGCCGCACGCGATCCCGATGATTACTTTTATGGTAATCCTCGTGACGATTTTGGGCTCGCTGCCAGCGATTCGCTACCTGCTTTCGCTGAAACCTGCAGAAGTCCTGCACGGACGTTAGGAGGTCCCAGATTATGCGTGATCAAGCAGAGCTAAAACAGAAATCCGCCCGGGTTGGTGGACAGCATGGTCGGGGGCGACATCGCCTCTCGATGTACTTAAAAATGCTCTCGGCTTCACTCTTACGTCGAAAAAGCCGAATGCTCGTTGCGTTACTCGCGGTTGCCGTCGGCAGCACCATCCTCTCAGGTCTATTGACGATTTACTACGATATACCCCGTCAGCTCGAACATGAGTTTAGAAGCTACGGTGCCAACCTCATCATCCTGCCAAAGGATGCTAGTCAGGGACTGGACCTCGATTTGCCCGAAAAACTCGCTGAGACGATTGAAAAGAGCAGTGTGGTTGGGATTGCTCCCTATGCGTATCGGAACGTCCGCGTCAACGAGCTACCCTATCGTGTAGCCGCAACGAAGCTGGAGGAAGCCCATAAAAACAGCCCATATTGGCTGATTAAGGGCGAATTCCCCGATGCAAAGGGGGAGGTTCTAATTGGTAACGATCTGGCGCGAAACATCGGTCTAAAGGCCGGCGACGAGATCATCATCGGTCGAGTCGATAAAAAGGCGAGTAATAAGCAGTCCTCCGATAATAAGTCCGCTGGCTCAGATGGTGTGGCCAACATCGCCGACAAATTAGTTGAGCGCAGTTACCGAGTTAGTGGTGTTGTCGTTACTGGTGGAGCAGAGGATAGCCTCATCTTCATGGACTTCGACGACCTCAAGCGTCTCGATAGTGAATACGATGGGCGCTATAACGTCATCGAGTGTTCGATCGTCGGTGACGCAGCGAGCATCGAGGCGATTGCCAATCGCCTAAAGAGTACTGATCCCAGTCTCAACCCGCGCCCTGCGAAGCGACTGACGGCATCTCAAGATGTCGTCCTCGACAAACTGAAGAGTCTGATTTGGTTGGTCACCTTTATTGTTCTCATCCTTACGATGATTTCGGTTTCGACAACGATGATGGCCGTGGTTACGGAGCGTCGAAAGGAGATTGCGCTTAAGAAAGCCTTGGGGGCGACGAATCAATCGGTCGTCCTCGAGTTCCTCGGGGAGGGTCTGATGCTCGGCCTCCTAGGTGGCGCACTCGGATGTGTCCTCGGATATTTCTTTGCCCGTAGAGTCAGTGAAGAGGTCTTCGCCAGAGCCATTGTGTTCCATCCAATTCTGATCCCACTGACGCTGATCTTAGCCTCGGCGATTACCGTCCTGGCCTGTCTCCATCCCGTTCGTAAAACGATTGAAGTTAAGCCAGCCCTGGTCCTCAAAGGCGAGTAGCGCCTCGTATAAGGAGTAGATATGAAAGACGATAAGAATATTCACAACGAAGCAGAGATCCGTAGCCAAGACTTCCTCGCCTTTGAACCTGGACCCAGTGAGCAGCGCGATGCGATTCTCAAACTCGAAGATATTTCGAAGATCTATGGTGAACTCCACGCCCTCGACCACGTCAATCTCACGGTTCGTGAAGGAGAGTGGATCGCGATCATGGGCCCGTCCGGGAGTGGTAAGACCACCCTCATGAATATCATTGCCAGCATGGATAGTCCGAGTGAGGGGCGAGTCCTCCTCGATGGACGTGATATTTCAAAGGAGGATGCAAAGGCCCTCACCGAGATCCGCCGCGACAAAATTGGGCTGGTTTTCCAGCAGTTCCACCTCGTCAACTATCTAAACTGCATCGAAAATGTCATGCTCGCCCAGTACTATCACTCGATGCCCGATGAAAAAGAGGCGATGGAAGCTCTCGAAGCGGTCGGGCTCGGCGATCGTGCCCACCATTTGCCTGCCCAGCTCTCGGGGGGTGAGCAGCAGCGTGCATGTATTGCTCGAGCCATTATTAACCATCCGCGGATTCTTCTCGCCGATGAACCAACCGGTAACCTCGATGAGAAGAACGAAGTCATCGTCATGGATATTTTTCGCAAGCTTCATGCTGCGGGATCGACGATTATCGTCGTTACCCATGACCCAGAGGTAGGTTTCGAGGCCGAGCGTATGATTACACTCGACCACGGCCGCATCGTCTCTGACCAGAAGCAGGAACAGCAGCGCGTTTCGGATGTCCTCGCGGCGAAACGCGCGGAGATAGGGGTGGAGAATTAAGCGACTCGGCGTTGAGAGGGCTTTGATGCGTCGATTAGATCCCAGATAGGAGGGACAGTGTTATGAAGAAGATTACGAGAGCTCTAGCCAGTTTAGTTTTAAGCAGTAGCTTGGCGTGTGGGCTTGTGGCTTGCCAAAAAGCTGATTCTAAGAGCGGAAATGAGGCCGGAGAAAAGCAAATCAAGTATCAGGACGGGCACTATGAGGCACGCTCTGAGAAGACCGATAAGAACGGTGGCTATGGCAAGATTGCGATCGATATTAAAGAAGGCGCGATTACTCAAGTGAGTTTTGAGGTCTTCGATAAGGATGATAAAAAGAAAGACGAGAGCTACGGGAGCGATCAGAATGAGGGCCTCTATAAGATTGCTCAGAATAGTTTAAAGGCCCTGCCGGTTCTCGAGGAATCATTGGTCAAGCAGCAGAATCCAAACCAAGTTGATAGTGTGACGGGAGCTACTTGGAATAGTTACCTCTTCCGTGATGCGGCGAGGGTGGCACTGAATCAAGCTCTGCCAGAAGACCAGAAACTTAGTAGCGATGAAGACATCGATGATGCCTTACTTAATGAAACTCAAGAAAGCGAGTAAATTATGCGGAAAAATGTGAAGCAGTCTTTTGTAAAAGCGCTAATCCTATGGATCTATGCGGCGATCGGTCTATTTAGTTTTGCTTGGATTTATTTCTGGCATCCGGTTTGCAAAACGGAACCCGCCCAGCTCTGGGCCTCGAGCAACGCGATGCACCCCTGCCTCTTAGGAGGACGCTGGGTTAGTAGTCTATCGCTTGTTTGTACAGTCATCGCCCTCATCATGCTCTTCTATCGACATGGCATTGTTCGATATATCTTAGCCGTAGTTGCAGCAGTTCTGAATGTGGTAGCGATTCTCCTTCCGACCCAATTTGGTCTCATATGTAAGGCTCCTCAGATGCGTTGCCGCACGGAGACTTTTCCGACAACCAACATACTCCACACGGTCGGAGTCATCCTCATCCTCATCTGGCTGATCTGGAGCTTGATTGAAGCCCAGCAGGTTCGTGTGGCCGTAGAGAATCAACGGAGAGCATAGGCATGTCGGATCAGAATACAGGGAATTCGGCATCGCTTCATCGTTTGACGCCGATCTACTTGGCCAAACGGAATCTTTTGCGACAGAGCGGGCGCAGCGCCTTTCTCATCCTCATCACCTGCCTCGCTAGTCTCTTCCTCTTCCTCTCAAGCTACCTAGGGCTGTGCCTCAATCTCGGGCTGCATAGTCTTGGTGAGCGGCTCGGTGCCGATATACTGCTCGTTCCTGCGGGCTACGATTCGAAGATCCAGTCGGCCATCCTTCGCGGCGAGCCGACGGATGCGTACTTCCCAGAACGCGAACTCGATGAACTGGCGAAGATCGAAGGCATCGAGGCCTATAGCCCACAACTTTACGTCCAGACGCTTTCGGCCAGTTGCTGTTCATATCCACTTCAGTTAATTGGCTTCGATCCGAGAACGGACTTCGTCATCCAAGCTTGGATGAAAACTCGACTTAAGGCACCTCTTGAAAAGAACCAGCTCGTAGTCGGCCATCATATTGCTGGTGAAGCGGGTGGGGAGCTACGTTTCTTCGGCAAAGTCTTCCAAGTTGCTGCCCGCATGGATAAGTCGGGTTTCGGTTTCGACACATCGGTTTTCATGACCCTCGACACGGCTCGCGAACTGATGAATGAGCCGATCTTTCGGGGGGCGCACCCAGGGCTTGGCGATGAAGCGATGGTCTCCACGGCTCTGATTCGAATTGCTGCGGATCAAGACGTCGAGACGATGCGCCAGACGATTAATGATGCATATAAGGGGCGTGGCCTCTATGCGCTGACGACGAAAAATATGATGCGCGAGACCCGTGACAAATTTAAGTCGCTTTCTGTCTTCATTGTGATCAACAGCGCCCTCTTATGGCTATCTTCGCTCCTCATTCTCTACGCGATCTACATGTCGATTCTCAGAGAGCGTCGTGGTGAATTGGCTGCTCTGAGGGTTTCAGGAGCAAGCAGACGCTTTGTCAACCAATGTTTGAGAGCCGAGGCGTGGATTGCATCGGCCATCGGGGCACTCTTGGGTCTCTTATTGGCGATGTTGCTCGCGCTGGTCCTGCGCTCCTTCCTCGAGCGTGAACTAGGGATGCCCTGGCTCGATCCTGCACTGGGGCGATTTGCAGTCCTCGCCGTTTCGACCTTTGTACTCTCGCTGGTGGTCGGCCCCCTCGCTATCGCTCTCGGTGCCCGCCGCTATGCCCAGAAGAATCTTAATGAGTTACTAGAAAGTGAGGGCCGCTGAGATGCCTGCTGAGAATTCAGAACTCCTCTGTGCCTGTTGCGGACTGAAGAAAATTTACCTCCGTGGTTCGCGCGCTTTTGAGGCACTCGCGGGTGTCGAGCTCGAAATTCATCGAGGTGATTTCATACAGATTGTCGGACGTAGTGGTTCGGGCAAGTCGACCCTCCTCAAACTCCTAGCCGGCTTGATTGAGCCGGATGAGGGGGAGCTTGAGTATAGTAGCAGCCTGCGTGGGGAGAATGAGCTGGCTGGCGCTGAGCTCCTCGGTCGTGCAGAGGCGATTTCTTATTTACCGCAGGGTTTGCGCTTGATTTCGAATCTAACGGTCGAAGAGAATGTTCGCCTACCCTATTATCTACAGGCGAAGTCGCTTCAGAATCGAAGCCAGGAGTCGATCGAAAAACGGGTCGATGAGCTGCTCAGTGCCTGCCGTCTCTCCGAGCTTCGCATGGTCTATCCAGCGGCACTCTCTGGCGGAGAAGTTCGGCGGGTTTTGCTGGCGCGGGCGCTCTTTTTAGAGCCTCAGCTCGTTCTTGCAGATGAGCCACTGTCTGACCTCGATGTTCGCAGTCGCCAGGAGGTTATGGAACTAATCCAGACCTGTCATCGCCAGGGTTCGACGTTTTTAATCGTTACCCATGAACTCGACGATCTCGACCTCGATCAGACGTATACGATGTCTGAGGGGCGACTTGAGCGGGGGTTGCACATCTAGCCACTCGCTGTCGTTGATTACTTGACTGGCCAGCTCTGTAGATAGGGCTGGCTTTTTGTTTGCACGTCTTTGGCGTCAAGGAAGTATTTTTTGCCCTCGCATCTCGTTGCCGACCATTATTCTTGTCCTAAGAGGGGGGATAGGGTATTTTTGTGAAAAGATTTAAGAGATTTTTAATATTCTTCACACGATCGGCTCTGAGCTGTATTAGAATACGTTTAAGAAGCTTGTATTGTCTCCGTCTCTCTTCCGTTTGGAGAAAGGAGCCTACCGTATGAAGTTCTTTCCGATTCAGTTTCCGATGTATTGGCGCTTGTCTGAGATATCAGCTGATTCTAACAACCGTGACTATTCTTCCAGTCCATCCCGAGAAATCTACCTCGTTACCGGGGCCAGTGGTCAGCTGGGGGTGAGTGTTATCGACGAGCTCGAAGCCATCCATGCCCATATTCGCTGCCTCTTGCTTGAAGATGAGATACCGACTTTTCTCAGTGGGCGGGGGCTCGAATTCGTCCACGGTGATCTTCGTGAGCAGTCGGCGGTCGATGCGCTTTTTGCCAATCTTGGCGAGCGAGACGTTTATGTCATCCATTTGGCGAGTAAGATTACGATCGAAGACCGCGAGGATCCCAGTATTATTTCTATTAATGTCGGGGGGACCGAACGGATTGTAGAGGCGTGTAAACGTCACGGCGTTAAGCGCCTAGTCTATGTTTCCTCTGTGCATGCGATCGAGGAGCCCGAGGATGATCGCGAGATATCTGAGACCCATGATTTCGATCCTGCGAAGGTCCATGGGCAGTATGCGAAGTCAAAGGCGATGGCGACGAAGTTGGTCCTCGAAGCTGCTGAGACGGGCTTAGATGCCCTGGTCCTCCAGCCTTCGGGCATTATCGGGCCAAACGATTATCTAGGTGGCCATACGACCGAGCTTTTCTCGCAGTTTCTGCGTCGAAGACTGCGACAGGTGGTTCATGGTGGCTATGACTTCACGGATGTCCGGGACGTGGCCCGTGCGGTGGTCAATGCCACGAAACGGGGGCGCTCGGGAGAGTGCTACATCCTCGCGAATCGCTATTTTGAAATTGCTGAGCTCTTGAATACCCTGGCCGAATTGACCGGGCTTAAGAAGATTCGGCGTTTTGTGCCCTATTGCATTGCGAAGGCAGCCTGTCCTTTCTTCGCCCTCTACTACCGGGTGAAGAAGACGCGGCCGCTCTTTAGCCGTTACTCCCTCTACACGCTACGGGCAAAGGCCCGTTTCAGTCATCGAAAAGCGAGCCGAGAGCTCGGTTACCATCCACGCCCGATGCGGGAAACACTGCGTGATACCCTGAGTTTTCTGGAAACGAAGCGCTCTTTGAATTGGCGCGTGAGTTCGAAGCAGGTACACCGCCATCTACGAGCGAAACCCTAATCACAGGCTGACTTTGTGGCTTGATTTGGGGGCGGACGAGGAGAAAAATATTATTGGGAATTGCTCAGTTAAGCCCGTATAATATTAGGAATAAAGAGGGTATCAGATTGTCGTTTTGAGCTGAGCTTGAGGAGGCCATGATGCATTTAGAACTTCGCGCTGTGAGTAAGGGCTTTGGTCAGGGGAATAGCTATCAGCAAGTTTTAGATGGCGTTGACCTCGATATCGAGCGGGGCGAACGCGTCGCGATTATCGGTAGTTCAGGCTCTGGTAAGTCGACCCTCCTGCATGCAATTGGCGGTCTGATGTCGATCGATTCGGGCAGTATTCGCCTCGGAAATTTGGAGATCAGTAGTCTCAGTTCTCGTAAGCTGATCGAGTATCGCCGCGCGAAGCTCGGATTTGTCTTTCAGTTTTATAATCTAATTCCGAATCTCAGTGTTCGTGAGAATATTGAAGCCTGTCATGTGCTCTCGAGAAATCCCCTCGATATTGACGCTTTGATTGAAGATGTCGGGCTGACGAAGCATAAGAATAAGATTCCGTCGGAGTTATCAGGGGGCCAGCAACAGCGCTGTTCTCTGGCGCGTGCGATTGTTAAGAATCCCGAGCTCCTCCTCTGTGATGAACCGACGGGTGCCCTCGATTCCGAATCCTCGAAGTCCGTCCTCGAACTGATCGAGAAGTTGAATGAGAAGTATCATACGACGGTCATCCTCGTCACACACAATATCGAATTGACGAAGTTTTGTGATCGGATTATTGAAATTAAGGATGGCCGGATTATCCGAAATGAGAAGAATCTGAATCCGTTGAAGGTCGAGGCGATGTCCCTATGATGCCTCGTTTTACCACCCTCATGCTGCGGCGGAGTTTGCGAGACCGCAATAGCCGCTTCCACCTCGTTGCACTTTTCATCCTGATTGTGACGGGCGTTTATTTCGTCGTCTCAGTCCTCGGTGCATCCTATTCGATTATTGACGGAACTCAGCGTCTCGATGAGAGCCATCGTACCGAGGACGGTTACTTCGATACCTATATGCCGTTGACGGAAGCAGAGCTGAAGCCTTTGGAAGATCTGGGGGTCGAGTTCGAACGCCACTTTTCTTTGGATTTTGAACTGGCGGATCAGTCGATTCTACGCCTCGAGCGGCTGCGTGAGCAGATTGACCGAGCCTGGATTATGGACGGTGAGCTTCCGAAGAATGGGGAGATTCTCCTCGAATATAACTACGCCCGAGAGCGGAATCTACATGTTTCCGATTCGTATGAGATTTCAGGGCGGAGCTATCGAATTGCAGGTCTGATGGTCTTGCCTGACTACGATTGCTGCCTCCAGGAGATCAGTGATGTAAATGCCGATGCCAGTGCCTTTGGCCTCGCCCTGCTGAGCCCGGAGGATTACGATAAGCTTGATCCGAAGCAGGCTCTACGGGCAGAACGCTACAGTTATTCCTATCTCTTACATTCGGTCGAGGCAGAGCGCTTTAAAAAAGAGGTGATGAAGCTAGAGATCGATCTGGAAGATGTCTCGGAGCCAGCCCTCGAAGCCTATGTTGAAGAGAAGATGGCCGATATTGATAAGATCCTCGATGCCAGTCATGAATTGGAAACCGGGGGGCTCGATTTTACAGACGGTGTCGAGAAACTCCAAAAAGGGTCTGAGGATTTGAAAAAAGCCCTCGAGAGACTCCCAGAGATCTTCGGAATCTTCCCAGATGCCAATGAGTATTTTGATGGGGTAAAAGACTTGGCCGATGGCAGCGAGGAATACCGCGATGGCCTCCGTCGCCTCCACGGGGAGCTTGAAGATGCGACGAATGAACTACGTCCGAAGACGATTCCAAACATCGCTGCCTTCGTTCCGCGTGACCACAACCCCCGCATTCATGGAGCAAAGATAGACGCGGAAATCGATTCTAGTATGACCCTGATTATCGGGATCTTCGTGTTCTTTCTTTGTACCTACGTGATCATGAATGTGCTTAAGAGCCAGATTGAAAAAGAGCGCCCGATGATTGGGACTCTGCTTGCCCTCGGGGTGCGCCAGAGAGAATTGATTCAGGCCTATCTGACGCCGATGATCCTCCTCACCTTTGTGGCAGGACTCTGTGGATATATCGCTTCATTGATCTATGGGATTGAGTGGAGTAGTTCGAGTACCCGGAGCTATTTTTCGATTCCACATTATCCTCCTAGCCTGAATTTCGGGCTCATCCTCTACAGTTGCGTTGCCTTGCCAATCCTCACTCTGCTCGCGGGCTATGACCAACTTCGCCGAAGTTTCGAAAAAGACCCCCTCGATTTGATCCGCAATACCCAGGAGCAGCGGATTGGGCGGGTGAAAATTAGCAGTAAATACCGGAGTTTCTTCTCCCTGATGCAGGGGCGTCAGCTAAAGGCAGAGTTCTCCTCAGCCCTCCTCGTCCTCGGCGGTATTCTCCTATCCCTCTTCCTCCTTCACATCTGTGTGATGAGTATGATGCTTACGGGGGGGATTCGAGATGTCCCGGGGCAGGAGCTGCGCTATGACCTGATGTATGTGTTGAAGTTTCCGACGACCCAGCCACCAGAGGGAGGCGAGGCCGCCCTCGTTCAATCCGTCGAGCGGGATTTCCAGGGTAACCGCATGGATATTACGATGATCGGTATCGATGACAGTCAGTTCTTCCCGAGTTTTAAGGTCGAGAGTTCCAGCGAAATTGCGGTCTCAGCTTCTTTAGCCGCGAAGTTTAATGTTGAAGTTGGCGATGAGATCAGCTTCGTCGACAGCATTCGCGACCGCTACTATGCTTTCCGCGTTTCCGACATCGTGCCCTACCATGTTGGGATGACCGCTTTTATGCCTGTTAAGCATATGGAAAAACTGCTCGGAGAACCAAAGGGAAGCCGCAATGTAATCTTCTCGAATCAAGCGCTAGACATACCAAATGAACGCCTGACGGCGACTGTGCATAAAGAGGATCTGATAAAGGCGGGGGTCATCTTCTACAATCTCATGAAGAATTTCTATTACATCCTCACGGGTTCTTCGATGCTCCTAAGTTCTGTTGTCCTCATCCAGATGTTAAAGATCATGATTCACCGATCAACGCGTTCGATTTCACTGTTTAAGATCTTCGGCTTTAGAAAACGGGAGTTGCGGCGACTCTTCCTCGATGGGCAGGTCATCTTCATCCTCATCGGCTTGATTCCACTCCTACCTCTGACCAAGTGGATGATGGACATTCTCTATCCACAGATGGTCGCCAACGTGGCCTGGGGCTGTAAGATGGTCTACAGTTGGCAGCTCTACCTACTCATCTACGCTGGCTTCGTCGCCATCATCTTCCCGACGCTGCTCTATCTCCAACACAAGATCAAGCAGATCAGTGTTCAGGAAGTCCTCCAGGAACGCGAATAAACGAGAAACGAGGCTCCAGGAATGGAGCCTCGTCATTTATTTCTGAACGAGTAGCAGCGAATTAGCAAACGAAGATCAGTTGGAGCGGTCGGCGGGGATCACCATCGACTTCGCTACTCTTCGGAATTGGAAAGGCAAACTTCGCCGTAAACTCCGGATGTGGACTTGTCAAAACTGCAGCTCGTCGTGATTCCTCTTGCTGATCATTCGCATCTCGGCCATGGAGGAGCTCGCGTTCAAGTCGGCGATATTCACGGCGAAAGAGCTGATCAAAAGTCTCGCCCTGCTCGAGGAGCAGATCTCTGTAGCTACCGTAGTCTACGGCGGCTTCGAAGAGGACACTCAGGATCCGCTGCATCATGCTCGGATTCTCTTCGCCATCGATGCCGTCGCGGATTAGATTGAGGCTTAGGCGCTTCAGATCAGCTGCAAAATAAATGTAGAGTGGCTCTCTAAGATCGCTGAGCAAATCGTAAAAGGCATCGAGGTTATAGGTCCCGTAGTCCGGTAGGGCACAGCGATGGAAGAGGCGGGCGAGGACCGCCTGGCGCTGACCACGAAAATCGGCGCGTTCTAGTTTGACGACTCTCATTCTTCATCCTCCACTAGGGTTCGGAAACTATCGTAGTGATCTTCTGTGTAGTAGATCCCACCACGATTGGAATAGACGAGGCGCTTCGGGCCACGGTGAGTTTCGGGTGCTTCGATATCCAGCTCATGGTATTTCAAACCCTTCTCCCGTTTGAGATGGCCCTCATGATTGCCAAAATGATTACCGCCGATCATATAGGGATCCCCCTGTGGCGTTTTCGCATTTGGATTTTGCCGCGAATCCTCCTTACTTCGATAATTCGCTGGGAGGTCCGAGAATCGGATCATATAGGCGGCGACGTGGGGGTAATCTCGGTACTCGCCATCCTCTTCGACCGTATTGAGGGCGTCACGCACATCGGGGTCGACGATCCGCTTTAGCTGATCCTCGTCGAGATCTATCTTGCTTCCCTCAGTTTTTCCCAACTGTTGGGCTTCGAGGGCAGCTTCGAGGGAGGCGATTTCCTCATCGGAATAGAGATCGCTTGTAGTTTCTTGCTTATTCTCAGGATTTGTTTGAAAAAAGTCGCGGAATAAGCCGCTGGCAATGATAAATACGATGACAAAAAACAAGAAGATCAAGGGCTGAAAGGGACGTTGATATCTTCGGGACATGGAAACTCCTATCTGAGCAGGGCGGAAGATCTGGCGGGGGCTGCTTTTCGTGATACACTGCAGGCAGTATAACCCATAGGAGGGGACGATGATTCAAGATTGGTTCCTAGATGCGAAACTCGGTATCTTCATCCACTGGGGAATCTATTCAGTGGCGGACGTTTCAGAGTCGTGGAGTTTTCATAACGGCGCGATTTCGTATGAGGACTATATGAAGCAGTGCGAGGGCTTTACGGCTGAGCACTTCGATGCCAACGCCTGGGCACAGCTTTTTAAGCGAGCGGGTGCACGATATGCGGTCTTGACGAGTAAACACCATGATGGCGTCTGCCTCTTTGATACCGCTGAGACGGATTTGAGCGTCGTCAAGTGTTGCCCAGCAGGGCGCGATCTTATCCGGGAGTACAGTTCTGCGATGCAGGCGGCGGAGCTTCGTTGTGGACTCTATTTTTCGCTGATTGACTGGTCAGACCCTCGCTACCGCTCTGTCTATCCAGCGGGGGTTTCACCTGATGATTCACGAGCGGACATCTACGGTTCCCCGGCAGGGGGGCCTGAAGATCCCCAGGCCTTTGAGGCCTTTCTCGCCTCGAATCGATCTCAGATGCGCGAGCTTCTGACGAATTATGGAACGATTGACCTTCTCTGGTTTGATGGCGATTGGGAGCGCTCGGCCGAGCAGTGGAAGATGGCGGAGTTTCGTGATTATCTTCATCGCCTCAATCCAGCCATTGTCCTGAATTCTAGGATGCAGGGCTACGGTGATTATGCAACGCCAGAGCAGGGCTTGCCTCTGGAAGCCTCAGGCCCTTTTGAGTTTTGTACGACGATGAATCAGAGTTGGGGATATCGGCCCTCTGACGATGATTATAAATCGCCGGCGATGCTGGTTCGGATGTTCTGTGACTGCATTTCTCTCGGGGGAAATATGCTCCTCGATATTGGCCCTAAGCCAGACGGGACGATCGATGCTCCTCAAGTCGAGCGCCTAGAGGCAATGGGTGATTTTGTGCATGCCAATTCTGAGGCTATTTACGCGAGCCGCCGTGGGCTCGATCGGATCCATTACGGGGAGGGGTCGACCCTATCGAAGGATGGACGGAATCTCTATCTCTTCGTTTTTGATTCTCCTGCAGAGATGGTCTGTGTCCGCGGACTCGCTTCAGCGATTGACTCGATTACTGTCTTGAGGACGGGCGAGCGACTGAACTATCAGTTTACGGGAGCGGTGCCCTGGCAGGGAATTCAGGGGACGCTTTGGATTGAGGCGAAGGGACTGACGATTGAGGATCACTGTACGGTGATTAAGATTGCTCTTGCAGAGCCAATTAAGATCCACCATGGTCATGGTTCGGCGATTACATACAATCCCTGATTTGGGTGGATTTGTGAAGACGTGTAAAATACACCGATAATCGTAGGAGGAAGTCGATATGAAAAAACAGACAATCGGCATTATTGTGGCTTGTGTACTATTGTTTGGGGGCTCGGCCTATTTGATACTGAGCCGACAGGGGGCTAAGTCGAATTCGAGTGAGACGACGAGTAGTGAGACGGCGAGCAGTGAGGCGACGACGCTTGCTTCCACGAGCGAGGCAGCGAGTACAGAGACTGCCAGCGAATCTGTATCTAAGTCCGACCAGGATCTGATGACTGAGGCGAAGAAACTTGTTGAGGCGGACTGTCCCGAGCCAGTTTATCAGGTCGAAAAACTGATCGACGAGGGCTCTAAGCGTAAGATTAAGCTTAAGGGCGAGAGTCAGGGGAAGCACTTTTTCTTCCTCATTGATGCGGATACGATGACGGTGATTAAGAAAGAAATTCATTAAAGTGAGGCTAGGCTGGTGCGGCCAGATCTAGAGATGGATCTATGAATATTGTGATTATGGGCGGCGGGAAAATCGGCCGCCTTTTGTGCAAGGAATTTTCCGATTCGGAACACAATGTCACCCTCGTCGATGAGGATAGTGAGGTGGTCGAGGATCTGCTCGACCGCTATGACATGAATGCGGTTCTCGGAAATGGCGCGACCTACAATACGCTGATGGAAGCGGGGATTGCCGAGGCCGATATTTTTATTGCAGTCGCTGATCGTGATGAGATCAATCTCGTGGCTGCGGTGATATGCCAGCAGCTCAGCGACGCATTTACCATAGCGCGGGTTCGCAACCCTGAGTACGGGAAACATCTGAAATGGATGCGGGAGGGTTTTGGCGTTAATTTGCTGATCAATCCCGACATGGAAGCGGCACATTACATTGCCCGTAACCTGAATTTTCCCGCGGCAAAGGCCGTCGAGAGTTTCGCGCATGGGCATGTGAACATTGTTGCGGTCGAAGTGGCTGCTAGCTCGAAAATTGTCGGCCTGAGCCTCATGCAGGTACGCCAGAAACGGGCGAATGTTCTCATTTGTGCCATTGAACGTCAGAATCAGGTCGTTATTCCGAATGGGGCGACGCGGATTGAGGCGGGTGATATCCTCCATCTGACGGGACCGCTGGTTGAGATGAATCGCTTTTACCACCTCCTCGGGGTCGATTCGGATCGCATTGATTCCGTTTTAGTCATCGGTGGCAATCGCATTACCTATTATCTGATTTCCTACCTTCTTCCCCAGCATTTTCGGATTAAAGTCATCGAGCGAGACCCGGCGATAGCGATGCGTCTCGCCGACCAATATCCAGAAGTCACGGTTATCCTCGGGGATGGGACGGACCAAAACATCCTCGCTGAGGAACGGCGTGAATCCTATGATTGCGAGATTAGCCTCACGGGAATTGATGAGGAGAATATCGTTGCCGCCCTCCTCGCTGAGCGGGCTGGTGTGCGAAAAGTCATGACGAAGGTCAGTCGCCCAGAGATGGTCGATGAGATCGGTGGGCTCGGCCTCCAGTCGGTGATCAATCCACAACTGATCAGTCGCGACATTATTCTTCGCCACGTCCGTGCTCTTCAGAATTCCCAGGGATCCAAGGTGGAGGCACTTTATCGCCTCTTCAATAAAAAAGCTGAGCTGCTCCAATTTTGTGTCGAGGAGGGAGCGGCGATCTGCGGGATTAGTCTTCATAGCTTGGCCCTAAAACCCGGGGTTCTCATCGCTTATATTATTCGTAAAGGTAGCGTCATCTATCCCGATGGTTCAAATGCCATCTATCCCGATGATCGAGTGATCGTCGTCACCACCGTTCTCGGCTGTAGTGACATCGATGAGCTTCTTAAAAATTAGTCGAGGCTCATGATGAATATCCAGAGTATTCGATATCGATTAGGTCTAATCTGTGTCCTCGAGGCTCTCGTCCTCTTCCTGCCGTTTTTCCTCGCAGTATTCTTTCGGGAGGGGTGGTCCTCGTATCGGGCCTACTTAATTCCGATATCCATTTTGCTACTCGTCGCCGTGCTCGCAACGCGAAAAAAACCAAAGAGTGAGGCCTTCTATGCAAAAGAGGGTTTTGTATTTTGTGCACTTACCTGGTTTGTCCTCGCATTTGGAGGCGCCTGGCCCTTTGTAATTCAGGGTTCGATCCCGAAGTTTTACGATGCTTTTTTCGAGATGGCGAGCGGATTTACGACGACGGGGGCGAGCATTCTCCGAGATGTTGAAGCCCTGCCGCAGTCACTTCTATTCTGGCGCTCTTTTTCCCACCTGATTGGAGGGATGGGGGTTCTTGTCTTCGCGATTGCGATTCTGTCGCAGGGGGATAACTCTTCCATTCATGCGATCAAAGCCGAGGTTCCTGGACCGAGCTTCGGAAAACTGGTGTCGAAGATGCGGGATACGGCCCGCTGGCTCTACTTGATTTATCTGGCCATGATGCTGGGACTGCTCCTGATTCTCTGCCTCTGCGGTATGAGTCTCTTCGACGCCTGCATCTATGCCTTTGGGACCGCTGGCACGGGCGGCTTCGCCAACTATTCCGATTCGCTGGCACACTTCCACAGTCCGCTGATTGAGTGGGTCATCGCCTTCGGGATGCTGCTCTTCGGGGTGAACTTCAACCTCTATTTCCTCATCGTTATGCGCCAGGGAAAGAAAGCCCTGCGCAGTGAGGAGCTGCGCTGGTATATCGGCATCGTTATCGCCGCTACCGTTGCCATCTGTTTCTTACTCGCACCCCGATATACGCAGCTTGAACCACTGCTTCGCGACAGTTTCTTCACGGTGGCGACGGTGATTTCGACGACTGGCTTCGGGACCGTTGACTTCGCAGTCTGGCCCTTGGCCGCGCGCGTCATCCTCCTATTCTTGATGTTCACTGGCGCCTGTGCTGGGTCGACTGCGGGTGGATTTAAGATCGCGCGTGTTGCCCTTTTAACAAAGTCAGCGGGAAGTGAGGTGCAGCGCCAAATCAAGCCACGCCACCTGCGCCCGACCTATTTCGAAGGTCACCACGTTACTGAGAAGATGATCTCCTCGGTAGCGCACTACTTCATGCTCTATACGATTTGCTTTGCTGTTCTCGTCTTTCTCGTCTCGATTGATAGTCCGGATATTGAGACAGCGATTGGTGCTGTAAGTGCAACATTTAATAACATCGGCCCTGGTCTCTCAGCGGTCGGGCCAACTCAGAATTATGCAGATTTCACGCCCTTTTCGAAACTTTGTCTCTCCTTTGGTATGATTGCAGGACGACTAGAAATATTGCCCGTATTGATCTTTTTCTCCCCCCATACTTGGAAGCGGGTCTAAGATCATTTCATTGGCCTAAACGGCCGGATAGAAAAGAGGACTTGGATGCTATCACCGATTCAACAAGTGATGTACGAGAAAATATTATTTCATGAGGAACTCAACCGAGCGATTGCCGATATCTTGGGCCTCGAGCTCGGAGCTGATCAAGCAGATTTTTTCAGTGCTGAGAGCTTCATGGGAGAACTCGAGGAACGTGCCGCACATGGCTGCCTCCAAGACCACATCAATATTGCTGAGACACATTTTAATGCTCTTCTCGAAGCGATGGAGAATAAAGGTCTGGCTCTCGAAACACTAAACCCTATTCTCGAAGCACAGGCCGAGCGTGACCTAGTCACCTTTGGGGCGATTGAGAGTATCGACGACGTCTTCGACATCTTCTTACAACGCCTGCTCGACGGTATGCCCTGTGATGGCATCGTTGAGCGTGGATTGAACTATTGGGCGATCCTCGGTAATGGTCACCCGAGTCTCACGGCCCTCGATTTTGAGGCTGCCCTTGGTCTTCGCAGCCACTACATTCAGAGTCTTTTGGCCAATAGCCCATTTGAACTATCGATTGAATTTATCGATGCTGACTTGGTTCAGCCACTTGGGCATTGCCATGATGAGGAGGGAGATGAAGTTCTTGAACTCGTCTCGAATGCGAAGGCTCTACATGGCTTCCGGAGTCATGCCTATAAAATTACGAAGAAGATGGAAGCGTGAGAGGTTAGTTAAGAATGAATCAACGATATTTAGAAAACTACGCAAAACTGCTTGTGCAGACGGGGATTTCTGCCCAGTCTGGTGAGCGGCTCGAGATCTCCTTTAGCGAAGAGAGTTTGCCGCTCTTGCGACTCGTCGTCGATGAAGCCTACCGTGCTGGTGTGCGCCAGATCTACTACGATTTTCAAGATGATGCCTGCTTGAAATCACGCTACGAGAATGCGCCTGATGAGGCTTTCACTGGTGTTGCCGACTACGATATCGACGTGATGCTTAAGCGTCTTGAAGACCATTGTCACATCGTCAGACTCGAAGCGCCTAATCCGAAATTACTTAGTGATATCGATCCCGAACGGATCGAGACAGATATGCGCACTCAGGCGACTGCAGGGAAAGCGATTCAGAATATTCTCATGAGCAATCGTGCCAAGTGGCTGATTGCTGCTGTGGCGAACTCTGCCTGGGCGAAACTCGTTTACCCAGATCTGAACGAGGCAGAAGCTATTGAGGCCCTGTGGGAGACAATCTTTAAGATTTGTCGTTGTGATCAGGTCGATCCGATTGCTGCCTGGACCCAGCATAATCAGGAGCTTAAGCGCCGCCAGGAGGTTCTTAATACACAGCGTTTTCGTAAGTTGATTTATCAGGGCCCTGGTATCGATTTCGAAGTCGGCTTGCCCTCTGCTCATGTTTGGCTTGGTGGAAGCTCTGACTATGTGGAGGGTGGGAGCTTCATGCCGAACATCCCTACCGAGGAAGTCTTTACGATGCCACATCGGGATGAGGCCAATGGACTCTTGACCGCGACGCGGCCCCTGGCTCTGCACGGTCAGATTGTCCGTGACTTTAGCCTAGAGTTCAAAGATGGTGTGGTCGTGAAGGTGGTGGCAAAAGAGGGCCAAGAAGTCCTCGAAAAATTGATCGCCATGGATGAGGGGGCCAAGCATCTTGGCGAGTGTGCTCTTGTCGACTGCAATTCACCGATTTACCAGAGTGGACTATTGTTTCAAAATACCCTCTTCGATGAAAATGCCGCCTGCCACTTCGCGTTCGGCGCCGCTTACGCGGAGACGCTCGAAGGGGCTGAGTCGCTCAGTGAAGACGAACAGCTTCGTCAGGGGATGAATCAGTCACTCATCCATGTGGATTTCATGGTTGGTTCTGAGAAGCTTAATATCACGGGAATTAGCGCGGATGGCTCTAAGACCGTCGTTATGGAAAATGGTCATTTGAAAATTTAAGTGTTTGGGATTTTTGAGAATGTAAAAAACCCGCCTTTCGAGGCGGGTTTTCTTATGGAGTCGGCTCTTAGCCGACGAGGGTTTCAGCAGGCGCTAGAACTCGGTCACTCTCCTCTTTTTTCGGTGGGCGCACGAGGGCGACAGCGAAGGAGGCTGGCCCGACGCGACCGAGGAACATGCATATGATGAGGACGAGCCGAGAGGGGAGACTGAGATTTGGAGTTCCGAGCGATGAGAGGCCAACCGTTCCAAAGGCTGAGCTGACTTCGTAGAGGAGGTCGATCGATCCAAAACGTCCTGACTTTAGAGCGGAGGTTTCGAAAATCATGAGCAGGAATAGTGACACAAAGATCAGGATCAGACTGAGGCTGATGACCGTAAGCGCCGATCTGACAATCTTATCTTCGAAGAGATAGCGGCGAACGCGAACTTCCTTTCTTCGCGAGCTGTTGGAAACCAGCATCGCGAAGATGACCGCGAAGGTACTGAGCTTCACACCACCACCAGTACCTGCTGGGGCCGCACCGACAAACATGAAAAATGAAGACATCAACTTCGTCGGCTCTGAGAGACTCGCTTGGTCAATTGAATTAAAGCCCGCCGTTCGTAGGCTCGCCGCTTGGAAGAAGGCGGCAGTAGGACGTTCATGGACAGGAAGCGAACCGAGGGCGATCGAGTTGCTATGATTGTGCCATTCGAGGCCGGCTACGAGGAGGGTCGAGACAAGTAGGAAAATCAGTGTAAGGCTGAGGATCAACTTAGCGTGGAATGAGAATTTCCGACGTTTTGGCCAGCGGAAGATTTCAAGCCATACGACGAAGCCCAAGCCACCCGCGATAAATAGAAACGCCGTCAGGAGGAGAATGTCTGGCGATTGATTGTAGGCGGTCAAACTGACAAAGGGAGAGTCTGAACTTCCATTTAAATCGAAGCCCGCATTACAGAACGAGGAAACCGAATGAAAGAGGGCTCGCCAGATCGCTTTTGCTCCCCAAATTGGGTAAAAACGATAGCTAAAGTAGAGCGTTGCGATGCCTTCGAAGGAAAGCGTGATTGCCATGATGTGCCGAACCAGGGTCATCGCCTCAGTCATCGATCCAGCGGCAGTCGACGCTTGGGTGATCGCCATCGTCTTCCACTGCGAACTCTGGGAACGGAAGCTGAGTACGAAGCCCATGAGCGTAGCTAGCCCGAGTCCGCCGATCTGAATTAGCAGGAGGATGACGACCTGTCCAAAACTGGAGAAGTAGGATGCAGTATCGTGGACGACAAGACCGGTCACACAGGTTGCCGAGGTCGCTGTAAAGAGAGCTTCTGCCGGATTGGTCCATTGGCCTCGATTTGAGCTGATTGGCAGTATCAGGAGGAGAGTCCCTAGTAAGATGATGAGGGCAAAGGATGCAACGATCATTCGACCCGGATTGTCGAGAAACCATTCGAAGAAACGGGACTGTTTTTTCTTAACACGTAAAAGCGGCATAGAAAATTCCTTTATTCAAACTAAGCTGTGAGTCACTTAGTTCTCGTGGACAAATTCGCGGTAAAGTGTCTCATAATCGGCTTCGTCACATAGGAAGAGAACCAGATCTCCGCCCTGCAGGACCGTATTACCATCCGGGATATAAATATCCTTACCACGGTGGATGAGGACGACCTTTACCTGGTCGGGGAGCTTCGCCTTCATCAGTGGGACACCGGCAATCTTCGATTGGGGTGAGAGCAGAAGCTCGATAATTCGCTTGCTCGTATCTTCGATCTCATACATGACGCGCATGTTGTTGTAATCGATATTCTGCTCAATCATATCTGCAATAATGCCGATGCTTGAGTAGGTGCGATCGACGCCGAGGCGTTTGAAGACCTCTTCATTGAGTGGGTTATTAATGCGGGCGATCGTGAGAGCGACCTTAAAATGTTGCTTGGCAATTTGACAGGCGATGAGGTTGTTTTCATCCTGACCACTGACCGCGATGTAGCAGTCAAATTTCTCGCAATGCGCACGGCGTAAGAGATGAATATTACTGCCGTCGCCGTGGTAGACTTCGAGTGCATCCCCGAAGTGGAGGACCAGCTGCTTACAGACACTGCGGTCACGTTCAATAATCGCAATCTCATGTTCCTTTTTTATGAGAATATCACTTAGAAATTGGGCTAACTTACCGCCGCCCATGATCAGAATTTTCATTAGAATCCTACTTTCTTAAGCAAGTCGCTTAGAGAGCCGAGAGGAGAACAATCTGGTCGCCAGCTTCGAGTTTTAATTCGGGGTCAAAGAGCAAAAAGCCCTGGTCACGAACGATCCCGATTAGCCGTTGAGATGAAAGGGACTCGAGGTCTTCTAACTTGATCCCATGCAGCTCTTCGTCGACATTTAGGAGCGTGTAGTGGAAGGTACTATTATAAAAACGCTGCTCCATGGCAGTCTTCGTATCATTAATGGACTTAAGAATCTCATTAACGCTCAGTTCGGTTGAGGAGAAACATTCAAAGCCAAACTGGGCATAGAGATCTTGTTTCGAAATGCTGCGCAAGAGCGTGATTACCCGCGGAACGTGATAGACCTCCTTTGCGATCTGAGAGGCCATGAGATTCATGTTATCGCTCTCGCTCACGAGGAGGACGAGGTCGGCTGTTTCAATCCCAGCGCGCTCGAGGACTCCACGGTCGATGGGAATTCCCTGGATAAGTCGACAATCATAGTCATCGAGGCTGTCTAGGTCGGTCTGGTCACGGGAGATTACAGCGACTTCTTCTTCTTGGGCGATTAGGGACTTCGCAAGTGCACGCCCAACATTACCTGCACCAATGATGATGATTTGCATGATAGTTCTCCATCTTCTAGGGGTGAATCGAACAAAGCACCCCAGAATGTAAGTATTATATCACTGGCCGCAGTCGCTCACTTGGAGGCTGCTTCTTGCAACACCGCTGAGTGTCTAGGGCTACTGGTGGGCACTACGAGCTGCCTTCGTCGTGCGAGCGACATATAACGTGGATGAGGCGAAAAGCCGAGCAGAAAAATACTTCATTTGACAGAAAAAACGAATCGAATATTCTCATAAGACTTGCTAGCAAAAATTCTAAATAATACAGGGAGACAGAGAATGGCCTATACAGACGAACTGCGTGATTACTTCGACATGGAAATGAAAATGATGTTTATCCTTCATGAGAAGCGAG
>JAUNVS010000009.1:42433-43820 GCA_030537565.1 Eubacteriales bacterium | reverse complement strand
ATGGCTGAGGATTATGGCAGCCTCGAGGTCGGCAAGTGGGCTGACTTTGTCCTCATGGACGAGACGCTCAATCCGCAGGCGACTTATGTGGCTGGTGATTGTGTTTATAAGCGGCGCTCGTAAGAGTCTAGTAGAACATAGGAGGATGTGATGGACCACTCGATGAAGAAGCGATGCAATGCTATCCTCGCGCATCTTAGTAGTATGCCATCGCCCTTTGGCATCGGGGTCATGGGGGAGGAGAGTCTGGATTTTGCGAAGAAGTTGGCGGCTGCAGATGTCAGCTATTGGCAGATCCTACCGATAAATTATCCGGCTGAAGATTCACCGTACCAAGCTTATAGTGCTTTTGCTGGAAATCCTGCCTTTATCGATCCACGTGGGCTCGTTGAGGAGGGGCTTCTCGAGAGCGATGAATTGGCACAGTACTTCTACTCGGGTGATCCCTGCTCTTGTGATTATGACTTTGTGCGGCGAAATAGTCAGGCCTACCTCGAGGCGGCCTATACCCGCATCAGTCAGGAGCAGGTAGAGGCTGTTCGTGCTTTCATCGACAGTTCGTTCTGGCTCGACGACTATGCCCTTTATATGACGATTCATGAACTAGAGTCGGGACAAGCCTTCTGGCTTTGGCGTAATGAGGCGCTTAAGTACCACGAGGCGGCGGCACTTGATGATTTCCGTCGTCAGAATTACGAGCGGTACTTCTATCATTGTTTTGTTCAATGGCTCTTCTTCAAGCAGTGGATTGCTTTGAAGGAGGAGATTAACGAACTCGGTCTCGGAATTTTTGGGGATATTCCTTTTTACGTTTCTTCGGATTCAGCAGATATCTGGAGTCACAGTGATCAGTTTATGCTCCAGGCGGATCTTCGTCCCCTCCTCGTCGCGGGCGTTCCCCCAGATTACTTTAGTGAGGATGGCCAACTCTGGGGAAATACAATCTATAACTTTGCTGCGATGGAGCGTGATTCGTATGCGTGGTGGTTACGTCGGATCGCGGCATCGCTGCGTCTGTATGATCTCCTGCGCATTGATCACTTTCGCGGATTTTCTTCGTACTGGGTGGTGCCGAGCGACGCCGAGACGGCGCGTCATGGTGCATGGTGGAAGGGTCCTGGCATGCGCCTCTTTCGCCGTATCCGCTCTGAGCTCGGAGCGGTCCCGATCGTTGCGGAGGACCTCGGAGATATCGATGCCGAGGTGAAACAGTTTCTGGTTGAATCTGGATTCCCTGGGATGAAAGTCTTGCAATTTGCCTTTGATCGCGAATATCTTGGCAAAGACCTACCTCATAATTACCCGAAAAATGTCTGTGCCTACACGGGCACACATGATAATGATACGGCGCTTGGTTGGGTCGAGTCGGCGGATCCGATTGAATTGG
>JAUNVS010000009.1:7509-42423 GCA_030537565.1 Eubacteriales bacterium | reverse complement strand
GCTTACGCTCAGCGCTACATCGGCTTTTCTCAAAAAGAGGACTACGATATCGGAGGATCTCAGTCCCCGATCGTCCGCGCGATGCTCCGCTGCCTCTGGTCCTCGGTCGCTCAGATGACCGTGACGAGTCTTCAAGATCTCTGTGGGCTCGGATCGGAGTGGCGGATGAATTATCCTGGGCGGGCCGAGGGCATGTGGCGTGTCCGTTTTAGTTCAGAGATGATTGAGGCGGTGGATTATATTTATCTACGTGAGTTGAATTTCCTCTATCAACGTAATACGGACTATCGCCTCGTCTATGTACCAATGGCCGAGACGGGGGCGCGTGAAGCGGAGCTTGCTGAAGCGTCCGCCCTCGATGATTCCTGTGATCCTATGCTTGAAGTTCTTCGCCAAGAGTTGGCTCTCCAAGAGTTGGCGACCTCGATTCCAGAATTAGCGAGACCATAAGGCCACAGTCGTCTAAGAATCAACTGTAGCGGGTGACTCTATTCGTGTGCAAAGTCAAAACGCCATACCGTTTCCTTCGGTATGGCGTTACGTGTTTACCATCGGATTAATGGCTAAGACTTAGCGCATGCGACGTTCGCCCGTTGCCAGGTGCAGTTCATCCTCGGAAAGAATTCCACGGAAGGAGCTCAGGGGGGCGACACAGGATCGAGGGGCCAAGAGACTACCGGGATTGATTACTGCCGAGGCTCCGATCTCCACGTCATCACCGACGAGGGCTGAGAATTTTCGCATCTGCTCGGGAAAGCCTGGATAACCGTGTTCGCGGCCTGGATGAATCGCTCCGTGATCTGCCCGGAAATTTGATAGGATAACGGCTGCACCGAGGTGGGCACGATGACCTAGGATTGCATCGCCCACGTAGGAGAGATGAGGAACTTGAGCGCCGTCGAAGAGGAGCACGTTCTTAAACTCACAGCAGTGACCGAGGAGGACGTTTTCACCAGTGAGGACAGAGCCGCGGATGAAGCAGTGCGGACGGACTTCTGTTCCGGGGCCGAGGATGCAGGGACCATGAATGTCGATGGCTTCGGAGATGCGTGCGCTTTCGTGGACGTAGATTTCTTCGCCCATTTTTCGGTAGTCAGGACCGAGGTGAGGAATTAGATTTCGGATGAGCGTCGATAAGTCAGCGAGGAGTTCGGGAAGAGATTTTTCGAGCAGTGCTTGGACGGCTTCGGAGTCATGGAAGGGGGCGTGCTGAAGTGTGCAGAAGTCGAGGACTAGTCCACGACTATCAGATCGTTCTTGGATCATTTTTCGAGTTTGCATATTTTTTCCTCAATTGATAAAAAATTAGGTGCACTGTGCCTGATTTAAGGTAAGATGAATCGACACAATTTTGTATGTTATAGGAGTTGATTATGGAGGCTCGACGCGCTAAAAGCAATTTGATAGGCCCACAGCAACAACGTGTTTTCGGTCTTCTAGCGATTTTTCTTTCTGCGCTCAGCTATGGAGCGATGCCATTGGTTGCCCATTTCTTCTTCGAGGGCGGTGGCGATCCCGTGCAGTTGGCTTACTTTAGATTTTTCTTTTCGAGTCTTCTTTGTGCGATTATCCTCCCAAGTCAACGCATTCCATTTCGCCTTCAGCGCCATGAATATATGCCGATTGGCGTGCTAGGGATCAGTTATGGACTCGTGCCGATCCTCCTCTTTTTGAGCTATGCGAAGCTCGACTCGGGGGTGGCAACGATCCTCCACTTTAGCTTCCCACTCTTTGTCATGTTCTTCTGTTTCTTGTTCTTTAAAGACAAGCCCGGTCTACGAGCCCTCATCGCCGCAGCATTTTGCGTGGTTGGAATTATTTTTATCAATCTAACCCCTCAGCACGGCCATATTGTGAGCTACTCTTCACTTGGGGCCTTCCTCGCAGTTTTGTCCGGGGTTGCCAATGCTGCATATATTACGATTTTCGCTAAGATGGGACCTGCATCGATGCCGATGTTTAAGGTGGTTTTTTACATGAATTCGATTCCAGCTATTCTGATGACGCCCTATGTCATGAGTCATTATGATTGGAATCTATCTTTGATGGCTTGGTTAACAGGCATCTTCATGGCGATACTTTGTTCGATTTTTGCGACTCTGACGCTTCAATACGGGATTACCAAGACAAGTCCTCAAGAAGCTTCGTTACTTTCGACACTTGAACCGGTGACTTCTGTTCTTCTCGGGGTCTTCGTCCTCCATGAGGTTCTCACGGGCAATATTTTGATTGGGATCGTCGCGATCCTGATGGGCTCACTTTTACTTGCTTTTCAGGATCCTAAGGCGAATCCGAGTGACGTAGAGGTGTCAGTGACTGAGCAGAGTGTGAAATAACACTGGGATCGGTAAGCGATTCGGTCCTGCTTTTTTTTTTTTTTTTTGTGTGTGTGTGTGTGTGAAATAAGTCGCATTTGCTTTCTATACGAGCCGAATAAAAACTAGAAATCAGCTATTTTGATGAAGATTTTTCCTTTTTTAGAATTACTGATAAATTTTACTCAAAACGTGGTAAGATCGAAGAGTCGTACACGAAGAAACCAGAGTTGATCGCAGCTTGGGCGCTTCGTGATTTTATTTTGGAGGACTGAATGAGTAGAGACAGTATTCTCGAACGTTGCTTTAAGCTGAGGGCTAACGGGACGGATGTTCGGACTGAGATCATGGCAGGCTTGACGACTTTCATGACGATGGCGTACATCCTAGCAGTTAACCCCGAGATATTGAGTCACACAGGCATGGATGCTGCGGCCCTGTTTACCGCCACAGCTCTCTCGGCCTTCATCGGTACGATACTGATGGCGTTCTTAGCGAATTACCCGTATGCGCTCGCTCCTGGCATGGGATTGAACGCATTTTTTGCGTTTACGGTCGTTGCGCACATGGGTAAGTCCTGGCAATTCGCATTGACAGCAGTCTTAATTGAGGGCTTCATCTTCCTGCTCCTCTCGCTCTTTAAGATTCGTGAAGCGATCTTCGACTCGATCCCGACGAATTTGAAAAAAGCGGTGTCCGTCGGTATCGGTTTCTTCATCGCACTGATCGGTGCGACATCTGCTGGCCTCGTTCGTCCTGGTCAGGGGGTTATCATCGCACTGGGTGATCTTTCTGAACATCGCGTTTGGGTTACCCTCTTCGGCCTCCTCGTTACAGGTGTGCTGCTCGCATTTAAGGTGAAGGGGGCGTTGCTCTTCGGCATCATTGCCTCGACCCTTTTCGCGATTCCCGTCGGTGTGACCTCACTGCCTCAGAGTCACATCTTCTCCCTTCCACCTTCTCTGGCACCGATTGCCTTTAAGTTCGACTTCACGAATGTTTTCAGCTTTGAGATGCTGATTGTCCTCTTCTCTTTCCTCTTTGTCGATATCTTCGATACCCTCGGTACCCTGATGGGCGTTGCAAGTAAGACGAAGATGCTCGATGAGGATGGCAAGCTTCCTCGGATTTCCCGTTGCCTCTTGACGGATTCGGTTGCGACGATCTCCGGTGCCTGTCTCGGTACTTCGACGGTGACGACCTTTGTCGAATCCTCGGCTGGTGTTGCTGAGGGTGGCCGTACTGGCTTTAGTTCGGTGATCACGGGGCTCTGCTTCGCGGTCGCACTCTTCTTCGCACCACTTTTCGGAATCATTCCGAGTTCGGCGACAGCTCCAGCTTTGATGCTTGTTGGCCTCTTCATGCTCAGTCCGATTAAGGATATTCCCCTCGATGATTACACCGAGTCGATTCCAGCCTTCTTGACGATCGTGATGATGGTCTTCTCCTATTCGATCGCCGATGGTATTTCCTGGGGCATGATGAGTTATGTCCTGATGAAAGTCTTTACTGGCAAGTACAAGCAGGTCTCAATCACGATGTACGTCCTCGCCCTCCTCTTCCTCCTCCGTTACATTGTCCTATAGTTCGCGTTGTCTTGGTCCTCGGGCATCTTTGGTGGTTTGGGGACTTTTGGGGGTATGATTTGGGGGTACGATAAAGATAGTCCAGATCCAGGCTCAGGTTGTCTGATTTGTAGCATGTTGAGTCTGGGAGATCTCCTATACTATGGGTAGATCATTTTGGGAGGTGTTCTTATGAAAGCTGAAGTTAAACGTCTGGGTTCCTACCGTTGTGAGCTAACGGTGAACGGTCATCAGATGATCCTCGACCAAGCTCCTGAACGCGGTGGAGACGGTGAAGGGGCAAATCCCCTTGCTCACCTGGCTGGAGCTCTTGGAGTCTGCAAGTTGATGGTTGCCCACGCCTATTGCCAACGACGTGGGATAGAACTCGAGTCGGCTGAGGCCACGGTTGAAGTTCTCGAGGTTGGCCCAGAGTCGAAGCCAGAGGAAGTCTTCGATTGTCAGGTTTATATTCGTGCTCAGATGAGCGACGATGAACGCGTCCGCTTCGAGCGCGCCTTAAAGACTTGTCACATTGGACGCATCATCGAAGAACCCCATGAAGTTCGTCAAACACTCCACTTTGATTAAGATTTAGTCAGAAGAACTGGAGTGGTGATCAATTATTTGGCCAGGGAGAAGTCCGCCTCACGCGGGTAGATTTCTCTCCGGCCTTTTTTATCTAAGTCTATGTAGAGGTAGGCGAAGGTAAAGCGGGTTTTTAGACCGCCCTCTGCGATTGCCGACGTGAGCTCAGTTTCGATGACTGGCAGAGCTGCCTCAGGAGAGAGACCCGCTTCCGTGCAGTATTTTAGACAACGTCTGCGTTCGGCTTCGGGATCATCAATCGGGCTACGGCGGATTTGCTCGAAGTAGTCGATGACGGGATCGTATCCAGCGAGAAAAAAGAGATTCATGAGTGCATAGTGGTGGTGGCAGTCGAAGCGCTGGCGGGCGGGTCGCTGGACTAAAGATTGATGGATGGCCTCATCGAGATAGTTCTCAGCGCGTACGAAGTTGACGAGGAGGAGATGGCGACGGCTGAGCCGAATCAGACGATCGAGGCCGCTTAGGTGGTTGCTCGCTGGCGTGATCGAGGCGAAGACGAGGTCATATGGCTGAGCGAAAATGGATTCATCGAGGCAAGTTGCGTCCTGAACCCAAAAGTTCACGTTCTCGAGTTGCTTCGCCTTTGCTTTTTTATTCGCTTCATCAATCATCGCAGGGGAGAGGTCGAAGCCCTCGGCGAGGTGGCAGTGCTCTGCGAATCGCAGGACGAAGTCACCCTCGGCGCAGCCGGCATCGAGGACCCGGTATTCGCGATTGAGCGCTCCCTGACGGAGGAGAAAGTCGACTGTGAAATCGAGGCGTGCTTCGAGGGCGAGGCGGCTGTCAGAATTCTTCTTAGCGCGTTTAATGCTGCGCTGCTTAGCGCGAAGGTCCCAGTCCTCTGCAGTCATGTGGCTTGGGCGCTGGTAGTTGTAGAGCTGTTTAAAGTGCTTGAGATCCGAGGCCTCATAGGGCATATCCATATTTAAATCGAAGAACATTTCGATACCTCCTTAGACGTATGGCTTCAGTCTAAGTGAAGATCGTTTGGCTGGGAAGCGCTCGACGACCTCTTAGCTGCCTTGACCGCGATATGTGGCTTTGATACCTTGGAAAATCAAATTTCATAGAGCAGGTGGAGCGTTCAGATGGGAGATTTTATTCAATTAAAGCGGGGAGATTTCAGGGTCTCTATCGATCTCGAACGGGCTGAACTTGCCATTGAGGTCGGAAATTGTCCCCCCTTTGTGAGCGACCGCGAGCATGGGCCGAGAATTTACTTTGCAGATGGAAGTCAGGTCGATTTCGATGATCGCTTCTGGGCTTCGGCGCAGCTTCATCTGCTTCGTGCAGATGCTGAGTCTTGTCAGCTACGGATTGACGCAGCAGCGTTTGCGATGACTCTGAGTTTTACAGTTTCCGAGGCGCGAAGCCTCGAGATCGGAATTGAGGAGGTCGAATCGAGAGGCGCGGCGATTCGCGAGCTTCGCTATCCAGGGGCCTTGCTCTTCGAGCTCGGTGAGCCTCATCTACCCCTCGATATCAATCGCGGCGGATACAGTCTGATTCCACTGCAGCAGGGACTGCTTCTGCCGCTTAACTGGCCACGTCCCTGGAGCGATCCACCCTTTGATGGGCGGATCGGTTCATCGTCGGCGACCCTGCCGGTTTTTGCCCAGTGCCGCGCGGCGGGGGCAGGTGGCTATCGCCTTCGAGTCCTAGACTACGCAGATGCTGCCTATCAGATAGATCATGATCCTGGGCGTCAGAAAACGGCTCTTTCGATCCGCTTCTTCGCCTCGCTTGGTGCTTGGAGCGAGCCGATGCGTCAGCGATTTACATTTTTTGAAGCGGCAGCTCCCAGTGAGATCGCCCAGCAGTATCGAGTAGAGGTATTGGCTGAGGATCGCTTGAAGACCCTCCGAGATAAGCGTCAGGGGCGATCCCAGCTCGGCGATTTAATCGGCGCACAATTCATTCATTGGAGCATTAAGCGAAATATTCGAGCGAGCTCACGACTGTATTGCCATGAGCAGCCTGAGTTAAATCACAGTTTGGCAAGCTTCGAGTCTCGAGCTGACGCCTTGGAAGCCCTACATCGCGCGGGCGTGGGGCACTGCTATGTCCACCTCGACGGCTGGGCGGAGCCCGGCTACGATAATCAGCACCCCGACCCCTACCCAGTCTGTGAAGCGGCGGGAGGTATCGAGGGCTTGATTCACTTTAGTAGACGTGCGCATGCCGCTGGTGACCTCGTCGGTCTCCACGATCAATACCGCGACTTTTATTTTGATGCGGCGAGTTTCGATCTCGATGAGGCGGTGATGAATCCAGACGGAAGCCACCCCGAACATGCGAATTGGGCGGGGGGCCGTCAGACATACCTCTGTGCGAAGCGGGCACGCGATTATGTCGAACGCAATTTCAGTCGCCTAGCCCGCGAGGGCTTTAAGCCCGATGCCGCCTACCTCGATGTCTTCACCTGCAACGAAGGCGATGAATGCGCCAATCCCAGGCATCCGATGCGGCGCTATGACTGCTACCAGGCGCGAAAGGCATGTTTTGAATACCTCGTTGACCTCGGTATTCTTACGAGCTCGGAGGAAGTCAACGATTGGGCGATGACGGCACTGGATTTTTGCCACTATGCGCCCTACGAATTCATGCTCAAAGAGCCGGGGGCTGAGAAGCTGGGGCTGCCATTTTCGTTTTTCAACCTCGTCTATCACGACGCTGTGATTATCCCCTGGATGATGGAATTGCATGCAGCAGAGGATTACATGCTCTACGCCTTTCTAAATGGCGGTGCTCCGTATTTAATCCGTGAAGCGGCTTATCCAGGAATCGATGGCGCCTTTGGCGACGCGGGCCTAATTGATGAAGATAAACATCGAGAGCGCTGTCAGGTGCTCGCCGCCTTTCATCGCATCATCGCTGAAGCCGCGATGCTCAAGCAGGAATTTCTCAACTCAGATGGTCGTCAGTTGGCGTCCGAATTTGCAGGAGGGTATCGCGTTTCTATTGACCTCGACCGAGGGACTCTGGCGGTTGAAAAAGATAAAGCCCCCTGGCTTGCCTATTCGCGGGCTGGGGGCTTCACAGGTCTAGGCTTAGAACAGCTTATCCCAGCAGATTCTTGAAGTCCTGGTAATCGAAGTGGCGGATGAGATGCAGGCCCGAGTCATCGAAACTGTAGAGTGAGGGCAGGGGCATGCCATTAAATTGATTGGTCTTGACGTGGGTGTAGATCGCCATGTCTGCGAAGATGAGCCGATCGCCAATCTGGAGCGGTCGCTGAAAGGCATAGTCTCCGATGCGATCACCCGCCAGGCAGGTCGGTCCCGTGAGCCTGTAGAGATGCTCCCCCGTCTCCTCCGCGAGCTTAAATGGCGCTTCGGCGAGGAAACAGCGGGGGCGGTAAGGCATCTCCAAGACATCGGGCATATGGCAGACCGCCGACGTATCGCAGATTGCAATCTGGAGCTGATTATCGACGAGGTCGAGTAGTTCACAGACGAGCCAGCCGCAATCGAGACTGATCGCCTCACCGGGTTCGACGTATATCTCTGTTTGAGGATAGCGATCGTGAAGCTCGCCACAGAGTTTCGCGAACAGTTCGAGATTGTAATTTCGTTTGGTGAAGTGATGACCACCCCCAAAATTCAGCCAGCTTGCCTCTCTGAAGAGATCATCAAAGCGATCGAGACTTCCAGCGAGCAGGGTTTGGAAGTCCTCTGCGCCCTGCTCACAGAGTGCGTGGATTAGAAAACCGCTGACATCGCCGCGCGAATCACCGGAGCTGTCTTTTAGCCCCGAATCTGCGAGGAGTTCATCGACGTGGGCACGGGTGAGACCGAGACGTGAGCCTGGTGCAGCGGGGTCGTAGATTTCGTGCGAGGCGGTTGAGATCTGAGGATTGAGGCGCAGTCCAATCCGAGGGGCGCGCGAACCGTGGAGTTCTGGGAGCAGTTCACGGTAGCGCTTGAGCTGACTATAGGAGTTAAAGACGAGGGTGTCGCAGACTTGATAGAGCTCGCGAAGCTCATCATCCTTAAATGCCGCCGAAAAACAGTGCACTTCACTGCCTGGCATCTCTTCATAGGCGAGCCGCGCTTCATGGAGACCGCTTGCAGTCGTGCCGTTGAGATAGCGGCCGATGAGGGGATAGGTCGCGTAGAGGGAGTAGGATTTCTGAGCGAGGAGAATTTTAATATCGAGGCTTTGGCGCATCGCTTCAAAGAACTTAAGATGCTCCTCGAGGAGACGGCAGTCGATGAGGTAGGCCGGCGTTTTCACGAGATCAAAGGGGAGGTCCTCGGGAGCTGTTGGCTGAGCCTGCGATCTGAGTTGACTAGGATGGATAAGTTGCTTTGACATAGGTATTCCTTAGTAAAAATGACGCCTCACTCGTCATGCGAGGCCTGAGGCGTGAAAAGAAAAGCTTCTCTCGCGAGGAAAGAAGCTTGCCATCTTAGGGGACGAGAACCGGATCGCTGTCCTCGCGCCAGGGGAGACCGTAGCGATTGAGGGCGTCCATGAAGGGGTCTGGATCGAATTCCTCGACGTTGTAGACGCCAGGCTTGCACCAGAGACCTTGGAGGAGGAGGGAGGCACCGATCATCGCGGGGACACCGGTCGTATAGGAAACGGCTTGGGCGCCCGTCTCTCGGTAGCACTCCTGGTGGTCACAGATATTGTAGATGTAGTGGTGGCGCTGTTGACCGTCTTTTTCACCCGTAAAGATACAACCGATATTGGTCTTACCGACGGTTCGCGGTCCGAGGCTTGCGGGGTCGGGGAGAACCGCCTTTAGAAACTGGAGGGGAACAATCTGCTGCCCCTGGAATTCTATTGGTTCAATGGAAGTCATACCGACGTTAATCAGGCAGTTCAGGTGGCGCAAGTAGCTCTCGCCAAAGGTCATGAAGAAGCGAATTCGCTCGATACCGTTGATATTCTTCGCGAGACTCTCGAGCTCTTCGTGGTAGAGGAGGTACATATCCTTCTCCCCGACCTCAGCAAAATTGTACTGACGCTTAATTTCCATGGGCTGGGTTTCGACGAATTTGCCATTCTCATAGTAGCGGCCGTTGGCACTGACTTCGCGAATATTGATCTCCGGGTTGAAATTGGTGGCGAAGGGGTAGCCGTGGTCTCCTCCGTTGCAGTCGAGGATGTCAATCTCACGAATCTTATCGAAATAATGTTTCTGGGCATAGGCAGAGAAGACGCCGGTAACACCTGGGTCAAAACCGCATCCGAGGATGGCACAGATGCCCGCTTCTTCAAAACGCTGACGATAGGCCCATTGCCAGGAGTATTCAAACTTGGCTGTATCCTTCGGCTCATAATTGGCAGTGTCGAGATAGTGGGTCTTCGTCCGCAGGCAGGCGTCCATAATCGTCAGATCCTGGTAGGGTAGGGCGAGGTTCATGACGATCTCAGGTTTGTAGTCCTCGATGAGGGCAACCAGGGCCTCGACGTCATCGGCGTCGACTTGGCGGGTCGTGATCTGACAACCGCGGCCATCGAGTTTTTCTTTAAGTGCTTCGCAGCGTGCGAGGGTGCGACTCGCAATGCAAAGTTCGCTGAAAACCGCTGAGTTTTCAACACATTTGTGGGCGACGACCGAGGCGACGCCACCGGCGCCAATCATAAGTGCTCTAGACATAGCTTCCTCCGAAATGGTGATGTGTCTTATTGTATCACGTGCGCAGTAGGTGACGGCGTTTGACTGCGAGCGACTGAGCTTCGTGTGGCAAAGCGGGAAGCGCGGATGGGACCGCCGTTTTTCTCCAGAAATATATCGATCACTTGGCTCGATAGGTATAAACATCGCTATCAGGAAAATGATGCGAGTAGGCGTCTGCTGTCAAGATTTAAATTGAGAAAAATGAAGTTTGAATTTTTGACAAAATAGAAAGCTTGGTGGAAGCCCCCCCCTCTTGATCCCTATGTTCAGAAGTCTCCGTTACAAAAATCTCGATACAACTCCTAAGGTAAGTTCTAGCTAGAGGTATTTAAACTTCTCAAGCAATTAGACGAAGAATCTATTTTCCTACTGTTAACCATATAATTTAACGTCTACTGGCTGCCGTACGAAAAGGGGAAAAGCGCTGGTAGATCAGGTCAATGTGTGACTAAAAACAGAGAAAGATACCTTTAATCCTTTTCGTATCTGCTTCCTGCATGCCAAATTACTGCGCCGTAGAATCCGCCACAGTTACCGCAGAGGATTTTGTATGAGACGAGCTTGGTTCGGTTTTTGCGTCCGTCGCTTTTCGCAGCTCACCTTTGGCGTCAAACGTCTAGATGTTTTCTTTATCAAAGCAACACTCACAGCCTTTTTCTTTAAGCTGGCGAATGGTGGTAAGACTGTCGACGGTGTTGCGGACGAAACGCGACACGGACTTGCTTACGATGAGGTCTATTTTGCCGTTGAGTGCGTAAGCGATCATGCGTTTGAAGCCTTCGAGCCTTCTCAGTCAAGAGAAAGGGTGGTTCTGAGTTTTTTGCCAAGGAGATCTATGAGAAAACCTGGGGCTGGCTCAAAGTAAGGGGCTGTGAGGCTCTGATCTCACCACAGCTCATCGAGCAATATGCCATGAGTGTTGCACGTTGGATACAGTGTGAAGACATCATCTCTCGCTTTGTCTTTTTGTCGAAGCATCCCACGACGGGGAAGCCCATCGCTAGCCTATACATCTCGATGCATCAGACCTTTCTTGCTCGAGTAAATCGCATCTGGAGCGATATCTTTTCGGACTTCGAGATAACAGCACCACAAACTAGCGAGGCCCAACTCACGCGGATGACTCTTACTATAAAAATTCGCAATATTCGTGCAAACGATATACAATGCACACGAAAGGAGCTGCAATATGCCTACAACGAATATTAGCATACGTATGGATGCGGACATAAAAAAGGAAGCGGAGCAATTATTTAGCGAGATGGGAATGAACATTTCCACAGCGTTTAATATTTTTGTGCGCCAAGCGATTCGAGAACGCGCAATTCCTTTTCAAATCCATCTGGATCAGCCTAATCGGGAGACGATTGCTGCTATGTTGGAAGCGGAACAGATCGCTAAGGATCCCAGCGTCCATGGGTATGCAACAGCTCGAGAGGCATTTGCTGCAGCTCTGAGCGAGGATGACTAATGGCACGCTAGACGATCAAGTACTCCGCTCAGTTTCGCAAACAGCTTAAAGCTGCTAAAAAGCGGGGAAAACAACTTGAAAAGTTGGAAGCAGTTGTTGATGTTCTTGCGAATGATCGGCCATTGCCAGAAAAATATCGAGACCATGCGCTAACTGGTAGCTGGTCGGATCATCGAGAGTGCCATATCGAGCCAGATTGGTTACTTATCTACTACAAACAAGACGATGTTCTGGTTTTGTCTTTGGTAGCAACAGGAAGCCATTCTGACTTATTCTAAGCACGAGAGCATTCATCTTTTAATAGCAAAGCACTCGCTACGGTGAGTGCTTTTTTCATATCGAGAAAGGCCTCCATGAACATCTTTTCTAAGATCTTCAAATCCTGAGGCAAGCTGCAAAACCAAGCGGCTTTTTTTCGTCTCGAACGATTCTATAGCGAGAAGTCTCAGCCCGGTCTGCTATGCGGATAACGGCGGTCTATGTCTGCGTCAGAGTCCTCGCCGAAGCGTTTGCAAGTTTGCCACGGCCTGTCTATTTGCTCTCAGTTAGTGGCGGAAAGGATAAAGCCGACGGCCATCCGCTCTATGTTCTTCTCCATAACGAACCTAATCCTGAGAGGACGAGCTTTGTCTTTCGGGACACTTTAATGACGCATCTACTCCTTTGGGGGAATGCTTATGTTGAAGTCGCGAGAAACTCAAGTACGGAGGTGTTTTCGTTAACACCCATGCCTCTCGATAGTGTCTCAGTCTACCGAGATCCAGCCTCAAAACTGTGTTATTGCTACTATGTTGGCAGCCTTCAAAGAGACTCTTGTCCCACGATGTCTTGCACATCCCTGGGCGTAGCTTTGATGGTCTCATCGGATATTCACCGGTCGAGCTTGCCAGAAATGCCATTGCTACAGGACTTGCTTGAGGGAAGTATGGTGCAAAGTTTTCGAAAACGGTGCTCAGCCAGGCGGAGTTTTAGAGCATCCAGGTACGATTAAAGATCCTGAGCGACTGTATTGCAGCAGCGCAGATCTATAACTTCCTCAAAGATTATGAGGGGGCGCTTCGGGTTGAAATTGATGGAATAGCCGCTTTCGCGCCATCTGTCATAGTGATGACAGGCCATGAGGTCTTGATGTCACCAGTCTCCATGATGAAGATCCATAACTTGAAGACGAAGCGAAGAATTAAGCTTAACAACAAAAGAACAAACCAATCTTTCAAGCAGTTCTCCGGAGCAGCTTTTTTGTTGTTCTTCGTGCACGGCACAGGGATTGGATCATTTAAGTGTTGCTTAGGAAAAACTTGCAAAGAGGAGAACAAAATCTATGATGTTGTTGAAACGTATGGGGAAACACGAGATCTGCTTCCAGCTAAGTGAATGTTGGTAGCGGATATTTCTAAATGGAAAGGGGGATTGGTTCGATGGAGCCAAAGATGAAGCGCAGAGGCGAAGTCACTACAGAATTCGATAAACCGATCCCAGAAGACGTTTTGTGGACAATCGAATTCCTCGGAGGAGATAATCAGGAGCTTCCTCCTGAAGACTTTGACCGAGTAGAGCCGTGGGATATTGATGAGACCTCAAGTGTGTACGCTGGCATTATCTACATCCCGAAAGAAGAAGTTGACTACGTCAAGGAACACGTGGAGGATTGGGACTACTTAATCCACGACGAAGATGGGTGGAGCATCTATCCTAAAGGAGGGAGAAGTGATCACGGGATATTGGTCTTTATGGGCATGCTTGGTGAACACCTTGACCACCTCCCGACATTCCAGTACGCCTTAGATTTATTGCCTCAATATCCGCGCGGGTTTGAGATGTTCGACATCGAGACGTTGCGCAAGAACGAGGCGAGGAGAGAGGCATTCCGCGCTCAGTGTAAGGCGGAAGAAGAGGCAAAAGCAAAGGCCGAGGCGGAAGCTCAAGCTTAACAACAAAATAACAAACCAAGCTTTCAAGCAGTTCTTCGGAGCTGCTTTTTATGCCCTTTTATGAACGGCACAGGGACTGGGTCGATGCTAGTCGAGGCGAGAAATTAGAGGAGGATTGCGATGAAGAAAAAGGCCCGGTCGGGCCTTTCTTGCATACTTTTTAAGTGCGCAGTACTTATGCAAAGGTGAGGAGCATCTCACGGAGAAGCTTGCAGGCCACTGCCGTCGAAACTCCTGAGGCATCATAGTGTGGCGAGAGTTCCATGAGGTCCATGCCGACGAGATTGAGACCCTCCATCGAGGCGATGGCTCGGCGAAGTTCGTCGAAGCTGAGGCCGCCGGGTTCGGGAGTACCTGTTCCGGGGAAGACTGAAGGGTCGAGGACGTCGAGGTCGAGTGTGAAGTAGACTGGTACTTGCTTGGACTTTAATACTTCGATACTTTCTTTGAGACCGTCGAGACTGAACTTATGTAGGTCAGTATGTTGTTTTGCCCATTCAAATTCTGATTTTTCACCGGAACGAATCGCAAACTGGTAAATGCGGCCATCGCCGAGAAATTCATGGCAGCGGCGAATTACGGCGGCATGGGAGAGTTTGAGCCCGAGATAGTCGTCGCGCAGATCTGTATGGGCATCCATTTGAATCAGGTGTAGCTGCGGATACTTCTCATAGAGGGTTTTGACCGTAGCTAGAGTGAGGAGGTGTTCTCCTCCGATCATCACAGGCCGCTTATTGTCTGCGAGCAGTTTAGTGACGAAGGCTGAGATCTGTTTGATGCATGTGTTCGGTGCACCGATGGCGAGATCGAGGTCACCGAGGTCGCTGATCTTATAGTCAGCGAGGTCGCGGTCGAGGTAGGGGCTGTAGGTCTCGAGCCCGATGAAGTCCCGGCGCATGGCGGCAGGGGCAAAACGCGTTCCTGGACGAAAAGAACAGGTGGAGTCAAAAGGGGCTCCGAAGACGACGAAGTCCGCTTCTTCATAAGGGGCGTCGAGGCCCATGAATCGGGAGTCGAGCAGTTCATAGTTTGCCGGCATACTTAGACCTCGCTTTCGTCATCGTCATCTTCGTTGAGGAGACGTTGGACGTAGCTGGGAAGTGCAAAGGCGCCCCGATGCAGTTCCGGATTGTAATAGTCACAGACGAGTTCGCGGTTTAGGAAACGTTGTGCCTCAAAGTCATCAAGGGGGTGATAGTGTTTCGACATAAAGCCGAAGAGCCAGTGCCCGGACGGGTAAGTCGGAATATGCGCTTGATAGAGGCGTTGGATTTCAAAAATCTCTCGCGTGTTTGCGTGGGCTTTTCGCACTTCACGGGCATCGCTGCGGTAGTAGGGGGACTCGTGTTGGTTGACGAGTATTCCATCCGCTTCGAGGGCGTGGTAGCAGTTCCCGAAGAATTCACGAGTGAAGAGTCCTTCGCCTGGACCAAAGGGATCGGTGGAGTCGACGAGGATCAAATCGTAAGCGTCTTGACAGTGGCGGACGAAGCGAAGTCCGTCTGTGATGTGAATTGCGACGCGGGGATCGTCGAAGCTCGAGGCCAAGTGGGGGAGAAATTCCCGGCAGACGTCGATGACATCCCCATCGATCTCGACGAGATCGATGGCTTCGATATCGGGATAGCGGCAGAGTTGTTTTAGGGTTCCGCCGTCTCCTGCACCGATGACGAGGACGCGTTTAACATCTGGATGGACGGACATGGGGACGTGGACGAGCATTTCGTGGTAGATGAATTCGTCGCGCTCGGTGACCATAACGCAGCCGTCGAGGACGAGGACGCGGCCAAATTCATAGCTGTCAAAAATATGAATATGCTGGTATTCGCTTTCGCCGCTGTAGAGTTCGCGTTTAATGCGAAAATCGAAGCGGACGTTCGGCGAGTGATATTCACTAAACCAGAGTTCTTTCATGGAGAATCCTTTCTTCATCTAAGATCAGCTCAGATGCGAAACTGATTATAAGCGATATCCAGATCCACTTAGTTTCGAGGGTTTCGCTCGCAGTGTGGCCTCGCTGAGGACATCGATGTATTCGAGGCTGTGATCACGGGGGCCAGTCATCGAGGCCCCGTGACGCCGGGCTGAGTCGATGTAGTTGAGAATTTCGTCGTTGATCTCTTCCCCTGGAGCGACGATCGGAATGCCTGGGGGGTAGCACATGACGAATTCAGCGGCCACCCGGCCGAGGCTGTCTTCGAGGCGGACCGACTCTTTGTCCGCATAAAAAGCTTCGCGTGGGCTGATTCTTGGACAGGGTTCGATGTATTCAGAGGGCAGTTCACTCGCCTCGCGTCCAGGGTGGCGGCGTTTGATTTCGTTTAGTGCCGAGAGGAGGCGCTCTAGGGCTGCAGCTCGATCGCCAACGGAGAGGACTGCGAGGATATTACCGAGGTCACCGAACTCGATTTGGATGCTGTATTCGTCTCGGAGGATATCGTAGACTTCGAGCCCCGAGAGGCCGAGCTGGCGCGTGTGGACGGAGAGCTTGCTGCGATCGAAGGCAAAAAAGGCATCGCCATCGCAGAATTTAGATGAGAAGGGGAGGTATCCGCCGATTAATTCCAGCTCCCGTCGTCCGTAATCCGCGAGCTCGACAACGCGCTCATAAATCGACTCTCCGAAGAGGGCGAGGTTTCGCCGGCTGATGTCGAGCGACGACATCAGGAGGTAGGAGGCCGAAGTGGTTTGGCTGAGGTTGATTACCTGGGCGACGTAGTTTGCATCGACTGCAGCAGAACTGAGCAAGAGGCTGCTCTGCGTGAGTGAGCCGCCTGTTTTATGGAGGGAGACTGCAGCCATATCAGCGCCGAGGTGCATGGCTGCAGGGGGGAGGCCTTTGCCAAAATAAAAGTGGGTGCCGTGGGCTTCATCAACGAGGACTTTCATCCCATGGGCATGGGCCATTTCGATGATGGACTTGAGATCAGCACAGACACCGTAGTAGGTCGGGTTGTTGACGAGGACGGCCTTAGCTTCTGGGTGGGCGAGGATGGCGGCTTCGACTGCTTCGCGAGACATGCCGAGCGGGATGCCGAGTTCTTCGTCAATGCCAGGGTCGACGTAGACAGGGAGTGCACCAGAGAGGATGAGGGCATTGATCGCACTGCGATGGACGTTGCGTGGCATGATGATCGTCTCACCGCTTCGTACCGTTGAGCAAACCATTGCCTGTACAGCGCCTGAAGTGCCATTGACCATGAAAAAGGCATGGTCAGCTCCGAAGGCGTCGGCTGCGAGGGCCTGGGCATCGCGGATGACACTGATCGGATGGATCAGGTTGTCGAGTGGTTTCATCGAGTTGACGTCGACGGAGAGGCAGCGTTCACCGAGGAAGTCGGTCAACTCTGGATTGCCGCGTCCCTGCTTATGACCGGGTACGTCAAAGGCGACGATGCGGCGCTTGCGATAGGCTTCGAGTGCAGAGAAGAGCGGTGCGCGGCGCTGATCCAGTGCATAGTGCTGCCCCGTGCAGCTGGCGCTTGGCGCTTGATCGGGAATCTGGCGAAGGGGGCCCTCGGCGAGGGTCTTCCGTTTGAGGACGAGCCGTTCTGGCATGCGGCCCTCGCCACCGTGGCCAGCGCCTGCGGGAGACTCATATTGTTGTGTGCGGGGAAAATCCTTTGGAAAACTCATCAGAGGAGCTCCTCTCTAGTCGTGTGAAAACTCAGCGGCAAAACCGGCATAAAAAATCTTCGCCATCTCCTGACGCAGCTGAGCTTCAATCGATGCGGCCTCGGAATTACTGAGGGAATCGGGGCGGCGTTTGAAGAGGTATTCTTCAAGTTTCAAGTCGCGCTTCATCAGGCGACTGTGGTAGAGAAAGGCGCTGGTATAATTTCGATCGATGATCTCATAGCGTGCAAGCGTCTCGGCTTCCATGAAGTCACAGATCGATTCAATTTCATGATCCAGAAAATGCATCTGACCATCTTCGCTACGGGTGAAACCGCGAATCCGATAATCGATGGAGATGACGTCACTTTCAAAGGCGGCAATCAGGCGTTCGAGACTCGCAAGTGGACTGATCTGGCCACAGGTGGCGACGTCAATATCGACGCGGAAGGTCGAGATCGGCGCATTCGGGTGACTCTCTGGGAAGGTGTGCACCGAAACGTGGCTCTTATCGAGATGGGCATTGAGGGCGTACGGGCTAGGCAGACTGCCGCGATTATTACTCGCGTCGATGAGGGCCTCGGGGACGGGGTGGTCGGCGATTAAGAGGTCGACGGAAGCGCCCATCGGGTCATAGTCCTGCTTCGACAGGTTGAGGACGACGGCACCGATGTCGTTACAGAGCGCCAGTAGAATCTCGGTCAGACGTTCGCTGTTATAGGCTTCGTTGATATAAGCGAGATATTCACGCTTCTCACTCTGGGTCTTCGCATAGCAGACATCATAGATATTAAACGAGAGACTCTTCGTCAGGTTGTTATAGCCATAAAGGCGCAATTTATTTGCCGACAATTCACGGCCTCCTCGGGGCATATTAAGCTTATATTTTAACATAGGAACTGCCGATGATTCCCCTTCGATTGTCGCCGCTTTTACCCCTTGTTAAAATGAGGCCGATCCTACTCGAGCGCCTAGAATGCATGCTCTTGTTGTGGAAATTTGAAGAAAAGGTGGCGCAATTCAATGGGAGAAGATCAATTCCATGGAGCGTGTGAGGTCAAAGTGAAGCTCGAACATCGTTTGACCCAGGCCCCATTGATTCGGCTCTTATTACACTACAGCCTCCCTGCCATCGGGGCCTATTTTATCTCCGAACTCTATAACATGGTTGATACCTATTATGTCGGTCATGCGATTGGTCTTACAGGAGTGGCCGCCCTCGGTTGTGCCTTTCCGATTCAGCGTCTCGTCATCGCATTTTCGCTGATGTTTGCTTTTGCCAGTGCCAATCAACTGGCTTTTCAGCTTGGGCGTGGCGATCGAGGCGAAGCTCGACATATCCTCTTTCATGCCTCGGCGATTAATTTCGTCTATCTCCTGCCCTTCAGCCTCATAATTTTCCTTTTTCGAGATAGTCTCTTGCCGCTTTTAGGGGCGAAGGGAACGATTGCAGCTCCTGCGAAGGAGTACATCGGCATCGTCATCTGGGGAAGTCTCTTTCTAGGCCTCTCGAATACCTGGACGCGCATTACCCTCGCCCTCGGGCGAATCTACATCTCCGTTTTCTCGATGGCTCTCGGCGCGATTCTCAACATCATCTTCGACATCCTCTTCGTTGTCCACCTCCATGAGGGGGTTCGTGGCGCCGCCTATGCTACCCTCCTTTCCCAGATTCTCTCAGCTGCTTTTGCAGCTGTTGTGTATCATCAAAGCCTGCGCAGAAATGCCCTCAGGGCTCGGGCGCGCTTTTCTTTTCAGCGTATTATTCAGCTTAGCCGAGCCGGACTGCCGAGCTTCATCGTCGAGTCCGAAGATGCAATTGTCATTGCCGCGCTCAACAGCCTTATCTTTCGCCTCGCGGATGTCATTGGCGTTTCAGTTTTAACGATCGCGACGAAAATCTATATGTTTTTCTTCGTCATCATCCTCGGTTTTGCATATGGGATGCAGACGATTGTTGCCTTTAATCAGGGGGCGGGACAGTATTGCCGGGTGCGCCAGTGTTTTCGTATCAGTCTCGGACTCTCTCTTCTCTCGATTCTCCCGCTTTATGCCCTAGGGCTTTATGCGACAGAAGATTTGCTCGCATTTTTTGTCAGTGATTCTGAGCTGATCCAAGTCGGAGTCCCCTGTTTCCGTCATATGCTTCTGGTCTTTCCCCTGCTCGCCTTTTACTATTCGACGACGATGTTTCTTCAGGCGCTCGGTGCAGAGCGTTGGGCGAGCTTCCTCAGTCTCTTGCGACAGATTGCGATTCTCATTCCCCTTGCGGCTTTTGCGGTCTTCGTTCTAAAGCCCAGTCTTAGTGATTTTTTCTACGTCTATCCGGTGACGGACCTACTCGCGATCGTCTTCGCAGGGCTGGTCTTGAAGTCTTTTTACCCGAATTTAGAAAGAATTGGAGTGTCTACTCATGGCCCGTCTTGAATTTGAATTTTATTCGACCGCCCTCGCCCGCCAAGTTGAGATTTCCTGTGTGCTGCCAGAACCGCGTGCACCCTATGTAAGCTCGGCCACCCAGGCTGAGCCACAGGACTGTCGCCATGTTCGCCCACGTCCCGAGGATTATCGACTATCGGATGTGGAGCGCCGTGTGCCAGTTCTCTATCTACTACATGGGTATCAGGGAAATCGTCACAGCTGGCTTGATCATAGCCGTATTGAAGCCCTTGCAGAGCGGCATGGTTTTATGGCGGTCATGCCCTCGGCTGAGAATTCCCTCTATTTGAATTCGGAGCGGGGGAGAGCTCAGTATGAGGATTACATCATCTATGAACTCCCAGATTTAATTGAGGTCAGTTTTCGAGTGGCGAGAGGTCGTCAAAATCGCTTTCTAGCGGGCAACTCGATGGGCGGCTTTGGTGCTCTGCGCCTAGGGCTTCTTTATCCTGAGCGTTATACGGCGATCGCGGCGTTTTCGCCGGCTCTGATGAGTGATGCCGAGGGGCGAGCGGCCTTTTATCAGTCAGCGGACTACGCTGCCGAAATTTCTGGACGCTTACCCGAACTGGAGACGGGAGTACGCGAAGATCTCGATCTCTGGAACTTGGCTCGGAATTATCGCAGTCGTCTCGCGTCAAGCGATGAGGAGGCTGTCGACATTTACCTCACCTGTGGTGAGTCCGATCCACTCTTCCCACTGGTCGATTCCTATGCGGCTGAACTTCAGAAGATCGGGCTCAAACATGTCTATCGTGCCGGCACGGGTGCCCATATCTACTCCTATTGGGATCTCGAACTGGGCCGCTTTATTTCCCAGATGAAGAAGTGGGGACGCCTTTAGTTTGGAGGTGAAAAGTCATCTCCCGCGCTACGTTTTGCGCTGGATCAATTGCAATTTGGGGGAAGTCTGCGAGAATAAAACGTACTTTGTTGTATAAAAACAACAGATCGTTCGATTGCCGTTGCCCACATCTTGGTGGCTCACCCCATTGTTCAGGAGGACCTATGACGATCATTGGAATATCGGGATCGCAGACAGCAGATCGCGATCCAGGCTTCGAAGCTTGTCCACTTGCGACTGTGAACAATAATTATGTTCAGTCTGTTCAGAGAGCAGGGGGCTTACCGCTGATTTTACCCGTTCTCGAAGACTGCGATGTGGAAGCAGCCGCGAAACTCTATATCGAGCAAATCGATGGCCTAATTTTAAGCGGTGGCCATGATCTCAATCCACTCGATTATGGGCAGGAGCCATTGGAGAAATTGCAGGAGATCTGGCCTGAGCGTGACCGTTTTGACCGTGCCCTCCTCGAGGCGGCCCTCGCTGCGGAGAAGCCGATTCTCGGTATCTGTCGCGGTTTTCAGTTGATCAATGCCTATTTTGGGGCCAGCTATCTGCAGGACCTCTCCTATAGTCCGAAACCGCTTTTGAAGCACGTCCAGGATGCACTGCCCTGGCATCTGACCCACAGCGTTGAATATCGCGAGTCGAGCTTTTTTGCTGCCATCTTCGGAACGAAATCCCTGGTCAATTCATTTCACCACCTGGTATTTTTCGAGCCAGGTTCCGGTCTTGAGGCCGTCGGCTATAGTCCAGACGGCGTTCTCGAAGCGGTTGAAGATCTCAGCCGCGGTATCGTGGCCTGTCAGTTCCATCCGGAGATGTGTTGGCGCCATCACGATTCGATGTTGGAAATTTTCCGCCGTTTTATTGCGATTGCAGCTGAGGCCAGAGGATAGCGAGGAGCTTAGCGAAGGCATCATCGTTATTATCGCTGCATAGGTAGTCGGCAGCGGCGATGATCTGCGGATGGGCGTTGCTGGGAGCAAAGCTGAGGGCGACCTCGTCGAAGGCGGAGAGATCGTTTAACTCATCACCGAAATAGATCGACTCGCTTAAATCGATGTTTTCAATTTCTGCCAGTTCTCTAAGTCCCTGACCCTTCGAGACCCCGGGGGCGGCGAAGTCGATCGCACCCCGTTCCGATTCGATGATCGAAAATTGTGTCAGATCGATTCCGTGTGCTTGGAGCTTCGCTAGCTCCATCTCAGTGTTTTTTGTAAAAATTTTATACTTCAGGATCTTCGATGGTAGAGGTGTATCCGGCTCCATTTGAATTACAGGTGTTGCTGGGAATGAAGACATGGCATAGCGTCGGTTGTACTGGTGGAAGTGCTGTTGAAAGGCCGAGGATTTGGAATTCCCGTAGATCGCTGAGGGATTATAAATGAGGTAGGGAGTATCCGTTTCGAGGGCATATTGGTGCAACAAAGTTGCTGCGTGAGTCGAGAGCTCATGGCTTACGAGCGCAGTATCCGAGCACCAGTTGCGAATTAGGGCTCCGTTACAGGAGATCGCTGCACCCTCCATCTGCCAAAGTTCCCCAAGATGCCTCATCTGGAGGTCAACTCGACCACTGACGAGGGTAAAACCGATGCCTTCGCTTCGAAGGATATTAATATAACGCTCGGCTTTTGGAGAGCAGTTCTTTTTATCGTCGAGGAGACTACCATCGAGATCCGTAAAGATATGGCGAATCGTTTTAGCACGCTGAGCGAGCTTCTCAAGTGTGGGCTCGCCTTGGGTGAGCTTCCAAAGGTTAATCGGCATGATGGCCTCCCGAATCAAAATTGAGGCCCAGTATAGCAAATGATCATTTATGCCGCAGATCACTTGGGGCAAAAAAGAGAGGGCCGACGGCCCTCTCTAAGAATTACAGTCGCTTGGAAGTGTTAGGAGAAGGAAATGGTCTGGCCGGCGTCGGCACGGAGGATCTGGCCCGTCATGTACGAGGCTTCATCCGAGAGGAGGAAGGCGACGACTTGGGCAATCTCGTTGCCATTCGCTGCACGGCCCATCGGGTTACGGCCGACGATAATTTTAAGCCCCTTTTCGCGGTCGCCCTGCCCGAGGTAATCGGCGGCCTTTTCAACCATGGGTGTGAGGACCGCACCAGGGGCGACGCCGTTAACACGGATGTTGCGATCACAGAGGTCGAGTGCCGCAGATTGGGTGAGGCCGACAACGGCGTGCTTGGCAGAGACGTAGGCGGCCTGAGTACGGGATGCGACGAGGCCTAAGATGGAGGCAATGTTTACGATGGCTGAGCCGGGCTCCATGTGTTTGAGAGCCGCCTTTAGACAATAATATGTGCCGTAGAAATCAATCTCCATGACCTTACGGAAAATATCATCGTTGCACTCAGCAATGTGCTTCTGCTCGCCGTTGATGCCAGCGTTATTGACGAGATAGTCGAGGCGGCCGAGCTGATCGACGACTTCCTGGATCGATGCGTTGACTTGCTCCTGATTTGAAACATCGCAGACGATTGGGAGGAACTTCGCCTCAGGGTGACGCTCAGAGAGCATCTGGTTGACTTTTCCAAGCTCTTCCTGATTCAGATCAAAAAGACCGAGGGACATACCCTGGGCGGCTAATTCTTCAGCGATGAAGAGACCGATACCGTTGGAGGCACCAGTGACGACCCCTACCTTAGACTGAAAACGTTGCATGACAAACTCCTTTTTTACTCCGCGGGCCAAACAAAGACTGCTGGCGGGCGCAAATTCTTATGAGGAAGTCGAAGCCTTCGACATAGGGAAATTCCCTAAATGAATGCGTTAACTTCCTCTAAATTCTGTTAATTATGCCCTGCTGTTCGCAAAGTTGCAAGCAAGCGCAAAGATAGTGCAAAGAAAAAGGATCCATTATTGGATCCTTTAAATCATAAACCCGAGATTGTAGAAAAAGGGTCATGGTTCCTGACCACAGACACGATCGCGGATCGGCGCCATCAGACGTTCTCGATCCCATTCTGGATGGCGTCGAGCGAGTTCTTCAAGTAGGAGACGGGCACCTGCGTCAATTCCCTGGGCACCGCCGAGGAGAATAACGTCGCCTGATTTAACTCGATCGAGCATGGCATATAAGGCAGGGCGAAGTTCCTCAAAGATTTCGCATTCGAGACCATAGGTCGCGAGGCTCTCATGCAGTGCTGCAAGTTCTTCGGGGAGGACCTCGTTGTCTTGATCGACGACATCTTGACTCGTCGTTGCGAAGAAGCTTTCGAGGGGGAGACGTTTCGCCCATTTGGCGATTTCTTCAATCGATTCACGAACGATGGTCGCACCACGCTTACCGCGGACCGCGAAGAGGAGATGGAGTCTCCGATACTGAATCTTCGACAAGGTGCTTAGCGTGACTCGGATGTTCTCCTGGTTTGAGAAGTGGTCGTCGAAGATTCGAAAATCTGCACCCTCAAAATTCCCATCGAAGACCTCCTGGAAGCGTCGCTCGACACCGAGGTAGGTCTCGAGACCGCGACGGATGGTAGCTGGACGGATCTTCGATGCGAGGGCCATGCCTGTGGCGGCCAGTGCATTGTATACAGAATGTTCACCAGGGACGGCTAGTTGCACTTCGAGGCTTCGTTCGTCCTCGCTGAGTTTGAAGCGTTCAACAATCCGCTCACTGAAATCAATATAAAAATGGGCGTAGCCCTTTGATAAGTCGAGATCGCGGACTCGGATATCTGCTCCATTCGAAGCGCCAAAGGTGAAAACTTCTGCATGACAGCGTGGGCGCTGGCGCATAACGTCGGCGTTATCGGCATTCAATATACAAATCGCTTCTGGCTTCGCACGTTCGAGGATCTTCATCTTAGCGTCGATGTACGCTTCGTAGCTTCCGTGATAGTCGATGTGTTCGTGGCTGAGGTTGATGAGGGCGATGACATCGTAATCGCAGCCGCGGTCACGCTGCTGATGCTGACCGATGCTCGAGGACTCCATAATCGCATGATCCATGCCCTCATCGATCATCTGACGGAAGAGCCCCTGCAGCACCCAAGCATCAGGGGTCGTCAATTTCGCTTCGATTTCCTGCGTTTTCGAGGCGTAGACCACGGTGCCAATGAGTCCAGTCTCATAAGCAGCTGCAGTATGGATCGAACGTAGAAAGAGGGAGGTGCTCGTCTTCCCATTAGAGCCCGTAATTCCAGTCAGGTGGAGCTCGCGACTGGGGTCGTCGAAAAAGCTTCGCGAGAGGACTGCAAATGCAAGTCGGCTATCCTCCGTTTTTATTTGGGCAAGTTCGGGCAAACTCTCATCGAATTCTTCGACAAAAGCGGCCACTGCCCCATGTTCTGCCGCTTGACGCAGATATTTATGACCGTCGTGATCGAAACCTCGTATCGCAACAAAGATTGATTTGTTCGTACAGCGGCGTGAGTCTTGGGCAACTAGTTCAATTTCAGGATTACTTGCGCCCGATAACAGCGCTTCAGCCGCTGGATTCAGAGCGAGAATGGGCTCTGAATCACGATCATCAGCAGAAAAGGCGGCCGTTAATTGTTTTAACTGTTTCATATAAAACTCCTAAGTCAGAGTCCAGTGGCTATTTAAGCATGGAACGCATCTCGATCAGAGTTCAAAGTAAATCTTGGTGCTCGATAGATAGGGATCCGCACTACAGTCGATTCCCAGGCGGCTGAGAATACGTTTATCACTCTTACTCGGAATCGAAGTACAGTGAACTTGTGAGGAAAAGAGACCGGGCAGGGCGGTCATCGCGAGAGCAGAGGTCGTATTCGTAGAGGCTGAAACTGCGAGCGCCATAAGCACCTCTTTTGCATCGAGGGGTTCTTCGGATTGATGGAGCTTCGCACCCTTTAAATCCAGCATCGGCTCGAGGACCACTGGGGAGAGGAGGTGGAGTGCATCGTCGATGCCAGCAATCGCTTTTAAGGCATTTAGCAACATCGCAGACACCGCAGTCATAGTCGTACTCTGACGTCCCGTGACAATTCGTCCATCTGGAAGTTCAATGGCTGCACAGGGGCGTAAATCAGTGGTCTCATCGAGGGCTTGCAATCGACGCTGGTAGTCGCGTGCAGGTTCAATGGCAGCGCGCATGTCCTCGCTTAGATTTAGGTCTTCCATTAAAAGCTTACAGCGCGTCACTGTTTTCTCGCTCCCAAGTCCGAGCTTGTAATTAATTAGAACTTGGAAATAGCGGCGAATGATTTCCTGGATAGCCGCTTGGCGACAGATCTCATCATCAATGATCGCAAAGCCAGCTCGGTTAACGCCCATCTCAGTTGGCGAGCGATACTCAGATTCCCGCCCGCGGATCCGAGTGAGGATCCGGCGTAGCAGCGGGTAAGCTTCGACGTCTCGGTTATAGTTGACGGAGTTCTCATTGCAGGCCTCGAGATGATAGGGGTCGATCATGTTGACATCTTGGAGGTCCGCGGTCGCTGCCTCATAGGCAATATTAACGGGGTGTTTCAACGGTAGATTCCAGATAGGAAATGTTTCAAACTTCGAGTAACCTGCGTTTAGACCCTTCTTCGTATCGTGATAGAGCTGGCAAAGAGCGGTGGCGAGTTTGCCACTATTTGGCCCCGGTGCCGTTATGACAACAATCGGACGCTCCGTCTCAATGTACGAATTTTTACCGTAGCCCTCGTCGGAACAAATGGTATCAATGTCGGTGGGGTAGCCCTGGGTGGCTCCGTGGGTGTAGACCCGAATGCCTCGTCGTTCAAGACGTTGGATAAAAATCTTACTCTGAGGCTGCTCTGCATAGCGGGTGATCACGACTCCAGCTAACTTGAGGCCATGCCGGAGAAATTCATCAATCATGCGAAAAACATCTGCATCGTAGGTGATTCCGTAGTCACCGCGAATCTTATTCTCTTCGATGTCCTGGGCATAGATGCAAATGATTACCTCGCAGCGGTCCTGCATCTTCTGGAGAACCCGCATCTTCATGTCTGGTACGAAGCCTGGTAGTACGCGCATCGCATGGAGGTCGTCGAGAAGCTTACCTCCAACTTCGAGATACAATTTGTCATAGCGCTCGGCTCGTTCGGTAATGAAGCGGCTCTGCTCTTGAAGATACTTATCGGCATCGAAACCGAGGACGTTTGCGTAACTCATTTGGGCCTCCTTTATAAAAACCATCTGTGCCATTATAGCGAAAGCAGGTGACCTTCGACTTTGACGATTTGATGACAGATTCTTGTCATGTTTACATAAAACACTTGAACTTTTAGCCACTACTTGCTTAGATGAGCGCGTTCTTAGAGGGGAGGGGAACTATGCAACTTAAGCGTTTTCGTCGAACTGTGCTGGGGGTATTTGTTTCCATCCTCTTATTTAGCCTTGTGGCGGTTCGCCCGATTTCTCAGCTTCGAGCGACACATCATGCGCATCTGCCAGGACACTGTACAGCTTGTGAAAATCTTGAATCTTTCTCGAAAATTTGGGCGACGGAGCAGGGCCACTGGTACCCGACGGGGACAGAGTTCTTAGGGACGCTTTTTCTTGTCTTTTTTATCAAAGCGTTGCTTGAGCTTCCTCGTCAGGAGCGCCCACTAAGTCCAGTCGAGCTAGGCGTTCGCATGAATAATTGATTTTGTGTCGGAGATGTGTTGGATGTCTTTGGTGAATAAAATGTCTCACCAATGCGATGCTAGAAAGATTATTTGTCATGAAAAGAAAGAGTTTTGTACTGTTCGCTTTAGCTACGAGTTTCGTCTTTAGTCGCGTATTTATGGGCGCACTAATGCAGAGTCATGCCGATGAAGCGAAGCGACTTAAAGTCTATTGTAGTAACTTCCCAAGTTATGATTTTGCGAAGCACGTGGCTGGGGATGTGGCCGACGTTGAGCTGCTCCTAAAACCTGGTGCAGAGAGTCATGCCTTTGAACCGACTCCCGAAGATATGAAAAACATTCTGGCAGGGGATTTGCTTCTCTGTGCTGGCGGGGAAAATGAGCAGTGGATTGATCAGCTGGCGCTACGTTCAAATCTTGAGAAGCCGATACAGGTTTATCGGATGACTGAGATGGTCGAGACTCTCGACGAGGAGATTGTCGAAGGGATGGATGAGACGGAGCATGAGCATCATCACCATCACCATCATCATGAAGAGGCCGAGCACGATCACGAGCACGAAGTCGATGAGCACGTCTGGGTATCCCCCAAGAATGCTGAAGTAATCGTTGCTCGGATTGCAGAGCGAATGGCTGAACTGGATCCCAGTCATGCAAGCGAATTTGAAGCGAATGCTAAGGCCTATCAAAAGGAGATTCATGCGCTTGACCAGAAGTTCGAGGATCTCGTTTCACGCGCTAAGATCAAAACACTACTCGTTGGAGACCGCTTCCCACTGCGTTATTTCGTCGAAGCCTATGGCCTGAAATACTATGCGGCCTTCCCAGGTTGCTCAACTCAGACTGAATGTTCAGCACAGACCCTTGCCTACCTGGTTGAAAAGGCGAAGGTAGAGTCCCTTCCGGTTGTGCTTCATATGGAACTCAATGAAGGGCGTATTGCACAGGCAATCGCAGACGCTAGCGGCGTAAAAGTTCTCGAATTCAATAGCTGTCATAACGTTAGTCGTGAAGAGTTTGAAGCCGGGGAGAGTTATGTCAGTCTGATGGAGCGCAATCTACCCGTTCTCGAGGAGGCCCTCGCATGCGAGTAGAGGCTCGTAACCTCGGTCTCGGCTATGGTAAGCAAAAAGTCTTAGAGGGGCTTAATTTCAGTTTGGAAGCAGGATCCTGGACCTTAATTGTTGGTGAAAATGGATCTGGAAAAAGCAGCCTCATCAAAGCCATCCTCGGTTTGATCCCGATTCAAACTGGGAGTCTTGAGTGGCAGCTCGATGGGGAATTTCCTCATCGAGCTACGAGACCCCCAGCAGGGATCGCTTATCTGCCACAGATATCTAAGATCCAAGCAGACTTTCCCGCTAGCGTGGACGAGATCCTAAGAGCAGCTGAGCGACTTGTGAAGCGCCGTAGTCGCAGTGAGCGCGCAGAGGCGATTGAGTCGGTTTGTGATCGGCTCGACATCTCTAGCTTGCGACCTCAAGCCTTTCGCAGTCTCTCGGGTGGTCAACAACGCCGTGTCCTCCTCGCCCGAGCCCTCCTCGTCGCACGCGAATTTCTCTTTCTAGATGAGGCCCATGCTGGTCTCGATCGCGCCGCCCAGGATGGTCTCGATGAGGAACTGTATCGGATCCATAAAGAAGGCATGGGGCTTGTCCTCGTAAGTCATGAGGATCCAGGCCGATTCCGCTCTGTCGACCAAGTGATCCATCTCCGAGGGGGCCGAGCCATCTTAGGAGGTGAAGCAAAATGACGGGTTATCTACAAGAGATGCTTTCATATCCCTTCATGCTCCGTGCGGCCGTCCTCGGACTTGCAGTCAGTGTTGCGGCAGCACTGCTCGGGGTTTCATTGGTCCTCAAGCGCTATGCGATGATTGGCCAGGGACTCTCTCAGGTTGCGTTTGCGGCCCTAGCTGTTGCCACTGTGTTCGGTTGGACCCCGATTTCCGTGGCCATGCCAGCGACCTTGATTGCCTCGTTTTTTATTCTCAGGATACAGGGACGTTCTGGGCTGCATGGGGATGCCGTGATTGCGATGATTTCTTCGCTGACGCTGGCTTTTGGCGTCTTTCTTATATCATTATCGACCGGGATCAATACCGATATTTGTAACTATTTGTTTGGCAGTATTCTTGCTGCAACTGAGTTTGAGATGTATCTCGGCCTTGGACTGATGCTACTCGTGATAGCCGTTTATCTGATCTGTTATCGGCAACTCTTTAATTTGACTTTTGATGAGGATTTCGCACTGGTTTCAGGGATGCATATTGAAGTTTACCGCTCCTTACTTGCGCTTCTGGCCGGCTCGACGATTGTGCTTGGGATGCGTACTCTCGGGACGCTATTGATTTCTGCATTGGTCGTTTTCCCGGCGATGACGGCCCTCCAAATTGCCCAGCGCTTTCGTTCGGTGCTTCTACTTTCGATCACGATTTCTGTGGCCTGTTTTAGCCTCGGACTCCTTTTGTCGTACGCCTATGGCTTACCGCCAGGGGCTTCGGTGGTCTTGCTCAACGGAATTTGTTTCGTCTTCGCTTACGGGCGTCGGCGTATTTTGGCACGGGTTTAGGAGATTTTTTATGACAAAGTCAGCGCGAGTTTTCATCAGTGCGCTAGTGGCGCTTGGCTGCTTATCTGGATGCAAGGCCCGTCAGATTCAGGCGCCGCAGAATCAGCTGGCAGGCGATACATCGGGGCAGCATTCTAGTCCTCTGGATCAGGTCGATCCCAATACCTTGCGGGGTTATAATTCCGATGTTGAGGATCCGCCGTTTCGATACCAGCCTGAGCCAGATGAGAATGTGCTTTATGTTAAACAGAAGCTCTTTCAGATGCAGATCGCCGATATCTACTATTCTTTTAAGAAGTATGAGGATCGGACGATTGTCGTACAGGGGATGTACGCAGAGTTACCGATCGGCGACCAGGAAGCGGTTCCGACGATCTATCGACGCGGTAAGGGCTGTTGTGGAAATGATGGTTGGGGTGGCTTCCTTCTGAAGTTTCCAGACGACATTAAGGAACGGCCTGGTAAGAATGATTGGATCGAAATTGTCGGACGCCCGTTCTTGGAATCACAGGGCTACTATTACAATCTCTACCTCGAAGTTAAGGAGATCAAAGTTCTCGATGAGCGAGGGGCCGAATTTGTTCATCAGTAATTTAAGAAAACGGGTGTTTGCGCTACGAAATTGCTAAAAATTTAGCTATAATAGAGGCACTAGATAAATCGCCGAACAGAAGTTCGGACGAAGGAGGATAGATCATGAAAGTCTGCAAAATTGCACGTATTCACGCCCGCGAAATCATGGATTCGCGAGGTAACCCCACGGTGGAAGTTGACGTCTACAGCGAGTGTGGCTGTTTAGGTCGTGCGGCAGTACCGTCAGGGGCTTCGACGGGGGCCTTTGAAGCCGTCGAATTGCGTGATGGTGACTCGAGTCGCTATATGGGGCTCGGTGTTACTAAGGCGGTTGATAATGTTAATAAGATCATCGCACCAGAACTGATTGGTATGAACGCCTTCGATCAGGTTGTCATCGATCGTAAGATGCTCGAAATCGATGGGACTGAGAATAAATCGAAGCTCGGTGCGAATGCGATTCTCGGTGTTTCACTGGCCGTCGCCAAGCTGGCAGCCAATCACAGCCGCGTTTCACTGTTCAAGTATCTCGGTGGTCTCGGGGCCACAATCCTTCCAGTTCCGATGATGAATGTTATCAACGGCGGTAAGCATGCGGATAACTCGGTTAACCTGCAGGAGTTCATGATCATGCCGACTGGCGCTGAGAGCTTCAAGCAGGCCCTCCAGTGGTGTTCGGAGGTCTTCCACACCCTGAAGAAACTTCTGAAGGCTGACGGTTATTCGACGAGCGTCGGTGATGAGGGCGGTTTCGCACCAAACTTTAAGTGCGACGAAGAGGCCCTCCAGTATTTGGTAAAAGCGATTGAGAGTGCTGGTTTCAAACCTGGCAAAGATTTCCACATCGCAATGGACCCTGCCATGAACGAGCTCTATGACGAAGCGAAGAAAAAGGGCGAAGAGGGTAAGTATTACTTCTGGAAGACGGGCGAGTTGATGACGCGTGAAGAGGTTGTCGATTACTTCACGATGCTGATTGACAAGTATCCGATTATTTCACTTGAAGATGGTTTCGCCGAAGAGGATTGGGAAGGCTGGCAGCTCCTGAATCAGAAGCTTGGCAAGCGCGTCCAGCTCGTTGGAGATGACCTCTATGTCACGAACAGCAAGCGTCTCGCTAAGGGAATTGAGCTCAACTGTGCGAACTCCATCCTCATCAAGCTCAATCAGATCGGTACTCTGACCGAAACGATCGAGACGATGGAGATGGCACGCCTCGCTGGTTATACCTCGATTGTCTCTCACCGCTCGGGTGAAACTGAGGATACGACGATTGCAGACTTCGTTGTCGCGACGGGCGCTGCTCAGATTAAGACGGGTGCGCCTAGCCGTATTGACCGTGTTGCGAAGTACAATCAGTTGCTCCGCATCGAGGAAGAGCTTGGGGAAGCTGCTCGTTATCTCGGTCGCGATGTCTTCCGCTTCGACAAATAAGTCCAGTACATTTTAGTTCTATGAGATCCTCCACTTTGGAGGATCTTTTTTTTTGATGGACTTAGCCTAGCCGTTCTGAACGGGGGTTTTTGAATCAGCTTGGTATAATGGAGAGCATCCGAAAGAAACTGAGGAGCTATTATGGCCGAATTTGGGAAGATGAAAATATTTGATGCGGATGAGTTGATCGCCGAGATGGGGGCCCAGCATCTGAGGGCTTTTGCTCAGAGCTCAGAAGAGCGTTTTATGCGCCACACTAGGCATATCGCTTATCGTGCCGCTTGGGACGACGATTTACGATTGATTCTTGTCTCAGGACCGACTTCGTCGGGGAAGACAACGTTTACGAAGCGTCTAGCTGCTGCCCTTAATTTTTATGGCCGAGAGACGACGCTCCTCTCTATGGATGATTATTATCTTGAGAATACCGCCTTTTTTGCCGATAACGGTCTGCCAAATTATGAAACGATGGACACGCTCGATATTAAACAAATGAGTCGAGATATCCGTCGTCTTCTCGATGGTGAGCGTGTTAATTTACCGCTCTTTGATTTGAAAGAGCGGGTACGAGTTATGGACCCTAAACATACGCTCCAGTTGCCTAAAAATGGAATTCTCCTCGTTGAGGGCCTCCATGCACTTAACCCACTTCTGCGTCAGTTTTTAGATCGAAAAGAGTATTACGGGATATTTATTATGCCGTATGCGACCTTGATGACGGCTCAGCGGGCGCTGGAACCAATGGATCACAGAGTTTTGAGACGGATTTCTCGAGACCAGAGTCAGAGGGGGGCGGGCGCCCTGGCAACCCTTGATTACTGGCCTGTCATCAAGATGGAGGAAGAGCGAGTCTTTCCAAGTTATCTGGAGAGTGCAGATTACTTCTTCAATTCGATTGTTCCCTATGAGTATTTCCTCGTCCCAGGACTTGCTGCGAAGCAATTAAGTGCGGACTTAGAGCGTTATCACGCAGGTGAACTTAAGCAATCGATCTTTGTCCAGAATGGACGAGACTTCCCTGATAATGTTTTGCTCGCTCATGAGGAGGAGACCATTTCACATGCTGAAAAATTGCTCCAGATCTGTGAGGATCTGCCCTTAATCGATTTGGACTTTGTACCAGAGATCTCGATTTTAAACGAATTTATTCACTAAAATTCCCTTAGATGGCAATAGGTGGATCGACTACAGATCCACCTATTGATTTATCCGATTGTAGCTTCGATTTTATCGCTCATCACTGAAAATTTCGTACGGAAATTCCGCTTCCAGATACTCTTCGGCAATTTCATCCATTCGCGCCTGGTAACGGCTGAAGAAGTCTCGAAGTGCCTGGCCCTGGCGGGAGAGTTGTGCGTGTCCGCCGCCGCGCCCTCCCTGGTAGCGAGTGACGATGTCTACGCCGAGTGCATCCTCAAGCCGGGCGATAATTTTCCAGACTTTTGAATAGGAGATTCCTAAGCCCTCCGCCGCTTTACGAACATTACCGTAAGTTTCTATCGCGTTTAAGACATGCAGAGGACCAGGCCCCATAAAGGCATCGTCATCTCTGAGCTGGACTTTCACCCGTGAGCTCAGTGCCCCGATTCGCTCGAGACGTGCTAGCTGCTCTGTTTCCAACTCGTCGAGTGGGCTGCTTGAATCTTCCATTTCCCGATTTAAGTTTCCAAGGCAAGATGGAAGAATTAGGTCGGGTACGAGGAGGTTGCGGAGTTGGTAGGTCGGGCCGTCATCGTCAAGGGTGTAGTCGAAATGTTTCAGTCGACGTTTGAGCCCGCGTAGAATTCTGCGTTGTTTCTCTGGACTGAGTTGGCTTAATAAACTGCTCTGGTTAACGTTAATAGGCTTCATAGACACCTCCTGTAGATTGATTTTAATTATAGCGAAGATAAAAACTGTTGATCTTGTCGTATTTGTAACAGTCGTGAGCTTCACAATTACGTAGAATTTAGGTATCAAGGCATCTGAGCGATGCTACTAGCCGGAGGAAAAGATGGCAAAAACATTTACCAGTGAAAATTTTAAGAGCGAAGTCTTGCAGAGTGAGCTTCCCGTTCTCGTTGACTTTTGGGCCGAGTGGTGTGGTCCCTGCCGCATGGTCACCCCACTAATCGAGACACTCGCCGAAGCCTACGATGGACGTGCGAAGGTCGGTAAGATCAATGTGGATGAGCAGAGTGAGCTCGCTTTTCAGTATCACGTCTCATCGATTCCGACTTTGATTTTATTTAAAAACGGAGAGGTTTTGCAGAGAATTACAGGTGCTCGTCCTTACGAAGAACTCGAGGCCTTCTTAAAACAAGCACTCTAATTTACATGCACAATAACTAATAGCCCGCGCCTAATTACTAGGCTTGGGCTATTTTGTTGTCTCCTTCCAAAATACTTTTAGCCTCCCATTCACAGAATGTTCATTTGACTAAGTTATGCTTATTTCGTAAATTTCGACAAGATGTAATGCTATTGCAACAAATGTCACTGTTGTGAAATCAACACGGAATCTAGAGATTCCATAGGAGGTACGATCCGATGAAGCCATTTAAACTGTATACGGCAACGATACTAGCTAGTGTCATGTTTTATGCAGGAACGGAGATTCAGGCGCTAGAGGCTCAGCCGAAGACTGATCCGGGAAAAGTACCGGGGAATAAGGCTGTGAATCCAACTAAGCAAAATGAAGAGGATCCAACTCTTGCTGAAGCAAAGGCTGAACTACAGCGTCGTGAAGATGCCAAACAACTTGCAGAGGTTTCTCAGAGTGGAGACGAAGTGTTGGCCGAAAACGGCCAGCTTGAGTCAAGCTCGAGTGAAGTGCGTGAGACGGAACTAGCCCCTCAGACAGATAAGACGGAGCTTAGTACTGATGAGCAGGCACTTGCAAAGTCCAATAAGCAGGCGGCTTTGGGGACTGATGCAGAGACGGTCGTGGAGACTGATGCGCAGGCGCTCGCAGAGCCTGTTGCAGAGAGCGAAGCCGCTTTAAATACCTCATCTGAGTCACTGAAGGATGTTGAGCTTCCTGAACACACACAATACTATCCAGACCGCATGGCTAAGCCCGGTGAGATCCTCGATGAGACTGGGGTCGATGCGGCGAGTTCTGATGCGGATTCGCAGGAGAGCAATGAAACGCTTATCCCACTTGAATCCACAGATTTGACGACTTCGAGCACGGCACAGGATGATAATGCTCTAACTGAGATAAATCCTGTGGTGGATGAGGTTGAGGTTGGCGATGAAGCTGTAGAGACGCCGGATGCTGGACGTGCTGCTGAAGCGATAAGCTCTCAGTCTGATGTGGTCGAAACCCAAGCAGCTGCAACGCCTCCTGTAACGTCGGAATCAGATGCCGTGGA
>JAUNVS010000009.1:367-7499 GCA_030537565.1 Eubacteriales bacterium | reverse complement strand
TCTACTGTCCCGAATACAATTAATGTTGAAATGCAGTATGATGCCCATCGTCATACCGCAAGTGATCAGACAAACCAGCTCGAATTTGGCTTGCAGGCTCAATCCTACGGCGTTAATTCTTATGCTCAGGGGATGACAAGTGTGGCTGATACGGCGACTAGCTATCGTCAAATGAACACGTGGCAAGCTCAGAATCACTCTGCAGCGAGCGATGAGGCCGATTCGCCAGCAGAGGAAGATTCGATTGTCAATATCGAATCTCGTGATGATGATGGTGTGGTCTATGACCTCGATCTTCTCACAGGTCAGGAGCTTCTCGATCGACTGATTTACGATGAAAGCACGACAGGGGATCGCTCTGGTGAGCGCAGTCTTAAAGATGGCTGGACTTTCGATGAGAAGACGCAGAGCTGGCGCTACGCTCAGAAGAATGGCTATTTGAAGGGTGGCGTTTATACGATCGGAGATACACGTTTTGTCTTTGATGATCAGGGGCGTCTCGCCAATAATAAGTGGCTAAAATTTGTTCAGGATGGAATTCTCCGCTATGCATTGGCAAAGCCCGTTCAGAGTAATTCGAGCGTGCCAATGACGAGTAATGTCTACGCTGCTGAGCTTTATACTGCGGAGAATGGGCTCACTTACGGTTTCACGGCTAGTGGTTATCTTGGTCACAATCAGTGGATTCAGCTAAAATCGGATAAATCCCTGGTCTTTGCTAATGGTGAGGCTGGAATTATTATTAAAGACGGTGTCGCACAGATTGACCACCAGCTTTATGCCTTTGACAAAACAGGTCGACTGGTCGATAACTCTTGGGCACAGGTCAATAATGGTCGAGATTATGTTCTTGCCAAGAAACTTGAGCTTAAGCCTAACTCGATTAAACCCTCAAAAAGTAATCTCTATCAGCAAGAGGTCTACTTGGATCAAAAAACGAAGCAGAAGCACGTATTTAATGCACGTGGTTATATTGCTAAGAATCAGTGGGTCCAGTTGAAAGACGGAGTTTTCGTCTTTGGCCAAGGCAATAATGGCGCGCCTTTGTCAAATGGCGTTTATAAGATTAAGGACAAAATCTACGCATTTAATAATCAGGGTCAGCTTGCGAACAATAAGATGCTCGCATATGGGAAGCATAAAGTTCGCACGAAAGTCGTTAAGAGCCACAAAGGAATTCCTGAGAGTAACACCTTCGCCAATACCGTGATTGTCGACGGCCAGAAGACGCATTTGATTAATGCGAATGGCTTTATTGCACAGAACCAGTGGGTCAAGAAGAAAAATGGCAGCTTTGCTTTTGGCTCGGGAATGGATGGAACGCCGCTCGTGGCCGGGGTCTACAAGATCAATAAAGACCTATATGCCTTTAATAAAAACGGTGAGCTGGCGAAGAATACCTGGCTGGCGATGTCTGGTGGGCGAAAGGTTTTGACAACTGATATTCGGACTTATCGCAACCGTCCCACGGGGGGGAATGTTCGACACTCAGAGATCTATCAGGATGCTCGTACGCAGAAACAGTACCTCTTTAATACCAAAGGTTTCTTGGCCCGTAATGAGTGGGTGAAGAAGAGCAATGGTCGCTACTCCTTTGGTAGTGGTGACGCGGGGACACCCGTAAAGGATGGTATCTATCGTTTCGGGAAAGATGATTACTTCGCTTTTACGCCTAGTGGCGATCTTGCGAATAACGAGTATGTGAATTTTACCAATGGCGCACGGACCTTTGCCAAGCCGGTTCGCTTGATGAATAATCAACCGGTTGGTGGAAACGTCTATAGAGATGGTCGTTATCGGATCAATGGCGAGTTGAAGCAGTTTACAAAGGGTGGTTATTTAGTTAATAAAACAGGTAATTTTGTCGCTGGGCCGACGATTAGTGTGAGCCAGCAGCAGTACATGGCTTATGAACGCTGTGAGAAGAATGGGCGACTGTACCTCGCAGGTAGCGATGGCCGAGTTATCACCACCAGCCTCAATGTCAACGGGCGCATTATCCCGATCGATAAGTACGATGGTCACGTTCTCTTCAATGATGGGTGGCAGCATGTTTCGGGTAAGGAATACTATTTCTTCAATGATACAAGTATTGCCAAGCCGTATGAAAAAGTTGGCGGAGCCTATGTCAATGGTAGCTATGGTAGTCGAATTAATGCGAAAGCAAAGGGAATCGATATCAGTGCGCATCAGGGTAAGATTAACTTTGATGAGGTGAAGAGAGATGGAGTTGACTTCGTATTCATTCGTTCTGGTTACGCCACTTCAACGGATACGCACTTCTTTGAGAACATTCGTGAAGCCAAGCGCGTAGGTCTAAAAGTCGGTGTCTATGTCTACTCGTATGCCAAAACGCCAGAGGAGGCTCGTGAGGAAGCTCGCTATGCCGCTTCGCTTCTGAGAGGACACAAGTTGGATCTTCCACTGGTCTACGATATTGAAGATAAGACGATTGAAAATGCAGTGCCGAGTCGTCAGGGACGTTCGGATTTGATTCGCGCCTTCTGTAATGAGGTGAAGTCGCAGGGATATAAGCCCATGGTTTACACAAATCCAAGCTGGCTGAATCAAAAGCTCGAGTACAACATTCGCAATGAGTACGATATATGGCTTGCACACTGGGCCGATAAGCCCAGATACCAGACAGAGTTCTGGCAGGCTTCGGAGAAGGGAAAGGTTAAGGGAATTCAGACAAACGTCGATATTGATTTCATGTTTACGGATTTCCATCGATACCTTTAAATTGAGGCCGACTTTTGCATTTCGAATCCTGCTGCTATATTATTGGCGGCAGGATTTTTTCCTTATCATTACTTTAAGCGTCTGATGAAAAATCGCTTTTGAGGTTTAACGGTTTTAGAAGGAGATTTCGGATTTGCCCCTGCGTGAGATCATTTACCTACAGCTGCTTGTTCTCGTATTTGCTGCCTCGGATCTCTTGACAAAGGTTACGGGAAATGCGTTGAAGTTGCACGGCGTTTTTTCGTTTGCAACCCTATTGCCACTCTTTGCGGCTCTTCTCCTCCTCGCTTGTTATGCTTTCTTTTGGCAGAGAGTTTTGAGCCGTCTAGATCTTTCATTGGCCTATTTATCGAAGTCTACCTCCATTTTTTGGTCGATGCTCGCTTCTCATTTCCTTTTCCATGAAAATTTGACGTGGAAGAATTGTCTGGGCGTAGCCCTGATTTTTTCGGGTGTAGTGTTAATAAACGTTTGTGCACCTCCGCCTACCGAATATGGCGATGATTTTGAAGTCGGGGGGCATGATTAAGATGCCGACGTTCGCTCCAGAATATCTGATGGCCATGGCAGCGCTGGCCGTCGCCGTTTCCCAAATCTTGCTCAAGTTTGCCGCCAATCGTAAATATCAAAAATGGTGGCAAGCGTACTTAAATACGAAGGTCATCCTCGGTTATGCTTTGATGGGTTTTTCTGTGCTGATGAATATCCTTGCTTTTCGTGAGGTTAATTATAAGTGGGGGCCAGTCATTGCTTCTTCCAGCTATATATTTGTGCTTTTCCTCGGTCGCTTGTTCTTCAAAGAAAGGCTATCGTGGCAGAGACTTCTGGGCGCAGGTCTGATCATCAGCGGTATACTCGTATTCTCCTTATAGGATTGAGTAAAGGGACTTAATCCGTTTCACGGTATTTATGGATGAAAGGTAGCGTCGATGTTTACGCTTAATCGAAAACAGCAAGTCGCTCTTGATCATTATCTAGTCCATGAGGCGGGGATAACGATCGATTTGCTCATGGAGGCAGCGGCTCATGCAATTTTACGCTATTTGATCGATGAGGTCGATGAGTCGAAGGAACTCATTTTTTTTACGGGACCAGGTAATAATGGTGGTGACGCGTATGCTGCAGCCCGTCTGGCGTCCGGTTTTTTTAAACATGTGACGATCTGTGAGAGCCGTAGTGCTCGAGAGGCGGTTGGGGTCGATAGTCCCGCAATGCGGATGCGCAAGATCTGCAAGTGCATGAACCTCAGTTTTGAACGAGCCGAGCGATTCAAGCCAGAGGCCCAGATGGTTTTAATCGATGGGCTTCTCGGATCCGGATTCGAACCGGAGCGCGGTCTCAGTGATGAGTGGAAACAAGTATTTGAGACGCTCAATCGAGGACGAAATATGGGGTGCCAGATTATTTCGATCGACATTCCCTCTGGTGTCGATGCTACGACCGGGGCGGTTTGTGAACTTGCCGTTGAAGCTGATGTCACCCTCTCCTTTGTTTATCCGAAGACAGGGGTATTTAGCTATCCTGGACGAAATTATGCTGGTCGCATCATCACTGCCAATCTAGGGCTGCCTCGGGCTGTTTTACAGCGATTTATGCAATCCTACGATGAGTATTTTCTGCGCGTAACTGATGAGGATTTTATCCGAAGTCTTAAGTGGGCTCGAGCTCGCGATGGACATAAGGGATTATACGGAAATGGTTTTTTAATCGCCGGCAGTGTAGAAATGCCCGGTGCTGCCCTGATGGCTGCCGAGGCGGCTTTGCGATCAGGGATAGGACGTTTGCGAGCAATGGCTGATGAGGGCTTGGCGATGCAATATATGGCCAAGCTCCCTGAGCTTATGCTGCGTTCGTATGATGAGGTGGGCAGTGAACTGTGTGATGATGTCATTTCAGATCTTAAATTGTCCGAGGGCTGTTTAATTGGACCAGGACTTGGCTCAAATGATTCGCTTTGGCCTCTGATTGAAGCCGCGATGATTCACTGTCGCAGCCTGATTTTAGATGCTGACGCATTGAATCTGATTAGTATGGATATGGAGCGTTTCCGGAAACTGAGCGCTATGCGTGCTAAGACTCAGCATATGCCTGTTGTCCTAACCCCACATCCAGGGGAGTTTGCTCGACTTGCTCCAGACTTGAGTGAGAAGACTCGTCTGGAACAAGCGGAGAGTTTTGTGCGGAAATATCCTTCTATCCTTGTATTAAAAGGGGCGGCTACAGTGATTGCATTCCCAGCTAGTGGTGGTGAGCTGCGGATGTATTTGAATGAGAGTGGTAATAGTGGCTTATCAAAGGGCGGCTCTGGGGATGTTCTCGCAGGACTGATGCTGGGACTTCTCGCCCAGCGACCCTCGGATTGGCGGGCGGTTGTTGCTGCTGTATACCTCCATGGTCGCGCAGCCGATCTACTGATGCCTAGTCTCGGTAGCCGCAGCCTACTTCCACAGGATCTAATTGCTTGTTTCCCAGAACTATTCCGCCGTCTTGAAGATCGGGAATTCATAGAGAAAGAAGAATCATGCAACGATTGACTCTAGCAACACGGCAGCAACTCAAACTTGCACGGTCGTGGCTCGAAATCGACCTCGATCGACTCCTCGATAACCTCCGTTTTATCCGCAGTACCCAGGAGGGAACAAAAGCCCTAACTGCAGTGGTGAAAGCCAATGCCTATGGCCATGGCGCTCGCGTTATTGCTAAAACGATGGCCGAGGCAGGTTTGGTAGAGCGTTTCGCCGTGGCGACCGCTCAGGAAGCGGCTGAAATCGCTGAACTTGGTCTTAATTTACCGATCGAGGTCCTCTCACTGACCTCACCTGCATATTATCCCGAACTCTTCGAACACGGCATTATCCCGATTATTGCTCGATACCAGGAGGCTGAGGCCTTAGCAGATCTGGCGCGAGCTCGAGGGCATGTTTTAACGTGTCACTTGGCATTGGACTCTGGAATGGGACGAATTGGACTGGCGGTGGATGATGCATCTGAGCAGAGTTTTTCTGAGGCCCGGGCCATTTTGAGTTTGGAGGGTCTCGATATCGAAGCGTACATGACCCACTTCCCGATGGCCGATCTTGAAGCCGCTGATGTGGAGACGCTAGCTGCTTATGAGCGCTTCGAAGACTTCTGCCGTCGACTCGACAGGAGCGATGGACGTGCGCGTTTGCGGCACTGTTCGAATTCGGCATTTTGCTTGCGGCATGCGAGCAAGACACTTGACTTATATCGTCCGGGATTGATCCTATATGGTCTTCTTCCTGATGCGTGTGAGAAATTTTCCCCAGGATTATCGCCGATTGCTGCTTTCAAAACGGAGGTGGTCCATGTTAAAGAAGTTCCCGCGGGAACGACGGTGAGCTATGGGGCTAGCTATCGCAGTCCGGTTCGTGAAAAAATTGCAACACTAGCCTGTGGTTATGCTGATGGTTATGCGCGCAGCTTCGGCAATCGAGCTCGTGTTCACCTCTCTACGGGTGAAGCACTTCCTGTTGTCGGGCGAGTATGCATGGATGCATGTATGGTCTCTGCAAATTTAGAGAGTCTGATTTCAGTTTCCGATGAGGTTTTGCTTTTTGGTGATGAGGGAACTAGTCTAGCGGAATTGGCGACTTATGATTCGACGATTGTATATGAGCTGGCCTGTCGCATAAGCCCACGTGTGCCTCGTGTGTATTTTAAAAATCAGAAACTCTATGCGATCGAACGTGCGCAGCAGGAGATCGAATTCTTTTAAGTGGAGAATACGATGAGGGCTTAAAAATAATTGCACGCTATTGGTGAGGCGCGAATTGATAGGGTGTTTGAGGCAAGTCAAATGATACGAAAAATCAATAGGAAGAACTAACTAAAATTTTGAGCGGAAGATGTTGAAATTGACAAAAGCTTTGTCAAAGTGCAAAAAACGTGCGAATAAATTCTAATAACTTGTAAATGGAGAGCACGGGTGCCACATGGTATAGTTACCTCATTAAGTCGGAGGCCACATCGCCCCCGAAATTGGGAGGAATACTATGGCAAACGTTATTTTAAAAAATGTATATAAACGCTACGATGGGGGCGTCGTTGCCGTTTCGGATTTTAATTTAGACATTCAGGATAAAGAGTTTATTATTCTCGTAGGCCCCTCAGGGTGTGGAAAGTCGACTACGCTGCGCATGATTGCTGGTCTCGAGGAAATTTCCGATGGACAGATCTATATCGACGATAAGTTGGTAAACGATGTTCAGCCAAAAGATCGTGATATTGCCATGGTTTTCCAGAATTACGCTCTCTACCCCCATATGACGGTCTACGACAATATGGCGTTCGGCCTCAAGCTTCGTAAGACGCCTAAGGATGAGATTAAGCGTCGCGTTAATGAGGCTGCGAAGATCCTTGAGATCGAGCA
>JAUNVS010000009.1:0-357 GCA_030537565.1 Eubacteriales bacterium | reverse complement strand
ATCTCCTTGAACGTAAGCCAAAGGCCCTATCTGGTGGTCAGCGTCAGCGTGTTGCCCTCGGTCGTGCGATTGTTCGTGATCCAAAGGTCTTCCTGATGGACGAGCCGCTCTCCAACCTTGATGCTAAGCTTCGTGTTCAGATGCGTGTCGAGATTACGAAACTCCATCAGCGCCTAGCGACGACGATGATCTACGTCACCCATGACCAGACTGAAGCGATGACGATGGGGACTCGTATTGTTGTTATGAAAGACGGCTTCATCCAGCAGGTTGATGACCCTACGACGCTCTATATGCATCCAGTGAATACCTTTGTCGCGGGCTTTATTGGTATGCCTCCGATGAACTTCATTAATT
>JAUNVS010000064.1 GCA_030537565.1 Eubacteriales bacterium | reverse complement strand
GGTGGAACAGATATTCTCGCCATCGTCTACCGTAGGATTAATCGTCGTCTGTCCGTAGCTCAGGTAATCATCGTCATGGACGTACTGATTATCCTTGCGTCGGCGATTTGTTACCAGCAGCGTCAGCCAGGTCAGATTAAGCTGGGACTCTACTCTGCGATGGCTATGGTCATCACGGGGGCCTGTATGGACTTCGTCATCGAGGGCTTTAACTACAAGCGGGTCGCCTATGTTATATCGGATCATAACAAAGACATCGCCCGTCTTCTCATGGAAAACCTCGACCGCGGCGTGACTTCGATTAGCGCCCGCGGGATGTACTCGGATCAGGATCGGAGCATGCTTTGTTGTGTTCTTGCCCATGAGCAGGTTCCCAAGCTCAGAACCATTGTTAAGATGATTGATGAGCGTGCCTTTGTATTCGTCGTCGATACGCGAGAGGTCTATGGGGAGGGCTTCGGCGGAGATGAAGAATTCTGACCTATCATACTTTCCTGATTTTGACAAGAGTTCGAAGCTCTGGTAACATAGTTGTAAATATTAAGTTGGAGGCTCTTGCTCAGTGATAATTAAAAGTGATTTGGAAGCCTGTCGGCGCGAGATCGAGCACTGCTTAGGACATAAGGTGCGTCTCACGACTAATGGCGGTCGCCGGCGCACAGTCGTTCGCGAAGGAATCCTCGAGAAGTGCTATCCAAAAGTCTTTATGGTTCGTTGCATTCAACGTCGAACCCACGGAGATTTAAAAGCCCCTCGTAAGACTGAGATGGTTTCCTTTAGTTACATCGATGTGCTGACTCAGGTCGTCGAACTCGAAGTTGGCCCTCATGCGGGATCTCTCGAGTCGGCGAGTGAAGAGTAATCGCGATTTGAACCGGAGGGGCTGCGGCCCCTCTATTTTTTTGGAGCAATAAAATGGCGATCAGTAGATTGCGGGCGATGGCGAAGATTAATCTTAATCTCCATGTCCTCGAACAGCGAAAGGATGGCTACCATCAGATCTTCTCACTGATGCAGGCGATAGCCCTCTCCGACTACATCCTCTTCCAACTCTCTTCTGAAGCTCGAGGGGGCGAGGAGCGGCTCTTGGCAGAGGAAAGCGATTTTCAGGCCTACTTAGAGATGGCAGGTCTAGCTGATGCTGTAATTGATGCCAAATCCTATTGTTATGATCGCTTCACGTGGAGCCCGGCTGCGATCAAAGGCCTGAGCATAGACTTCGCGGTCTATTCGCCAGGCATTAAACTCGAAGCCGGCGGCTCAAATATTCTCTCGCGTTTGCTTGAAGCTTATTTCCATGCGATGCCTGAATCAATGCGATCCTTGCTCTTGGGGCAGCGGATGGAACTCTTATTGCTCAAGATGATCCCGAGTGAAGCTGGCCTTGGTGGGGCCTCTGCAGATGCCGCAGCACTTCTTTGGGAACTAAATCGTCGCTTTCCTTATATGGGACGTTCAGAACTCTTGAAGTTCGCGAGTGAAATTGGCGCGGATATTCCCTTTTGTATGCAGGGCGGGACGGCGATCTGCGAAGGCATTGGGGAGAAGCTTCGAGTGCAAATGGCTAGTTCGAGAATCCCGTGTCTCATCCTTAAACCTCACTTTAGTGTCTCGACCGCCCAGGCCTATGCGAAGATTGACCTCGAGCGTAGCAAGCATGGGCCACAGGTGGCTCAGCAGAGTTTCATGTCTTCGAAGTTGGCGGCGATGAGTTTTGTCGAGAGTTGGCAAGAGTACTATCAGCTCTGGCGCAAACATTACGGCCGAGCGAGTTTGGATGATTCACTCCTCGCACCCTACCGCTTGGCCCATGAAGCGGATTATCGGGCTGAGTTGGATTTGTTGTCCAAGCGCCTTTATGCGTATGGCTCGAATGATTTCTATAACTTGATCTCCAGAGAGGATCGGGCATGGCGCAATCTTAACGAGGCGCTCGCGAAAAGTAGTGCTTTTTATTCCGCTATGACGGGGAGTGGGAGTGCTTTTTTTGCCCTCTTCAACACCCGGGCAGAACGAGATCTCGCCTACGAATATTTCTTGCGTGAGCGGGAGAAATTCCACTTGCTCGCACTCTTTCAAACGTGGACTTCTTGACAATTCTGCTAGTGGATCTATATACTCTGTATGTTTTTCTTAAATTGGAGGTGAAATGCATGAGCAAGATGACATTCCAACCGAAGAAGCGTCAGCGCAGTCGCGTTCACGGCTTCCGCAAGAGAATGCAGACGTCTTCCGGCCGTAAGGTTTTGGCTCGTCGCCGTAAGAGAGGTCGTAAAGTTTTAAGTGCGTAAATTGAAGGGCCGTAAGGTCTTTCTTTTTATGACGAAGGGGTTGGCGACGTGAGAATCTTGAAGAAACACTACGACTTTAATCGGGTTTTTCGTCGTGGCCAACATAGTCGAGCCGCTTCGGTTGCTATTCATTACTTTAAACGTCGAGACCACGATCCGAGTCGGGTTGGAGTCACTGCGACGAAATCAGCGAAGACCGCAGTGGCTAGAAATCGATCGAAACGTCTCCTCCGAGCCGCCTATATGGCGATAGAAGAGGAGATTCTGCCGTCCTATGATCTCGTCCTCATCCTCTTGTCGGATCCGAGCAGTAGTTCCGCTCAGCGAGTCAGCGCCGACCTTCGTCGGGCGGCGCAACGGGCGAATCTCTTGATCGAAGGCGAAACTTAAAAATTGAAACATGGCCGTTTTGTCAGTCTGAGACAATTGCTGGCTGTCTTTGTTGGATCAATCAGATGTGAATCAGATCTTTGGGAATAGATACTATGGATTATATTGTTAGTGCGAGCCTGTTTTCGCCCCTGTATCAGCTTTTTGGCTGGATTATACGCCAGCTATATTTGCTTCTCGGAAACTATGGTCTCGCCATCGTTTTCTTTACGCTTATCGTCCGCTGCCTCTTTCTTCCACTGATGGTGAAGTCGAATAAGTCGATGCTAGCGAACCAAGCGCTGCAGCCACAGATTAATGAGCTGCAACGAATCTATGGTAAAAATCGAGAGGCGATGGCCACGGCCCAAATGGAGCTCTATCGCGAAAATGGCGTTTCGATGGCAGGGGGCGTTCTCCCATCTCTGATCCAGTTGATTCTTATCTGGCCGATGTACCGTGTTGTTTCGGCACCATTGACCTACATCATGAATGTCCCAACAGAGAATCTGCAGAAGATTCTTGACCACCTAAAGTCGGCGAATATCCTTAGCATTGCGGGTCGTCCCGAGCAGGTGAACTTGCCGATCCTACAGAGTCTGAGTCAGTATCCCCAGGCCTTGGCCCATGCGGTTAATGAGGGCCTGATTAAGAGTTCACAGATGATTGATATCAATTTTCTGGGTTTGAATTTGGGGCTTGTTCCAACCCTTAAGCCGAGTCTATTGTTTGGACAGGAGCGCCATATTTACTTGCCGCTCTTGATCATTCCGATTTTAACGCTGATTACAGCCTACATTCCTCAATGGCTGATGACCCGGACGAATCCAGTTTTAATGATGAATCGCGAGAAAAATAAGCTTGCGAAGACGAATCCTGCACGTAAGGCTCAGGGCCATGAGAACAGTCAGATGGAAGCGATGCAGAAGTCGATGAAGTTCATGCCCTTGCTTTCCTTATTCTTCTCATTCACGATGCCAGCTGGTATGGGGCTTTACATCATCATCGGTTCCCTTGCGTATATTGCCAGCAGCGTTATTTCCTACTATATCCACAACAAGCCCTTTGCAGACCTCCTGTTGGCTCAGGAGCGTGGCGAACTCAGTCAGGCCCAGGTGGAGGCGATTAATGCGGACCTCTCGCCGAGGGAGCGCCGGAAGATTGAGAAGTCGAAGCTACGTGCTGAGCGGATGCGCGAAATGCAAGCCCAGATGGCTGAGCAGAGAAGTCGTAAGAAATAGCCACGGCTCGGGATTGGTCTCGAGTTGAGGGAAATGGAGTATATATGCGTAGTATTGAAATGAAGGGCCGTAGCGTCGAAGAAGCACGAGATAAAGCTCTGCTCGAATTGGGGCTACCGATTGAAGCGGTGGTTGTCGACGTAATCAGTGAAGGGGACGAGGGCTCGTTTTTAGGAATTGGCCGTAAGCCCGCCCTCGTTCGTGTTACCGAGAGATCTCCAGAGTCGATTGCCAGTGATGAGCTTTCGGCCAATTTAGAGCAGGAAGAGTTAGATGATGCTGAGAGTGAGGCGCAGCGTGCCTTTGTCGCCAGTGCTCAAGATCGAGAGGACAAGCAAGCTTCCCAGGCCTTAAGTTCTGAGGCAGTGCTGACTGAGTCAGAAACGAGTGATTCAGAGTCTGAGTCTTCGTTCGATAGCGTTGATGAGAGTGAGCTAGCAGCCTTTGTACGTGCTTATATTCAGCGGATACTCGATGCCTTCGAAAGCCCGGCAGAAATCAATATTCGCGAAGAGGAAGAAGCACTTTACGTCGACATCGACGGTGAGGATTGTGGGATATTGATTGGCCGTCGGGGGGAGACGCTCCAGGCGATTCAATACATCAGTTCATTGGCGATGCTACGCGCTTGTTCAGTTCGTAAACGTCTTTATCTCGATATTGCATCGTATTTTGCGCGTCGTCGTAATGCCCTCGTCAGCCTCGCTAAGCGCACTGCCGACCGAGCATTGAAGACGGGAAATGCCTACGAGCTCAATCCGATGAAGTCTTCAGAGCGTCGAATTGTCCATGAGGCGCTCCAGGGCGTTGATGGGATTATGACTTACAGTGAGGGGGATGAGCCGCAACGATATGTGGTTATTGACTTAACCCCCGAGGAAGACTTTGAATCCTAGAGATCAGCGAGGGACCTTCGGGTCCCTTTTTTGTTTTGCTATGAAGGGTGTTGTATGGCCTTAGTAAGTCGAGAGATTATCTGCGCATATGCGACGGCAGAAGCCGCTTCAGCACTTTCAGTTTTGCGGATATCTGGATCGGGCGCTGCCGCCTTTGCCGATCGCTTCTTTCGTTTTAATTCAGGCGAGGCGCGGCGTGTCGAGGCGCTTAGGGGCTATCAAGCCGCCTTCGGAAAAATTATCAACCCGACGAGTGGCCAGGTGATTGACGAGGCGGTGTTGCTTCGTTTTCGGGCCCCGCATTCTTATACTGGTGAAGAGGCTGTTGAGATTTCCATCCACGGCTCACGCGCGAGTCGCATAGCCGTTCTGGAACTCTGTTTAGATCTTGGAGCGCGTTTAGCTGAACCTGGTGAGTTTACCAAGCGGGCCTTTTTGAATGGTAAGATCGACCTCCTACAAGCCGAGGCGGTTATGGCGCTGATTCAGGCTTCGTACCAACAGAGCTCTCAGATTGCCCTCAAACAGGTCGAGGGTGAGCTCTCGACCTATATCCAGGGGATGCGTGCCTCATTGATACGCTTGTTGGCGGGGATCGAGGTTGCGCTCACGTATCCTGAGTTTGAAGATAGTCAGATGGAGGAGCTTGCGCTTTGGCAAAAAATCAGCGACTTAGAAAGCCAGTGTCGCCAGCTCGCTGAGTCGTATAAGCGCTCTACACCTCTGCGCGAAGGCCTGAAAATTGCGCTCATCGGACCGCCAAATGCTGGTAAGAGCTCCCTGCTTAATGCTCTACTCGGATATGAGCGAGCCATCGTTACGGAGATTGCTGGGACGACGCGGGATACCCTCGAGACGGAATTGGATATCGATGGATTGAAAGTCTGCCTCATCGACACCGCGGGGATGCGCGAAAGCGAGGATCCGATTGAACGAATTGGCGTCGAACGCTCGCTGGCTGCAGCCAAACAAGCGGATTTGCTTTTTTTTCTACTTCCAAGCGATCAAAACGATTCGGAATCGATTGCGCTTTTAGAGCGTATTCAAGACTCTTCGCAGGCGGAGATCTGCCTCTTGTTTTCGAAGTCGGATCTCGATTGCGATCGAAGTCGACTGGATCGAATCCGGCAAGCCTGTGGCCATGAGGTCCATGCGGTATCGACCGTTTGGGAATCTGGCATCGAGGCAGTCCTCGATCGGATTCGCTATTATTACGAGAGCTTGAACCAGGACCTAGCACACGGCGTCTTGTTGAGTAATCTTCGCCAAAAACGGGCCTTTGATCGAGTTCTGGAGATTTTTTCAGAGTTGATGCGAGATCGGGAGCTCTTGACTCTAGACCTCATTAGTCAGGTTCTCCAAGCCATCCTCGAAGAACTCTCGCTTTTGACTGGCGATGAGCTGC
>JAUNVS010000063.1 GCA_030537565.1 Eubacteriales bacterium | reverse complement strand
GAAGTACGGGCATAAATGCAAACCCTGCGACGCTCTGATCTCGATAAAGGAGGCGTGGTGAAAAGTCCTGATCAAGTACGCGTTTGGCAAAGGATTTCAAACTTTTGAAACAGGCTGAGCGCTCCGAAAGCTCTTCGTCAAGGGCAATTCTATCCGCTTGGAGGAGAATTTCGCGCGCATAAAAAGGCGATAGTCCTGGAACTCGTTTTAGGAGAGCATCGTAGAAACGCTCTCGACTAAATGGAGCTTCCAACGTGCGAACATCGAAAATGATCGTGGGATCTAGTGCCAGCTCCTGAAAACGATACTTATCTTGTGTTTCAGGAGCAAGGTATGGACGCGCGGGCATGATGACGCGCTGCGTTTCATCTTCGCGGTGCACTAAGGCTTCCTGGATGACTGCTTCGTCACTCACGGCGATCATATTACAAAGACGGCCCGTAAATTCCAGAACGAGCTGACGCTTCACGAGATCGCCACAATCATCCCTTTGTTCAAACTTGAGTGTGAAAAAACGCTCAAAATCCTGGTGCTCGATATCTAGTAGGCGGGCCGAGCGAAAGTGTTTTCGAAGATAGAGGAGAAAAGCTGAGACCTGTTCGCTTTTTACCTCGCTCTTGCCCTCAACAAGCGCGAGTGCGGATGCCTGGCTCGCAAAGTTGAGCACGAGACTGTAGTTTCGATCTTGGGCACGAAAGATAAATACAAAGCTGCGCTTGCCGTCTTGCTCGATTCTCTGAATTCGAGCATCTCGTAAACGTGCTTTAAGCTCGGGGATAAGAATTGAAAAACTAATGCCGTCGATCTGCATGAATTGGGACTCCTTTGATTAAACAGCTAAATATCTATGCTAGATTCTGACGACTTAAGGGGGACTTGTCGAGGGGGGCGAGGCATTGCTTCAAACGGAGGAGCATGAAACAGAATGTGGCGAGCGAGCCGATGACTTGAGAGACTGGGTCTGCCCAGTAGATGCCCCAGATTTGTGGAAAGATGAAGTTGGGCAGAATCAGGGTCATCGGGATGATTAGGATAATCTTTCGAAGTAGGGAGAAAAATATCGCTTCTTTGGCTAGGCCGAGACCTAAGAAAACTGTCTGTCCAATAAACTGTAAACTCATCATAAAGAAGGTGGAGTAGTAGATCTGCATCGCATAGGTCCCTTCCTTAAGGAATTGGCTACTCTCATTTTCGAAGAGGGCGAGAAATAGTCCGGGCCTAAGCTGAATGATTATCCACATGACGAGGGTGAAGGTCAGGCTGAGGTGAAAGGTAAAACGAATCGTTTTACGGACTCGCTCAGGATTCCCAGCTCCATAATTATAAGAGATGATGGGGTGGGAGGCACTCGTCAACCCCGATACGAATGTCACCATAAGTGCCCGTATCGTATTGAGTATATTCATAATTGAAATGTGCAAGTCTCCGCCATAGACATAGAGGCGATGATTAAAGAGGGTCTGAACGAGGGCGTTGGTTGCTTGAAAAATGAAACCAGCACTTCCGAGGCTTATGATGCTACGAACGCATTCGAGATTCCAGTGAAAGCCTCGAAGAACGAGGCGAATTCCAACATGCTGACTGCGAAGTCGACATACGACAAAAATTGCTGCGCCGTACTGTGAAATTACGCTTGCAATTGCAGCGCCTTCGATACCCATTTTAAGAATGAAGATGAAGAAGTAGTCAAGTCCGATGTTGGCGAGAGCCGCTAGGACGATGCTGATCATTGCATCGCGAGCCCGTCCCTGGGCGGAGAGGTAGACACTTAAACCCGTTGAAAGCATTAGCGCTGGAGTTCCGAATAGGTAGATACTCATATAAGCGCGTGCAAATGGGAGCGCTTCATCGCGCGCCCCACAGAAGATCAATATGGGGTCGAGTGCGCTATAACAGATGATTACTAGGATTATGCTGCAATAGAATAAGAGGTAATAAGCATGCTGTAGAATGACTTGGGCACGTTCGTGTTTCTTGCGTCCTAGTTCCATCGAGAAAAGTGTCAGACCACCAGGCCCGAGTAGGTTCGTAAGACCGAAAATCAAAGTGATTAAGGGAAAGCAAAGTCCAACAGCGCTAAGAGCCAGGATTGAGTGATTGGGAATATGGGCGATAAAGACGCGATCAGCGAGGCTGTAGAGCACGTTAACTAATTGTGCGATGATCATCGGCGCAGCTAGTTTTATAATCAGCGGAGGGATTCGATCCTCGGCGAACGATTTGATTTTTGAATCCTTTTCTTCGTCCATGCGCATATCATAGGCGAAGACACTGACTTTGGGGGCATTGCGATAATTTTCGGATAAAAATACTTCCGTTTCGGTTGATTTATGAATCTGTTGTGAGGTTTGAGCGGATGAATGGGGAGCATAAGATAATTCTTAGACGTGAGGCAAAGGCGAAGCGGCAAGCCATTTCGATAGCCACTCGAAGTGCTTGTGAGCGTCAGCTTTTTCGCGCTTTTGATGAACTTAGTTGTTTTTCAGGAAACAGATCTTTGCTTAGCTATTATTCAGTTGGATCAGAGCTTTCTCTACACAGCAGTAATTTTTATTTCGCACAACAGGGATGCGCCATTTATTTGCCAAGACTGACGGCAGAGGCTGGCGTTATGGAGTTCGCATTGCAATCCCTTGACATTTCTTCTTTAGAACTGTCTGAACCAGAGTCGGCCCGAGCCTTTTTAGCGAAGTTCTGTGAGTCGTCATTTGAGCGAGAAATGCTCAGATCCATTTATAAGGATTTGAATTATGCAATGAGAATTCCGGAACCTTCGAATAGCGCCGAGATCTACGTTGAGCCCTGTGACGCTGCACTAGTACTAGTTCCTGGTCTCTATTTCGATCGAGTCGGTCGGCGACTTGGTTATGGCGGGGGATATTACGATCGATACTTGGCCAAGCATCCAGCTCTTTTTCGTCTGGGTATAACATTTCGTGACTGCTTCGTTGAGACGCTCCCCTGTGAAGCACACGACCTGCCACTCGATGCGCTGCTTGTCCTCGACGAAGCAGACTATTGTTATTATGACTTTGGTCACAAACGCGAGAAAACTGGTCTTTTCTAAGAGGCTTAGACTTTGCGAAATCAAGGCTATAATAGATGCAGTTCTACAACACATGGGATTGTGTTAGAAAGAGGATTTTGGATGATTATTGAAATCTGCTGTGGTAGTGCGGAAGATGCGATCCGCGCCTATGAGGCTGGAGCCAATCGAGTCGAACTGTGCTCATCACTTTTCCTAGGAGGACTGACGCCTAGTATCGGGAGTTTGAAGACGGTGAAGAGACATGCCCCGATTGAAATCATGGCGATGGTGCGTCCACGTGAGGGTGGATTCTGTTATAACGACTATGATTTTCAAGTATGTCTTGAGGATGCTGCTGCGCTCTTAGAGGCGGGAGCAGACGGCTTAGTCTTTGGCTTCTTGACGGAGTCGGGGGAGGTCGACATCGAGAGGACGCGTAAATTAGTCGAAATCGCAGGGCCGAAGCCCTGTACCTTCCACCGGGCGATCGATGTCGTTCCAGACTATCGTCGTGCCATTGATCAATTGGTCGAACTTGGGCTGACTCGGATACTGACGTCGGGCCAAGAAGCTTCTGTTTATGAGGGCGCTGAGACCGTTGCGGACATGATCCGTTATGCAGATGGAAGAATTAAGATTATGCCAGGCGCCGGTATTACCCTGAAGAATATTGACAAGATTGCCTCGATGACCGCCTGTGAGGAGATGCATCTCGCTTTCTATGAGAATCTTTACGATCATTCAGTAGCGAATAATCGCAGCATTTTTTATGGTGGGGCACTTTATCCACCAGAGGAGATCTATCAGAGGGTCAACCGGGATGCGGTGAGATCCGCACGAACGCAGATTTGATTGATCTGCAGATAGGAGCTGGCGTGTGAATAGAATTAACGAAGATCAGTCCCTTGAATTGGGAACACTCGGTGCTGCAGAGTACATTTATTTACTGATGCGTTATGGTGAGGCAAAGGAGCTTTTTTATCCTGGGGACCGACGCTATGTAAAAAACCGCCTACTCTCATGTCTTGGGCTTGATGAGGCGGAGGCCTTTAGTCGTCGTGTAAGAGAGGCTCTTCGAAAAAAGTCCGATGACTACCCACTGCCGTTGATCCTTCGAGGTCTTATCGAGATTGCTGAAAAGCAGGGACTCGTAGATGCCAGTCGCATCAGTTCCTGCGATCGTTATGATGCTGAGTTGATGGATTGCTTAATGCCGAGACCTTCCGAGGTGCAGAGACACTTCTCCTACCTGTATAAGACTCAATCACCGCTCAAAGCAACCCAGTACTTCTACGCACTAAGTCAGAATTCTAACTATATTCGTCGGGATCGGATCGCGAAGGATCTCCATTGGACCTGCCGATCGAAGTATGGGACGATCGAAATCAGTGTAAACCTATCCAAACCGGAGAAGGATCCGCGTGACATTGCCGCTGCACTTGAGGCGAAGAGTAGTTCATATCCAGAGTGTGCTCTCTGTAAAGAGTCGGAGGGATATGCGGGGCGTGAAAATTTTCCAGGGCGTGCTAATCACCGGATTATTCCCGTTGAACTCGATGGTAGACCGTATTTCTTTCAGTATTCTCCCTATGTCTATTACACAGAGCACTGCATCGTTCTTAGTTCTGCACATGTCCCAATGAAGATTTCTCGAGGGAGTATGACCGCCCTCTTTGACTTCATCGAAATTTTCCCGCATTACTTCCTCGGTTCTAATGCAGATCTACCGATCGTCGGCGGTTCGATATTGAGTCATGATCATTTCCAGGGCGGTAACCATAAATTCCCAATGGAGAATGCAAAAAGACGCTCTAGCTATAAATCTGAGCGTTATTCGAGTGTTGAGATTCAGCATCTTGAGTGGCCACTCACGAGCTTAAGGCTTAGTTCTAATAAGCGTTCAGAGGTCCTCGATTTGGCTGAGGAGATTCTCAACGCTTGGCGTTCCTATTCAGATCCAGACTTTAACATTCTCGCAGAGACTGACGAAGCGTCTCATAACACGATCACCTGTATTGCACGTCGTTATCAGGGTGCGTATCAAATGGATCTTGTTTTGCGTAACAACCGATGCGATGCCGAACACCCGATGGGGATCTTCCACCCGCATGCTGAGAAGCATCACATTAAGAAAGAGAACATTGGTTTAATCGAAGTCATGGGCTTGGCGGTCTTACCCGCGCGACTGAGAGACGAAATAGAAGCAATGGTTGAAAAACTCGAACTTGGAGAGAGTTTGCGCGATGACCCTCTTCTCGAGAAACATGCCGATTGGATCGAGAGCATTACTCCGCGAAAGCAGTTTAAGTCTCGCGACGAGATTCGAAAGTTTCTCGAACGTGAGATTGGACGGGTTTTCGTCTCCGTGCTTGAAGACTGTGCCGTTTTCCCATTAAGCTCTGACGGCGATGCTGGTTTAGAAAAGTTTTTAGCCAGATTAGCGATTAAGAGCAACTACGCTCGATAGTTGGGCTTCATTAATCTTGCTCAGTTGCTCTTCCAAATGGCGGACGAGATCTGTTAAACAGATTTGATCAATTTCATCAGCTGCCGCAACAACTGGACTATCAATATCGAGGAGGGCATAGATTTTGCCCTCCTGATTTTTGAGTGGAAAAACCCATTCAGAACGAGAGCGCGAATCGCATGCAATGTGGCCAGGGAATTTCTCAACATCAGGGATATAGATTGCGCTTGCTTCACGATAGGCGTGAGCACAAACACCCGGGCGACCAATATGAAGTGGGTTGCAGGCCACTTGGCCAATGAAGGGACCTAGGTGGAGCTGCGTATCCTGCACAAAGTAATAGCCAATCCAGTTAAATATTTTAAATTCTGAATTCAAAAAAGCGATTGCCTGAGACGCTTTCGAAATCCATGCCGGGGTCGCATCTAGTAGGGATTTAAAGGATGTAAGTGTGCAATTTCGAGAGACAGTCGTTGCAGTTTGGGGTTTGCTTTCATTGTCCATTGTATTTCCCTCCAAAGATACTTGATATACAAAAAGGCACTTAAGTTTTTGAACTATATCGAAGCATTGCCACGCTGACAATTGCGGGCGATAAGATCTCAGACAATGAAGATATCATGAATATCTTTTGATCTGAAGTACTAAGCGCCTGTTGCTTCGATACAACAGAAGCAGCAGATGATTCTTAAACTAGAAATCTCAAGTCTATGTCTGGACAAATGTAGTAGTCTGCCTCACTAAGAATCCTTTTGCTTCATTATTTCCTCATGTGTCTAAAAACTATCGATAAGTTGTGATAAAATGTTTGAAAACGACGCTAGCTAACGCCGT
>JAUNVS010000008.1 GCA_030537565.1 Eubacteriales bacterium | reverse complement strand
AGAGCTTCATCGGTATGGACGATTGCATCAAAGACAACGTCAACGGTCTTTATTTCTCCGAGTGAACGGTCTGTTTTGAAGGCACCATTGACCAGCTCGATCGAACTGCGAGAGACCGCAGGTGTATAGCTCAGACGAATCTCTTTATTAGCGGGATCGTAGCTGGCCTGATTCGCCGTATCCTCAGCGGCTGCATCTGCTGGCCAGATGGTCTGGAGCGAATTTGGGATGACTTCGAGTTGACTCGGAATTTCGTCGACGAGATTAACACGATGGTTGAGACTGTTTGCATTTAGGAAATTAGCAAAATTGACTTCATAGTTCACATGGCTCGGAATATTGCAGCGGAGACGGAAACGAACGGTTTCGCCGTCTTCGACCTCACGTTCGGCTTGCCAAGTGTTCTCCGCTTGGACCGTTTTGCTTACGGTCGGCTTTGGCGCGAGGTAAATTTTAAATGGCGTTTTACCATTAACGCTTGGATTATCGAGGTTTATCGATGCGATGCTGCCGTTGGGTCCCAGACCATCGAGGGTCGCTGACCAGGAGGGACCGACACTGAGTCGGTGGGTATCTCCTAAATAATATTTCTCGGGCCCAGAGACGATGCTGACCTGGTAGTTTTCTGAGAGTTCAACGAAGCTGACTTTTAGGCGATCTCCGACAGCTACTGATCGGAGCACGCTGCCATCGGATTCGCAACGTAATTCGAGCTCTACGCCAGGAACCTGATAGTCGTTTAACTTCTCAATATTGACTAAGCCGTGGAGGGCTAAGACACTGAAATAGAGATCTCGACTTCGAGCTTCGATGTGGAGGGTTTTTTCTTCAGCATTATATCGACCGCGATATTGGTAGGCTTGTCCAGCCAATTTTATCTCTTTGGGGCTGCTGGCAAGCTCGGGGGTGGTCCCCGGAACACTCATTACTTTTAAGCGGTATCGGCGCTCGCTATCATTTTCGTCCACGAGGGTGCTGGCATCGAGACGGACGGTTTTAGGATTGCCGTTGACAAGAATTTCAATCTCATTAGTCGGTGGGATCTTCAGCTCTTTTGCAACGGCGACAAAGACCTCACTCTCCACTGGCGCTGTCAGTCGAAGGTGAGTGAGCCCGCTCGCATCAACCTCGACAGTTGTCAGCGTTTGAGCGAAGATAGTTTGACCAAGTTTAAATTTTAAAGTTGGGCTAGGGAGCAAGTTGCCGTCGAAATCGACATCGTCACTTTCAAAGTAGTGGTATTGACCATCGGCATCGGCCTCGTAGGCTTCAAGTCGCAGACTCATTTTGCCCTGATAAGCTTCTTCGAGGGCGAGTCTCGTGGCTCGCTCCGGGGCCTGCCAGTCGGGATCATCAGATTCAAAGATGAAGTTGTTTGTGCGAAGGGCCGCGAGGCAGATGTTCACAAAGATGTTGTCAGCTTCGTCATTTTGGACTCGGCCGGCCTGAGTTCTAAAGTCGTAGAACTCGGGTTGGTATGGACTATTGATCGCTAGTGCGCGATCCATATAGTAAAAGGAATGTCGGTACACACCGTTTGAGAGCGCTTCGCTGTGAACTTCGAGGGCAGTGATATCTTCATCTAAACTAAACCAGTCTCCGACACGGGTGAGGGGGCTTGGAAGCTCCGGTTCGCGACTATAAAGTACTACATTAACCCGCATTTGCGAGCTGCGAAGCGAAGTGTTTAGGCTCCTTGGATCGACAAGTGTTTCAGTGGCCTCTGGATCGATTGCGTCGCTGAGTGTAGTTTCAGTACTAACTTCATCGCTCGACTCCAAATTTTCGATGGAAGCATCGAGAGGGACATCGACGAGTTCTTCTGCCAGGAGGCTGAGTTTTGTAGAGGCGACTAAAAGTGTGAGAATACCGAGCGCAAGCGCGAGCGCGAGGTGAATTTGCTGACCATGATCTTTCATCTGTCATTCCTTTTTCGTAGAAGTCACGTCACGAGACCTCTCATTGTTTAATTGTTCATTAATAAAATTTTCTCAGAACTGATCCGCGTTTGCTAGGGCTAATAGATTACAAAGTAAAGACAAGATTTTGTTTATATTACGACTTGAACACGAGATGCGTGTGAGATGGATTTAATATGAATAGATACATGAGAATGTGCATAAAAATGTGAAAAGGTAATTGTTGCTTAAAGGAAAAGACTAAAGAAATACCATAAGGGAATGACGTTTTTGTGTATATTGACGGCAGAGAGGCATTCTATTACTATGAGATCTGAATGAATGCAGAAGCATTCTTGAGAAAGGCGGTAATCGATGAAATTTAAACGTGTGTTGAGTCTTGTGATCGGCGCCAGTTTGGCATTTTCCCTCGCACTTGTTCCGATGCAGCATAGTCGTGCGGCGGAGAAAACGAAGATTAGTTTCTGGCACGGTTGGACTGGTGACGAAGCGAAGAAGTTAAAGGGATATATCGATGAGTTCAATGCATCTCAGGATGAGGTTGAGGTCGATGTCCTCGATTCTCAGAGCCGCGATGCACTCCTGACTGCCCTCACGGGTTCCGATGGTCCGGACATGGTCTATAACATGGACTTCATGGCGAATCAGTGGGGAAATGCGGGGCTCCTCCGTCCCTTAAACGATCTCATTGAGTCCTCGGGCATGGATCTCGAAAATTCAGTTAAGTCGGAGATCGACATCGTTACGGTCGACGATAATATTTACGGCATCCCCTATACGATGGACATTTTCGCCCTCTTCTACAATAAGAAGATTCTCGCAGAGCACGGATTTGAAGCACCGAAGACTCTCGAGGAAATGTTTGAGCAGTGTAAGGCGATTGCGACAAAAGAGGGTGACAGCTATACGCGCCTCGGTTACGTTCCAGACTTCCCATGGATCGAAGCATCCCTGATGGCTCATAAGTACGGTGCCTACCTCTGGGATTCGGAGAAAAAAGAACTGGGTATGCCATCCGAGGCTTGGGAAGAGTATCTCGCATATAAGGATCAGTACTATAGTGAATTTGGCCGCGATGAAGTCACGAAATTTAAGTCTGGCTTCGGTGCCTACGACTCGCCAGAGAACCCCTTTTTCCAGGGTAAGGTTGCATTCGCCATCGAGGGTGAGTGGTATCCAACCTTTATTAAAGACTATGCGCCAGCTGATTTTGAGTGGGGCGTCGTGCCGCTTCCGGGGAGCGAGAAGCACCCAGAATTCGCGGATGTCGCCGAGACCTCAGCGGGCATGCTGATGATCAACGGTAAGTCTGAAAAGGCGGAGGCCTGCTTTAAGTTTATCTCGTGGTTAAAAGAGGATCAGCACTATCTCGATTTTTGTATTGCAAAGGGTTCCCTGCCCTCCTCGTATACCGCCATGCGTTCCGAGCGCATCGATAAGGAAGCGCCAGAGCTGCGTCCCTTTATTGATGTTGTCCTGAATGGTAATCCGAAGTCCGGCCCGTCCGTTGCCTTCCTCAGTGAACTGGTCAGGCAGCTTCGTAAGGCGGAAGAATCCGTCTTCGCTGGTGACCAGGATCCTCACGAGGCCTATGAGGTCGTCGCTGCTGAGCTTGCAGACCAGGTTGAAGAAGTTAAGAGCGAGTAGTTATATCACAGAGTATTTGAGACAGGGAGGGGAGACCCTCTCCCTGCCTTTTTATGATTAGGAGGTCATCTCGATGAATCAGCCCCTTCAGCTGGAGCAAACCTCCCAGAAATCGGAGCGCCGCTGGGATCCATTGAAGCCTCAGAGGCGCTTGGCTTATTTATTTTTAAGCCCATGGTTTTTGGGCTTTGTCCTACTCAATCTTTATCCGATTGTCTCATCGTTTTACTTCAGTTTTATGCGCCATAATTTGGTGAAGCCCCCGAAGTACGTAGGCCTGAAGCATTACATGAAGATTCTTTCACCGGATAAGACCTTTATCCGTTCGGTTAATAACTCCCTCTACCTTCTCTTCGTTGGGGTGACGATTCAACTCGCCTTTTCGATCTTTTGCGCCGTTTTGCTCCACCAACGGGTTCGAGGTCGTGGATTCTATCGAACTGCCTGGTATCTGCCGACGCTGGTCTCGCCAGCTGCCGCTTCACTCGTTTGGCTTTGGCTTCTTAATCCGGAATATGGACTGGTCAATGCCTTTTTGCGCTTCTTTGGATTGCCGCAGCCGCTATGGTTGCTCTCCGCCGAGTGGTCGAAGCCTGCGATCATTCTCATGGGACTTTGGACTGCTGGGACGACGATCATCGTCTACTTGTCGGGAATGGGGGAGATACCACGCGACTATTACGAATCTATGGACCTCGATGGCGCGAATTCATGGACCCAGTTCTGGCACATCACTTGGCCGATGCTCTCTGGCCTGACCCTCTTCCAGATCATCAATGGTGTCATCGCCAGTTTTAATGCCTTTACCGCGACGTACATCATCGCGATGGCGAATCGAAAGGCATCCGGTAGCCTAGGTGGCTACAAAGATAGCCTCCTCTTCTATGCCGTCAACATCTACAACAACGCCTTTAATAAACTTCACTTCGGTTACGCCTCGGCCCTCGCCGTTCTGATGTTTGTCTTTGTTCTCTTGATCACCCTCATCCTCTTCAAAACAACGAGAAAGTGGGTGAATTACGATGCTTAAAGATCGCCTCAGGAAGCGTTTCCGCGCCTTCATTAAATACCTGATTTTGGCCTTGATGACGGTCTTCTTCCTCCTGCCCTTCGTCTGGATTCTCTCCACTTCGCTAAAGGAACAAAACCGCGTTTTCGTCTATCCACCCGAGTGGATTCCTCGGCCAGTCCAGTGGGAGAACTATAAGCTTGCGATTACAGAAATCCCCTTCCTCCACTACATTTGGAATACGATTAAAATCGCCTTTCTCGCTATGCTTGGCAACGTCCTCGTCTCCCCGATGGTCGCCTATGCCTTCGGTAAACTGCGCTGGCGTGGGCGGGATAAAGTCTTTATCCTCGTCCTCGCAACGATGATGCTTCCATTTACGCTGACGATGATTCCGCTCTATGCCACCTGGTCGAAGCTCGGGCTCGTCAACACAGTCATCCCCCTCGTTGCCCAGGACTTCCTCGGAAAGGGCTACTTCGTCTTCCTCCTGCGGCAGTTCTTCATGAGGGTCCCCGATGAACTCATGGAAGCCGGCCGCATCGATGGCGCCAGTGAGGGTCAGATCTTCTGGCGGATCGCTTATCCGCTGATTCGTCCAGCCCTCGTTACTGTCGGCATCTTCGCCTTCGTCTGGTCGTGGACCGACTTCATGGGCCCCCTGATCTACTTGAAGAAACCTGAACTCTGGACTATCTCGATCGGTCTCAGCCAGTTCACGACTTCAGTCGGCATGAACTGGCCCGCGATGATGGCCGCCGCTGCGATATCGATTATCCCGATGGTCGTCGTCTTCGCCTTTCTTCAGCGCTACTTCATGGAAGGCAGTACCGCCTCGGGGATCAAAGGCTGACCCCAGCCTGAACTTCTGCTCTCACCGAGAAGCTCAGCTCACAATGAGTTGGGCTTCTTTATTTTTCGACAAAGCAAAAGCGCCACCCCATACAGTGGTGGCGCTCTCGTTCAGATTCAGATGTTCTCGTTTAGACTTCAAATCCAAGCTCTTTTACGAGTTGAGGGACGTGTCGCAACATCGCTTGATAGGTTTCTTCAGAAATTGCATGACCAGTACGACCAGCATCTTCGCTGGCAGTGTCGGGATTAACACCGAGGGTAATAAAGAGTTTCGAGAGGAACAGGTGGCGTTCATAAATGGCATTAGCCGTTTTATAACCGAGTTCCGTCAAAAGAATATTACCGTTCTGAGCAATCTCTAAATATCCGTCATCTTCAAGCAAGTGAACTGCACGGCTGATGCTCGGCTTCGAGTAGCCCATCTGGCGGGCGAGGTCGACGGAGCGGACTCGGCCATTTCGTTCAGTTAAGATGAGAATATTTTCCAAGTAATCTTTACTCGACGAATTCATAGAAGCTCCTTTCTAATACGGTTTACTGGGGGAGATGGTCGAAAACTCGGCTAATCGCAGCCATCTCGACTGGGATTAGTTCAGCCATTTTCAGTCAATTTCCCCTCGTTTGCCAGATCTTTATGGCGCCATTATTTTAGCGCATTTTTTCAGAAGATGTAAGTTGCGACTACCTACAACGGTGAAACTATTATGCAGATTGTCGGAGACATACATATTGATAAAAAAGAGATCTCCGTCACAGTTTCTGACTTAATGTTAATTTTTTATCAGCACGCAGATAAAAGCGGAAAACGGACTTGTTTTTCAACGAAATCTCTAAAAATTTTACCCCCAGAGGGGGTGTTCTTTGTTATCATGTCGTTATTCATGTAAGATTTGCGGTAATTTGCCCTTGGCTTTAACGATTTTCACAGCAGGCTTACGGCGTATGTGCGATTGAGTTCGCTCGTTGAATCGCAGCCAAGAGAAATGTCGGAATTCTTACGATTATTGTGGAAAGAGAGGGCAGGTCTTTGGCAAACAATAATCTCATTGCGAGTATTGAAGAAATCGAAGCCGAAGCGAAGGCTCTGCTTGATGCCGCCCAGGAGGCTGCGCGAGAGCGCGTCGAAGCGGCGCGTCGCGAAGCGAATCAACGTCAGTCTGAGTTCAGTTCTGAGCTGCAGAAACAGCGAAGTGATTTGCGCCAAACTTTGGAGCGCGAACAGGCAGAAGAACAGCGAAGCAATATCGAGACGTTCAAAACCTCGACCCGTGAGGACTACCGCCGTTGGTTGGCGCAGGTTCCCGCGGCTGTTGACTATGTTGTAGAGAGGAGTCGTGACGTTCGTGGCAATCGCTAAGATGGAACACATCACCTTCGTCGGTGCCCAGAGCGATATGTCGAGCGTGGTTAACGCCCTTTCTAAATTGGGCGCCATCGACGTTCGCCGAAACGAGAGCCTCGAAGCTGAGATCCAATCACGTCAGCTTGAGATGATCGGTCACGAGTACCGCATCGAGATCCCTGGTTTGGACTTCCACGAAGCCTTCCGGACTCGTATGGCGCAGCTTTCCGATCCGGAGAACCAAGATGAGGGCCTCCTCAGTCGCAGCATGACGGATTATCCCCGTCTTGTTGCGGAGTGTCAGCGCCTTATGGACCGCCTCGATGCCGCAGTTGAACTCTCGGCCAATCTCGCACCACGAAAAGAGGGCCTCTTCCATCACCGTCGCGTCGTCAGTGCTCGTGCCTTTGCAGAGCTTGCTGCACGCCAGGAAGAGATCCAGCGCCGTATGCGCGAATTTGAGGACGAAGAGCAGAAACTCCGTCACCTCGAACTTGATTTGTCTAAGGCCTATCAGCGCCGAGAAGAAATTGAGTTCTACCGGGATCTGGAGCTGCCGCACCTCCTCAGTCGCAGTGGCGAATATCAGCAGGGGACAGAGCACGTCGCTGTCTACGTCGGAACGGTCCTGACGACGGAGTCGATTAACGATATCGAACTTGCGCTTCAGGAAGCTGAACAGAGCGCTTATTCCTTTGAAATATTGAAGAAGATTGACGAGGGCGCTGTCGTCCTCCTCGCCGCTGAGCGTAGTGAAGCGGAGACGATCGCTCGGATTGCAGGTCAGAATGGTTTTAAATCACTGCCCTCGATCGATGATGAGTATAAGGGACGCTATGCCCTCGCTCTCGAGGAGCGTAAGCAGACCGTTGAGGGCCTCAAGCGTGAGATCGAGGTCGCGAAGCAAAATCTGGAAGATTTCGCGAAGTACCGTGAGGATTTCGAAAATCTCTCCGATTTTTATCGCGTTCAGAAGTCTCGGCTCGAGACGCTTCAGATGATCGCTCAGACCTCTTCGATCTTTGTGCTAGAGGGCTATGTTCCCCAGCGCCGCGCCGATCAGATTATCGAGCTGATTTGCCAGCGCTATCCGCTGGCGGTCGAGCGCCGTCTGGCGACGACGGAAGAGGATTATCCAGTCCTCCTCGAGAACCCCAAGTGGGCTCAGCCCTTTGAAGAGGTCATCTCGACCTTCGCCCTACCGAAGCCTGGTGTCGACATCGATCCGACCGTGATCATGGCACCGACCTATGTCTTCTTCTTCGGAATGATGCTCAGTGACGTTGGCTATGGTCTGATCCTCTCAGTCCTCATGGCCCTGATTCTCTGGGTCTTTAAAACTGAGGGCCGCTCGATGCGGAAGATGTGTACCGTCTTCTTCCTCTGCGGGATCTCCTCGATCATCTGGGGAGCGCTCTTCGGCGGCTTCTTCGGGAACACCATTAGTTCTTTGATTAAAGTCTTCCACATTGGTGGTGCGAATCCACCGGGAAATCCCCTCGAGCGTCTGATGTGGTTTGACCCGATGACGAATCCGGTCAAATTGATGGTCTTCTCGGTCATCTTCGGCATCATTCACCTATTTATCGCCATGGCGAATAACATGTACATGCTCTGTGTGACGGGTAATAAACGCTCGGCGTTTACGGAAGTCTTCCCCTGGTACATCATCTTCCTTTCCCTTGCAGGGCTTCTCCTCGCAAAGCAGGGACAGTTGCCAATCGATTCGAAGTACTTCGGCTATCTGGCTATCGCTGCCTGCCTCGTCATCGTTCTCTTATCACCCTGTGATAGTAAGAATCCCATCGTTCGTCTTTTCAAAGGCCTGCTGAAGCTCTATGACATCACAAGTTTCTTCTCAGAGATGATGTCGTACACGCGTATCCTCGCCCTCGCTCTCGCCACCAGCGTTATTGCGATGGTCGTTAATACGCTTGCAATCATGCCGGTCGAGAAGAAGATGACGATCCTCGGCTTTGTCGCGATGCTCCTGATCTGGGTCTTCGGCCACATCATCAACTTCGCGCTCAGTGCCCTATCGGCCTATATCCACACGACGCGTCTGCAGTACGTTGAATTCTTCGGACGCTTCTATCAGGGCGGCGGTCAGCCCTTTAAACCTTTCGAGGTTCCGACCGAGTATGTCGTCGTCGACTATGCGAAGGATCCGCAGCTGCAGATCCCCGTTAACTCAGCGCTAAAACGCGCTTAGGTCATGCAGTTCCGGTCACATAGGCCGACTGAAATAAATTTTCGATTTTAGGGCGGATCAGCTGTCCATAAAATTTGGGAGGAAAATATGTTTGCACTTAATCAAATCGCTTCAGGTCCTGTCTTCGCACTCTTAGGTGGCGCCTTTGCCGCCCTCTATGCGGGCATCGGTTCGGCACGTGCCGTCGGTTCGGTCGGTTCGGTCGTTTCGGGCGTTCTCGCAGAGGATCCTGAGAAGTTCGGTAAGCTCCTCGTTGTTCAGGCGCTTCCTGGTACCCAGGGCATCTACGGCCTCATCGTCTGGTTCTTCATCATGATCCAGGGTGGTTTCATGGGTGGTAATGTCGAGATCAGCCTCGCTAAGGGTCTGCTCTACTTCCTCGCTTGCCTACCGATGGCCTTCGTTGGTTACTTCTCGGCTATTTCTCAGGGTAAGGTCGCAGCTGACGGTGCGTCACTGGTTGCCAAGCGTCCTGAGCAGCAGTCCAAGGCCCTGATCCTCGCCGCCATGGTTGAGACCTACGCCATCTTCGCCCTCCTCGTCTCGGTCCTCACCATCCTCTACGTCTCCGGCCTGAAGATTTAGTCTCCCTCGGTGAATGTGACGGCCACGCATAGCGCGGCAGCTTTATAGGGGGAAATGGAATGGACGGAATTAATAAAATTCGAGAAAAAGTACTCAGTGATGCGCAGGCGAAAGCGGATGCGATCATCGCTGAGGCCGAACGCCAGGCGAAGCGGATCCGTGAAGCCACGGAAGAAGCGCTGAAGCAGGGTCAGTCCGATTTCGAGACTGAATCTGAGCGCCTGCGTATGAGCGAAACCGCCCGTAAGAAGTCTGAAACTGCGATGGAGGCGAGACGCATCTCCCTCCAGGCGAAGAATGAATTGATTCGAAAGGTAAAGGAGGAGGCTCTTAAACGCCTCCAAGACCTCCCCGAATCAGAGAAGTTCCAGCTCTACCTCGACTTGATTAAGCAAGAAGCTGAAGATGGGGCCGAACTAACCCTATCTGCAGCCGACCAGGGCTTAAAACAGCGCCTCGTTGAGGCGGCCGATGTCAAGATTCGCGCCGTCTCGGAGCCTGGCAATTTTGAGGGCGGTATCGTCCTCCGTCAGGGTAAGGTCAGCAGCTCGATGACATTTACGGATTTGCTCAATAAAACGTTGGAAACTGAGATTACCGAGATTGCCAAGATTCTCTATGGCAGTGCGTCGGCCCAGTGATTAGGCAGGAAAGAGTAGTAAATGTATAACGGGAAATCGCAAATTAAAGCGCGTACATGGCGTCGCGAAGCAAAGGACGATCAGTCGTATGGCTTTGCCACTGGGCGCTTGCGTGTCTTGGAGCAGTTTATGCTCACCCACGAAGACCTAGTGCTGTTCTCAGACCGTACGACGGATCTGCACGTGCTGCACGACATTTTGGATAATGCGGAATACCCGGCTGCTGATAAACTCGATCTGCGCTTTTCACTCGAAGAGCGTAAGGTCGACCACGAGATCATCGAGGTTGCTCCTGCCAGCCAACTCCCGCGGGTCCTGCTTCTAGAAAAGGATTACCACAATGCGAAGTGGATCCTGAAGCAAGTCCTCCTCTCGGCTCGCGCTGAGGAGGGAAAGGAAGCCCATGCGGCCAAGTTTGGTGAGCAGCTCAGCGATCTGGATGACGAGGATATCGACCTCAGCTTTGAGCAGTTGCTCGACCGTGCCGAGAGCCTCCAGGATAAGGAAGCGCGCGACGCAGTTCAGCATGCCGAGGTCCTCGCTAAGCCAGATGGAATTCCAATCGATACGAAACTGTTTAACACCGAAGCGCTCTTGCGGGCGGCATCGACCGTTCAGGGGCGTGATGGAAAGGGAATCAGCGAGCACATCGCCTTGAATCTGATCCCAGCTCGCATTGACCACGAGCGGCTCTGGGAGGAAATCCTCTCGGTCATGCGTGGCGAGCGTCTCGTCAAGCCAAGCGACGAATATCTGATTGAAGCGATTAAGCGGACGGTAAAAGCCTACCTCGCTTATCGTGATCTCAGCCTCGTCGACATCGTCCTCGATAAGGCGTATTACGAAGAGCTGATGGCGATCGGCCAGGATCCAAATACGGGATCTGAGCGTGAATTCATCTTAGATTTCTGTTCGCTAAAGGCGGATGCAGTCAATTATCAGATTCTCTGCAGGGCCGCGCTCTCGAAGACCGGGGTCGCCTATCTGCGCCAGGTGCTCGTTCCCTGCGGCGAGGTCTCTTTCTCGCTACTTAAGCGTTGCTATCCCGCTGCAGTGACGATTTTGCACGGAGCCGCTGATGATCAAACGGCGATCCAAAAGGCGCTCACTCAGATCGAGGTCGCTTATCAGAATTCGATGGCAAAGGGATTGGTGAAGAGCATCCTCCGATATAAAGATATTGCGGGGATTCGAGCCCTCGGGCGCGACATTGATAACCTCCTCATCGATCTTGCACGTAAGGGGAAACGCCAGAGTTATGGCGCTGAGGTCGTCGCAGGTTACTGGTTTGCTAAGCAGATGGAAGTTAAGAATCTTCGCATCATGTATGCCAGCCGCGACATCGATATTCCCTTTGACACCACCATGGCTCTCTTGCGCAAGCTCTACCGAGAGAATGACTGACCGTGCTTGGTGAAAGAAAGGGGAGGGCGATGAAGAAAAATGAACGTCGGATGGCTGTCTTAGGCGATATTGGCAGCGTGATTGGTTTTCGTGGTCTCGGACTAGAGGTCCATGCCACGGGACCAGAAGTTGATACCCATAAGCTCTTACGCGACATGATTCGCTCGGAGCAGTATGCGGTGATTTTTATGACAGAAGCAGCGATGACAGAGGTTCACGACCTCGTGGAAACACATCGCTTTGATTACATGCCCGCCCTCGTTCCGATTCCTGCCAGCACAGGCAATCAGGGCATCGGGCAGGATGCGATTCGCGTCTCGGTGAGAAAAGCAGTTGGCTTTGACATCTTCGCGAACAAGGAACAAAAGGAGTAGCACATGCAGGATAACGTGAGTCGGGGCACGATTTTAAAGATCTCGGGGCCCCTAGTAGTTGCAGAGGGAATGCGCGATGTTCAGCTTTTTGACGTTGTGCAAGTTTCTGAACTCGGACTGATCGGTGAGGTCATCGAGGTCCACGGCGATCGCGCCTCTGTCCAGGTTTATGAAGAGACCGCTGGACTTGGCCCAGGTGAGCCTGTGCTTTCGACTGGCGCCCCTCTTTCAGTTGACTTAGCGCCAGGTCTGATGGGCAACATCTTCGACGGTATTCAGCGTCCACTTGAAGACATGCGCGCCCAGATGGGTTCAAATATTGCCCGTGGTGTCCACATCGATAAGTTGGACCGCTCGAAGCGTTGGCAGTTTGAGCCACGTGTTCAGGTGGGTGATGAGCTCGTTGCCGGTGACATTATCGGTGTTGTTCAGGAGACTGAGCTGATCGAGCACCGTGTCATGGTTCCGCCGACAGTACATGGTCGTCACCGAGTTAAATCAATTGTCGCCGCTGGCGAATATACGATTGTCGACAAGCTTCTGACGCTTGAGGCGGAGCGCCTCGACCTCGATGATGAGGGCCGTCTCGAAGATGATCGCTTCGATGCCTCAGTTCTCGCATCTCAGACGGGCGACATTGAGGTTTGCATGTTGCAGCGCTGGCCGGTTCGCCGTGCCCGCCCGCATGCAGGTAAGATGGCGCCAAGTGAGCCTTTGATGACGGGACAGCGCGTCGTCGATACCTTCTTCCCATTGACCAAAGGCGGTACCGCAGCGGTTCCTGGTCCCTTCGGTTCTGGTAAGACGGTTATTCAGCACCAGCTGGCGAAGTGGGCTGCTTCCGACATCGTCGTCTACATCGGCTGTGGTGAGCGCGGTAACGAGATGACGGACGTTCTCGGTGAGTTCCCTGAGCTAAAAGACCCCAAGTCGGGTAAGTCCCTGATGGAGCGGACGATTCTGATCGCGAATACTTCGGACATGCCAGTTGCCGCCCGTGAAGCATCGATTTATACGGGCATCACGATTGCGGAATACTACCGCGACATGGGGTACTCCGTTTCGATCATGGCCGACTCGACCTCGCGTTGGGCAGAAGCTCTCCGTGAGATGAGTGGTCGTCTCGAGGAGATGCCGGGTGAAGAGGGTTATCCCGCTTACCTCGGTTCTCGACTGGCTCAGTTCTATGAGCGTGCTGGTATGGTCCACTGTCTCGGTCGCGACGACCGCGTCGGTGTTTTGACCGCGATCGGTGCTGTCTCGCCACCTGGTGGTGACATGTCCGACCCAGTTGTTCAGTCGACCCTCCGTATCGTAAAAGTGTTCTGGAGTCTCGATGCGAACCTCGCATACAAGCGTCACTTCCCAGCGATTAACTGGTTGACCTCGTATTCTCTCTATGAAGATAAGGTTTTGAACTGGATGGATGAAAACGTCGACAGTCACTGGAAGTCGAACCGCATGGCTGCCATGCAGTTGCTCCAGGATGAGTCCGAGCTCGAAGAGATCGTTAAGCTCGTCGGTGCGGATACCCTCTCCCTGCGTGACCGTCTCAAACTCGAGGCCTCCCGCTCCGTCCGTGAGGACTTCCTACATCAGAATAGCTTCGATGACATCGACACCTATACCTCGCTGAAGAAGCAGTATTACATGCTTGATTTGATCATGACCTTCTTCCGCCTCGGTACACAGGCGCTTGAGCGTGGCGTTGCCTTCCAGGCCCTGACACAGCTTAAGACGATGGAAGATGTCGGTCGTTATAAGTACACCCTAGAAGATCAGATCGAAAGTCGCTACGAAGAAGTTCGCCGAGCCCTGGCGGATGAAATCGAAGCCCTAAAGGAGGAATAAGGCATGGCGAAGTCATATCGCACCATTGAGGAAGTTGCTGGTCCACTTATGTTGGTCCGCGATGTCGAAGGCGTCACCTACGATGAGTTGGGTGAAATCGTCCTTCCTTCCGGTGAAATCCGTCGTTGCCGCGTTCTCGAAATTAACGGCAGTGACGCTCTCGTACAGTTATTTGAAAGTGCCATCGGCATTAACATCGATGCCTCCGAGGTCCGTTTCCTAGGCCATGGTCAGGAACTGGCTGTCTCGCGCGACATGCTCGGGCGCATCTTCTCTGGTACTGGTCGCCCGATCGACGGTGCCCCACCGGTTATCCCAGAGAAAAAGATGGATATTAACGGCGCAGCGATGAACCCTGCAGCCCGTGACTATCCAAACGAATTTATTCAGACGGGTGTCTCGGCCATTGACGGCCTAAATACCCTCGTCCGTGGTCAGAAACTCCCGATCTTCTCCGGCTCAGGTCTGCCGCACGCAAACCTCGCAGCTCAGATTGCACGTCAGGCCCGTGTTCTCGGAAATGATGAGCAGTTCGCGGTTGTCTTCGCCGCCATGGGAATCACCTTCGAAGAAGCGGACTTCTTTATTTCCGACTTCCGTCGTACTGGCGCGATTGACCGTACCGTCCTCTTCCTCAACCTCGCAGATGAGCCCGCCATCGAGCGTATCTCGACCCCGAAGATGGCTCTGACTTGTGCCGAATACCTCGCCTTTGACCTCGACATGCAGGTCCTCGTCATCATGACGGACATGACCTACTACGCAGAGGCCCTGCGTGAAGTCTCGGCCGCACGTAAGGAAGTTCCTGGTCGTCGTGGCTATCCGGGTTACCTCTATACCGACCTCGCGGGTCTTTATGAACGCGCTGGTCGCCAAAAGGGGAAGAAGGGCTCGATCACGATGATGCCGATCTTAACGATGCCCGATGACGATAAGACGCACCCAGTTCCTGACTTGACCGGTTACATTACTGAGGGTCAGATCATCCTCGATCGTACCCTTTATAACAGCGGTGTTCGCCCGCCGATCGACGTTCTGCCCTCGCTTTCACGTCTAAAGGATAAGGGTATCGGCGAAGGTAAGACCCGTGCCGACCACGCCGCAGTTATGAACCAGCTCTTCGCTGCTTACTCTCGTGGTAAGGATGCCCGTGAGCTCGAAGTCATTCTCGGTGAGTCGGCGCTCAGTGACCTCGATAAACTCTATTCGAAGTTCTCGACCCAGTTCGAGGAACGCTACGTCTCTCAGGGCTTCGAGACCAACCGCAGCATCGAAGAAACGATGGAACTCGGTTGGGAATTGCTCCGCATTCTACCGAAGTCCGAACTGCGCCGTATCCGCGAAGAGTGGATTGAGAAGTACTATTAAAGGATTCGAATCATGGCCAATAACAGAGTAAGTCCTAACCGCATGTCTTTGATGCGTCTGAAGCGCGAGCTGCGCACTGCCGCTCGTGGCCACTCGATGCTCAAAGACAAACGAGACGGCCTCATGAAAGAGTTTCTCGCGATGGTCGATGGTACCCTCGCTCTCCGCCAAGAGGTCGACCGCCTCCTCGCCGATGCCGCCCTCGCGATGAGTATGGCGCGGGCTGTCATGCAGCCTGAAATGCTCGACGAGGCGATGTTGCTCTCAGCTGAAGCTCTCTGTTTCGAGGTCTCGCGTAAATCGGTCATGGCCGTTGATTACCCAGCCTTTGACAGTGGGGCAGCGAGCGGGATGGGAAGTGGCAGTGGTCGCTTCACCTATGGTCTCGCCTCGACGAGTGGTGAGCTCGACCTCGCCCTCGATGCCCTCCGCCGCGCGCTCCCGACGATGGTCGAGCTTGCGGAAAAAGAGAAGCAGCTGCAGTTGATGGCAAACGAGATTGAAAAGACGCGTCGTCGCGTTAACTCCCTCGAGCATGTCATGATCCCGAAGCTCAAAGCTCAGATCAAAGATATTTCCATGCGCATGGAAGAAAATGAACGCGATGGTCTCACCCGCTTGATGAAGGTTAAAGACATGATCGTCGCTGAGGAGATCCAGGCCCGCCGTCGGCGTGCCGAGATCGCCGAAGCAGAGTTTAAAGCGAAACAGGCAGCTGCCGAGGCCTAGGCCCCGGTCTTGTCTGAGAATAGGGTTCCCACGCAGATGACTACGTGGGAACTTTTTTATTGGAGAAAAAGACGTCCGAGTCAGACTCAGGCGTCGAGCTGAGACCAGCTAGAGAGTCCGAGATCGCCGGGGCGGATTAGATCGCGTCGAGGTGAGAAGGCAAGTGGCAGGGCGACGACGCCCTCTGGCATACAGGCCCGCTTAAACTGCTGGGTCTGGAAGCGCCGCAGGAAGGTCTGGAGGCAGTGGCGCAGCGCTGCCTCGTCGAAGGGGCGCAGCTGGGTGGTCGGGCTATCACCATAGGCTGCATATCGCTCGCGATTTTCTGCGCTAAAAGCGTCTATGGCGAGCAGGAGCAGTTCGGCCGGCGCCGGCTCTTCGCGAAGGCGATGATAGAGGAAGAAGTCATGGAGGAGGTAGGGACCGAGTTGATCTTCGCTTGACTGGAGCAGTTCCTGATTTTCCCCGAGTGGGAGGAGCTCTGGCGAGATCGCTTGGTGGAGGATGGCTTCGACGACCTCCGATAGCCCCTCCACGTCGAGCATGGCTGCATAGCAGCGCGCCAGGCGTGGCATGAGAGTTTTCGGGATCGAGCCGTTGACTGCAAACATCGACATGTGGTCGCCGTTATACGTCGACCAGCCGAGGGCGATTTCACTGAGGTCGCCCGTTCCGAGAACGAGTCCGCCGACCTGGTTGGAATAGTCCATCAAAAGCTGGGTCCGCTCGCGAGCCTGGGCGTTTTCAAAGGTCAAATCGTGAAGATCCTCGGGATGATGGAGATCCTCGAGATGCAGTCGTACTGAGTCGACAATCGAGATTTCGATGTTTGTAACATCGAGGAGCTCGGCAAGCTTCTCGCCATTTGAACGGCTCGAGGGCGAGGAGCCAAGACCCGGCATCCTCAGACAGTGGATCCGCTTCGAGGACTGCGCGCGGCGCTTGAGGCAGAGGGCAGCGGCGAGGAGGCTGATGCAGGAATCGAGGCCACCGCTGAGGCCGAGGACGAGCTCGGGTGAGGAAAAACAGTCGAGACGACGGGATAGGCCCGAAATCTGAGCCTCGACCACCTCTTCGAGATCCGAGCCATCTGCGCTGACGAAGGGAAGCGGTGAATTATCCGTCTGCCCAACTGCGAAATGCGCCAGACTCAATTCGGGATCTTGCGATGAAAAGTCGACGGTCTCGAGACTGGGGCGCTGCTGGCCTGCGAGAACACGAGCCCGATTTCGCAGTTGAAAATCAAAACAGTCATATCGCAGTTCACTGGAGGGTGTTCCGAGTCGTTCGAGTGATTCCCTCAGGATCGCTGATTCAGCGACGATGGCTCGAAACTGTCGATAATGGAAATCTCCAGAACTCTCGTAGCTGCCGGGACTCGTCAGCAAACAAAGACTGGCCGAACGGTAACAGAGCTGCTCCGCACGGGCGAGCTCGTGATTTCGTAGCTCGCGATGCGCCTCGATGGCTACGGGGCGGCAGATCAGTTTCGGGCAGGCCTCCCAGTGACGCTCCACTTCATCAGCGAGGTCGAGACAGAGGAGGAAGCCATCCTGGCTACGAAGTCCCGTCTCAAAACAAAGTTTCTGCCCAGACAGTTCGAGTCCAGCCGCGCTGAGCTCGTATCGACTCACACTGACAAAGGGAGCAGCGAGCGGATGGCAGCTCGCGAGGAGGATTCGTCCCGATTGAATCAAGCATTCGAGCGCGAGCAGACCATAGGGGCTCGCATAGGGAAGACCACAGTTGAAAATCTGTTTCGAGCCACGGGAGGCCTCGAGGACGCGGTCAAAGGCGGCCAGACAAGCATCGAGAAAAGCAGCCTGGAGGGCGTACTGACCACAGGAAACCCCAGAGAGTGCAAGGGGTGGGAAAAGCTGAAGACTAAGTTCTGACTTACTGAGTGCATCGATCAGCGTATCGGCATTCCTATGAGGCTCAGCGAGGTGGAGGCGAAGCTCGGGAATCTTAAATCGTAAATAGGGCTGCATGGGCGCTCCTTTCGGCATCGCGGCGTTTTTTTCTATCATACGCCAAAGCCGCCCCCGAGACGATCCCGATGAGGCTGCACGTCAAAACTTCAAATTAGGGTAAAATAGGGAAAAGTTCTATGCAATTGATTAGAAAGCGAGGTCGCTGTTTTGGCGCGAGAGGATCAGTCTCCCCGTAATTGGCGACAGGATAATGATGAGACTGCTGAGGCTTTAACCGATGCCAGTCGAGAACAGCTGCCAGTTTCAGGCGAAGCATTTAGCGAAGATTCGACCGCCAAACTCCGGCGTGAGGATCTCAGCAAGCTCTCGGCATACCAAGTCGAGACCGCTTCTGAGGGGTTCCGAGACGGGGGGCGGAGTAATCAGCGCCTCTTTAATCGCGCTTCAAATGATGTCGACCTCTATCAAATTAATGAGGCGGAAAACGGGCTAAAATATTCGACCGATTATTACGCCGCCCTCGATGGCCAGGATCGTTCGACGAAGCCAAGTGAGGCGACGGAGACGAATCCACTTGGCTATAGCGACGACCTCTCTTACTTCGATGAGAGCCGCGCCTATGAGGACGCTCGCATCGAGTCCGCGGCAAGCTATGAGCCGCATGTCGAAGAGCTCCGCCAGCTGCGTGAGATCCGTGAGAATCCCTACTTTAGTGATGAGCAAAAGGCGGCGATGTCGGCGCGGGTTCGCCGCGACTTCGCCCTCAGTCGCAGTAAGTCTCTTGCGAAGAAAAAAGTTCAGCCGGCTAGTCATGACGAAGATGGGGAAAACGAGGGGGGCTTCGAATTTGGGCACCCGTATGACACCGCTCGTATCTACTATGAGGAGCAGGAGGATAAGCGGCAGGCGATGCCGCGTCCTGTGATCTTCATCTTTTCACTTCTCTTCATGCTATTTTTCATCCTCAGCGTCGCGATTTCGAGCATCTTCTTCTACAGTAGTCGTCCAGGCGCCCGCAGTGCCGCACGGCAGTTAAACATCCGTGAGCTCAGCATCACGGAGCGCGATGTCCTCGGTCAGGGAACCCCCTTATCCCAGGTGATTTATCAGAGAATCCCAGACTATATCCGCGTTAACATTAATGGCGGGGAAGCGGGTTTCGTGAATTTCCTCGAGAATCATGGTCTGCGGAATTTTATCGGCGATAATCTCTACTTGATCGCTGGAGATGCCCTCAGTGGTGAGAATCGCTGGGTCGAGGAGAGTCCGAACTTGATTCGGCAGTACTTTGAGTCCAGTTATGACGACTTTACCGCCCTGGTTAGTGGGAATTATTATCCAGGGGACTATCAGTGGTTCCTCCAGCAGTTTTACATTGCCAGCTGGGTGGGAAGTGGATGGAAGAGTCTCGTCAACCTCGATGGTGAACCAGGACTCTACCTCAGCCTTTTCTATCGCTTCCGCTACTATGCGCTTGCGCTTGCCTGCTTACTCTGTGTCCTCTCGCTGACCCTGTTGAGGCGCTCCTACCGCGGACAGGTGCGGAATTACTATTCCAAGCTCGGGCATATCTTCTTTATCCTCGGTTTGATTTTCTTCATTGCGACCACCCTGCCGATAAAGTTCTTCATCCATAGTTTTGGGATGCCGCCCCTCGTTGCTGAGTCATTAAAATCAATTCTCCAGGCCCATCTCAGATATTTCGGCTGGTTCCTCGGAATTGTTGGCCTCGCCCTGACCGTCTACGCTTTTGTTAAGCGCAGTGTTCAGCAGCAGCGGCGCAAGAGCTAGGCGAAGTCGTCAATTAGAAGGGGTGTTTACGTGTCTCAAAAGCATTCTCGGCGCGGTCTGCGCGCTCGTTTCGCCATCGCCGTCGGGCGCATGGCTTCGGTGCTGCTTAAACGTTTAAAAAAGCAGGCCAGTAGCTACCCAGGTCATCTGGCGAAGAATTTGGATCCTGAAATACTTGCCAAGCTGGCTTATGGGCAGCGTATCCTCGTCGTCACGGGGACGAATGGAAAGACAACGACCTGCATGTATCTTCGTGAGATACTCCATGCGCGTGGCTATCAGGTCCACAGCAATGCCTCAGGGGCCAATCTCGAAACGGGATTGATTACCTGTCTGCTTACGAAGGGGACGGCCGACTACATCGTCCTCGAAGTTGATGAGGCTTGTTTCGCACGGACAGCTGCGGCCCTCGCACCCGCTGCCGTCCTCGTCACCAATCTCTTCCGTGACCAGCTCGACCGCTATGGCGAGCTCGATGCCGTCTATCGCCTGATTCGCAGTGGCCTCGAGGAGCTGGATAAGACGATTCTCCTCTTAAATGCCGACGACCCCAGCGTCAGTCATCTCGGCCTCGAACTTGTCTCGAATCCAAACTGCGAGCTCCGCTATTATGGCCTCGATTTTAAGCAGCAGGCTGATGAGCTCGAAAATCGCGACGATTCTAAGCCAGCTCAGGCGGCCCAGGTGCTGGCACTGATCGACCGTGCGCTCTGTCCGGTCTGCTCGACCGGCCTCGAATATCTCGCGAAGTCAAGTGCTCAGCTGGGCCTCTACCACTGCCCAAGCTGTAGCTATAAGCGACCGGACCCTGACTTCCTATTCTTCCAGAGTGAGGACCGCCGCTTCTTCATGCGAGCCAGTGATGAACAGGGCGGCAGTGCCAGTTTCGAAAACCCACTTGCGGGCCTCTATAATGCCTACAATCTCGCTTCGGCGGCGGCCCTCGCCTCCCTCTGTCTTCCTGAGACGCCCCTTTCTCTATTGATTCAGGGGGCAAAGGGAAGCCAGGCAAGCTTCGGGCGCCAGGAGCGCATCCCTTATCGTGATGGCAAGTCGATCTGTTTTATTCTCGTGAAAAACCCCGCAGGCTACGCGGAGTCTCTGCACCTCGTATCAAAGGCGGAGGACCTTGGGGGCCTGGCTTTTTTGTTAAATGATAACTACCCCGATGGTCGCGATGTTTCATGGATCTACGACGTTCCATTTGAGGAGATTCAAGCGATTGAAGCCCAGGGCTACGTCATCTCAGGGACTCGCCATGCGGACCTCGCCCTTCGCCTCGATTACTGGGGCTTGGATCTCGAGAAGGCTGAGATCTGTGAGGAATCGGCAGCGGCGGATGCCTGCCTCCGCCTTCTCGATACCCTGCCGGCAAATCGCTGTCTCTACATTCTTCCCAATTACACGGCCCTCCTCCATCTGCGGGCGGGCCTGCGTCAGCGCCTCGGTCTCAGCGAGGCCTGGGTAGAAGAGGGCTGAGGCGATGTGGATGACTTTTATGTGAGGGGGCCCCAATGTCGAAGAAAGAATTAAAACTCCTGCATCTCTATCCTGACCTCCTCAATCTCTATGGAGATTTTGGGAATATCCTCGCTTTTTTGAAGCGCGGCAAAGTTCATGGGATTGAGATCAGTTACCATAGCCTCCACCTCGGAGAGCAAAAGGATCTATCGTCTTACGATCTCTTTTTTATGGGGGGCGGTCAGGATCGTGAGCAAGAAGCACTCTTTCGTGATGTTCTGTCTCGGCGGAGTCAATTTGAGCGCCTCCTGCAGGGGGGCTGGCCCTTCTTAGCGATCTGTGGAGCGTATCAGCTGCTTGGTAAGCGTTTTATTACGGCGGAGGGTCAATGCATCGAAGGCCTGGGCCTCCTCGATGTCGATACGCGGGCGGGTGAGAAACGCTTGATTGGCGATAGCCTCTACTGCGCTGATTTTCTCGCTGAGCGGGGGCCGGACGCTGAACTTCTCTATGGTTTTGAAAATCATTCGGGGCGCAGTTACCTCGGAGCGAATGCGACTGCGCTAGCGAAGTGCCTATATGCTTACGGCAACAATGGCGAGGACGATTATGAGGGCTGCCGGGCTGGGAATTTCATTGCGACCTATTCGCACGGTCCCTTTCTCCCGAAGAATCCAGCGATGACGGATTACCTCCTCGAATGCGCTCTCCTGCGTCGTTACGAAAAAGAGGTCCAGCTTCCGTACGAATTGTCCGCTGCTGAACTTGCTGCCCGCAAGTCGGCGGCTGCGCTCATCGAGCGTCGAAAAAAGGAGCGTTGAGGTGTTTTACAAAATCTACGGACTCGATACCTGTCCAGATTGTGTCCACTTAAAAGCGAGGCTCGCAGGCTCAGGCTTGAGCTATTCGTATGCGGACTTGCGAGAGGTCTTTGATTTGAAGACTTTTTTAGCCCTCCGTGATGGGCGCAGTGAATTTGCAGAGATTAAGTCTGCGGAGAAGGTCGGGATCCCCTGCATTCTCAAGTTTTCGGCGCCGCCAGCTGCCTCCCTCGACTATGCTGAGATCGTCGCCATGGAGCTTGAGGTGGAGTTGAGTTTCGAGGCCGAGGGTTTTATTGTCTAGTTCGCTTTATAACGATCAAATAAATAGAGGGCAGTCGCATTGATGCTGGGACTGCCCTCTATTTATTTGTCTGCTTTGGATTCTTATATTTTCAGGAGGACTTTTGCCATCTCGAAGTAAATGATGAGGGAGACGGCGTCGACGATGGTGGTGATCAGGGGCGCGGCCATGATCGCGGGGTCTACTTTTAAGATCTGAGCGAGGATGGGGAGGAGAGAACCGACGAATTTGGCGAGGACGACGGTGCAGAAGAGGGCGAGGGATACCGTTAGGGTGGTCAGTGGGTCGGGGCTCATCATGAAGTAGACGCGGGCTGCTGTGACGAGGGCGAGGATGAGTCCGCAGATGATCGAGACTCGAAATTCTTTCCAGAGGACGCGGAGGGCGTCGCTGGGTTTGATTTCACCGAGGGTGAGGGCGCGGATGACGAGGGTCGATGTCTGGGCGCCAGCATTACCGCCCGTATCCGTGAGGACGGGAATGAAGGTGACGAGGAGGGGGAGGGCGACGAAGGCATCTTCAAATTGACCGAGGATGGCACCGTTTAACATGCCTGAGATCATCAGGACGAGGAGCCAGACGATGCGTCGGTTGGCGAGGCGCAGGACCGAGGTACGTAGGTAGGGGTGTTCGTTTGGCGTCATCGCCGCCATTCGCTGCATGTCTTCGGTGGCCTCTTCGGTGATGACGTCGAGGGCGTCGTCGATGGTAATGATACCAACGAGGCGATTTTCCTTATCGACGACGGGGAGGGCAATGAAGTCATAGTGGTGGAAGAGCCGGGAGGCGTACTCTTGGTCATCCGTGGTTTCAATCGAGATGACGTCTGGATCCATCAGGTCTTCGATGCGTACGTCGTCACTGGAACAGAGGAGTTCGTGAACAGAGACGACGCCCTCGAGGACGGCCGTCTGGTTGGTGACGTAGCAGGTATAAATCGTTTCCTTATTATGGCCCGTTTCGCGGATGTGCTTTAGACTCTCACCGACTGTCCAGCTACGACGCAGCTGAATCATCTCGACTGTCATCAGTGAGCCAGCGCTATCCTCGGGATAATTGAGGAGCTTGTTGATCTGCAGGCGCCGGTCGGGGCTCGAGTAGCGGAGCACGCGCTTGACGACATTTGCGGGCATTTCTTCGAGGAAGTCGACTGCGTCGTCGAGGAAGAGCTCGTTGACCGTTTCGGTCACCTCGCGCTCGGTAAGTCCCTCCATGAGGGCCTCCTGGGTGTCGCTTTCGAGGTAGGAAAAGACGTCCGCCCCCATGCTCTTCGGAAGCATGCGGAATGCGACGGCTGCGAGCTCTTTTGGTAACTCCTCGATGGCGTGGGCGGCATCCGCTTCATTGCTCTCAGCGAGGATATGGCGCGCTTCGTTGTAATGTTTTGATTCCAAGGCCTCCTCGAGTTGGACGGCTATTTCGTCCATGTTCTCAAAAATGTTGAAATCTTGCTGTTGGTCTTTTGCCATGCTGAACCTCCTTTCCTAACCCTAGGAAGTCTATCAGAAAAAAAGGTGCCATATGAACTGCGATAAATGCATAGGCGTAATAAAATTTGAATAACTATATGAAGAAGGATCCACCAAATGAGAGACCTATGCATCATCGGAGCAGGAATTGTCGGCAGTGCCTTGGCTTACGAGGCCTCACGCTACGACATCGACGTCGTCGTCTTAGAGCGTGAGCTCGACATTGCCCTCGGAACGAGCCGGGCGAACCATGCGGTGATCTACGCAGGGTACGAGGCAAAACCCAATACCCGTATTGCTCGTTATACGGTTGCCAGTGCCCAGCAGATGCCAGCGCTCAGTGAGCGGCTCGGCTTTGAGTACAATAATTGTGGCTCGATGCTACTGGCGTTTAACGACGAGGAGATTGAGATCCTCGAATCTTATTATCAGCGAGGCCTGGAAAATGGCGTCGAGGAGATGCGACTTCTCGACCGTGAGGAGGCCGTTGCGATTGAGCCACAGCTTTCCCAAGATGTAAAAAAGGTCTTGTATGCAGCACAGTCTGGCGTCGTTAATCCGTGGGATTACGTGCTCGCTTTCTCCCAGGTTGCCCTCCGCGAGGGGGTCGATTTCTTCCTCGATCGCGAGGTCCTAGGGCTGATTCGTCACGAGGATTACTATGAGATTGAGACGAGTAAGGGTGTGATCGAGGCTCGCTACGTAATTAACGCAGCCGGAAAATCCTCCCCAGAGATCCATGCGATGGTCAGTGATTCTGAGCTCGATCTCTATTCGATCAAGTCGAATTTCTACATGCTCGAGGCCGAGGATCCGCCGCTTCTCAGCAGCATCCTCTTCTGTTGCCCAGACTCTCATGGGCGTTCGCTGCTTGCAGCGCCGACGATTCACGGTCGCTACGTTCTCGGTGAGAGCTTCGAACTCAGCCGCCGTTGTCCACGGGACCAGCGACCTATGGAACGTAAGCAGCTCTTCAAACATATTGAAGCCCTCGCCCCTCAGTTTAATCACGATTTTAAATACCGCTGCTTCGCTGGAGAACGCCTCGCCTCGAAGTCGTGTAAGGATTTTGTCCTCGGCTTTATCGACGATAATTTCTACGATTGCGCAGCGATCTGCTCGCCAGGACTCTCCGCCGCTCCGATCCTCGCTCGCGAGACGATCGAGCTGCTCCTCGAAGAGCGCCTCCACATCAAGCCAAAAGAGAATTGGGATGGCCGGCGTTCACCGCGGAGACCTCAGGATATTCGTCGCGACCTCGCGCGAGAGGCGGAGCTCGATGAGGCCTTTTTTGAGAAGATTATCGCCCGTAGTGAAGATGTCAGTGCTGAAGAAATTATCGCTGCGATTGAGCAGGGCATGCACATCTCCTCCCTCGAGTGGGTCAAGCCCCGCGAGGGCGTCGAGGCCGGTAGCTGCCGGGGTGGTCTTTGTAGTCTCGATTAAGTGCGCGCTTCCTGGCTTCATTTGCTGCTTGCTAGACGTCAAGCAGAAATTTATAATGGAGCCCATGCTTGCGGTCGTGGTGGAATTGGCAGACACGCTGGATTTAGGTTCCAGTGACGCAAGTCGTGCAGGTTCAAGTCCTGTCGACCGCATAGATAGGCTGACGCATCGTCAGCCTTTTTTTGTATCTAATATCATATAAAAGCGCCCCAGATCTTATGCCCGCAGCTACAGAGAACACCGATCAAGGTCTAAAATGGTAAACTACAGTGATCTATGCGAAGGAGAGGATACGTCTGTGGCCAAGCAAATCCCAGTTCCCCAAACGGGAGCATCCTTAAACGCAGCGGCAGTGAATCGCGAGGCGATCGGGCGAGACCCGAGACCTGCGAGACAGGCTGGCCCAGCTGTGCATGAGTCGCGCGAAGCGCTCGAAGCGGAGATCCATCATCTCGAACGGCGGATCCGTGACCGCCGAGGCCTGATTTTCTTCGTCGTGATTACGATTGTCTTAGGTCTGATCTACGGTCTTTTACAGTTTTTCGCCCTCCGCGAGGTGCGTGATTATTTGGATAAGCGTTATCCAGGTCAGTCATTTAAGGTTTCTCTGGCACGCCCTAGTCTCCTACCGCTTGGCTTCGTGACGCCAGTTCGCGATCTTAGCAGCTCAGGGCGTGTTGATTTTGTCGTCCGCATCTTCGGTGGGCTGGAGCATGAGCGGGGGAGTAACCAGATCCGTCAGCGCAGTGCTGCCAGTTCCTGGGAACTGTTTTATGACGATGACTACCTCTATCAGCGTTCGAGTCGGCAGACGCGTGCATTTATCAATAGCACGATTGATAGTGAGCAGGGCCGAAACGCGATTGAGTCAATTGATCTCGCTGAGAACCAGTCGAATGCTAGCCGCTGGCAGGATATCCAGGTCGGGACAGGTAGTGAGCAGAATCTGATGCTTGAGATTCGCTTTAAGCCCTCAATTAGCAGCCTCCAAGATTTTGCCAATCTCTCGGCGAACATCTGGGATTCGCTGCGCAATCAACTCGCTGAACAATCGATCCAATCAGTTGCCTTTATCTCTGCGAAGATGCCCTCGGACGATGGAGTTTTCGCGGCCCTCGGCCAAGAGCGCAAGCGCCAAATTCCCGCTAAGAAGTCAGAGCAGCCATCAGGGAGTGAGTCGAGCGCGGAAGGAGAAGTCCAGGCGGAGACGAGTCAGGCGCCAGCCCGATACCGCTATTTCAGATATAGCCTCGTCCTCAACGAAAACAGTTTCGAGATCAATGATGCGGCGATATTTAATGGCATTCGTATCTTAGAGTCGAATTAAGCCGCGTTGAACAAAGGAGTATGGCATGAGTGACGTGCTTGAAAATAAAGACGGGGAGACACAGAGCCGTCGACGCAGCCGAGGGGGCGAGTCCGCACCCCGACGTCGTCGTTCTGGCCAGGGCGCTTCGAAGTCATCGTCTGCAGCGAGATCTGATGCGCCGCGCAAACGACAGTCGCGGCGGCGCTCTAACCGTCCCCAGGGAGAAGTGAAGCAGGAGAGTAAATCAGCTGATTTAACGAACTCATCGACTTCGCTTGAAACGAAGTCCACAGAGTCTGCTGCGAAGCCACGCTCGAGCCGTCGCCACCGCCCTCCGCGTTCAGAGCGCTCGGCCGGGGCCATGAACGCCAATCGTGAGGCTGAGCAGCTAGAGACGTCTGGCTCAACAGACAAGCCCAATAAAGTGCTGGATAATAGCGCTAAGCGTGAGCGCCGTACGGATCGCAGTGGGGAGAAGGGGCGTCGCGGCGAGAATCGACGTCCTCGTAAAAAGGAAGTCGAGACGGTGGAGAGCTTGCAGGCGGATATCGCTCGGATCGAAAAAGAGATTCGCCTGGAGATTGACGGGATTGCCAACTTGGCCTTGGATCTTGAGGACTTGATATAATGGAGGCCTCAAGAAATAGAGCCTTTTTTATTTGCGTTGAGGGCATTGATGGTTCGGGTAAGTCGACCCAGATCGAATATCTCCGTGAGCACTTCGAGTCCAGAGGACTGCAGGTTGCCTGTTTTCGAGAGCCAGGTGGGAGTCAGATTGGTGAGGCGATACGGACTTTATTGAAGCGAGATTGGCACAGTACGGGGGTGGATCTTTGTCCAGAGTCAGAGTTTCTCCTCTTTAGCGCTTCACGGGCTCAGTTCTGTCGGGAGGTCCTGGCGCCGGCGATGGCGGACAACGATCTTGTGATCTGCGATCGCTACTACCCATCTTCACTGGCCTACCAGGGATTTGGTCGCAATCTTGATCGTCAGATGATCGAATCGATTACGCGCTTTGCGATTGCGGAGTTTGAAGCGGATTGCTATGTCTACCTAGATCTGGATTTTCGGGCAGCTAGGGAGCGGATGCTTTCGACCCGCTCGGCGGCTGAAGATCGTTTCGACTGGGAGACGGAAGCCTTTTGGACTCGGGTCCTAAGTGGGTATAGAGCGTTCTTTCGGACGCCTGAGCTCATGAAACGCACGATCTGGATTGATGCGGCTGCCGATGCGCTTTCCGTACGTCGGGAGATTCTCTTGGCTCTCGATCGACGTTTAGATGAGGCGGAGGACGCTGGGCAGAGCCGTCTTTGTGATAAGGAGTAATACGATGAAATTAACCTATGCAATTGTTCATGATGAAGATAGTCAGCGCCTGACCTCAGAGTTGAATAAGGCGGGTTTTCGCGTTACGAAGATGAATTCGACGGGGGGCTTCCTGCGCGCTGGAAATACGACCCTGATGATCGTTATTGAAGATGAGGAGCTCAGAGAGGTTCTCGATATCATCCGCACCTATTCGTCTTCACGTAAGGCGGCGATCAGTACGAATATGAGTCCGACGACGATGGGCGGAAGTTATATGCCCTACCCAGTTGAAGTGACGGTCGGCGGAGCAACAGTCTTCGTGACCAATGTCGAATACTTCGAGCGTATGTAGTGGCGATGGTCTTGGAGAGCGTAGAGGCCCTGTGGGCTGAGGAGAAACTCATCGGGCGTACGGCCCTCGTTGAACAATTTTCCGCCCTTTTATCTGGGGCGCGAGAGATTCCAGCGATTTTACTTCTCGGCGAAGAGGGGATGGGGAAGTATTTCCTCGCCCGTCTCTTCGCGCTTGCCCTCCTCCTCGATCTCGATGTGGAGAATCCGGATTCGAAGCAGCTTGAGTCGGAGCTTAATCGACAGATTCGGCAGCGTTTCGAGCAGGGAAGTCTCAGCGACTATCGGCGCTTAGAGGCGGCAGAGGGAGAGAAGATACTTCCAGTTGCTGACTTGCGTAAGCGCCTCGCCGAATTGGACCAGCGCCGCCCTGAGATGGCACGGCGTCAGGTGATTTTCGTCGACATCGAAGCCGTGAATGAGAGTGGTCAGAACAGTCTCTTGAAGACGATCGAAGAGTCGGCTTCGGATACGGTATTTATCTTAGTTGCGAGCCGCGCGGAGTCCGTGCTCGTTACCCTTCGCTCACGGGCGACCTGTCTCCAGTTGGGGCCGCTGAGTGAGGCGGAGATTGACGCCCTCCTCGAAGAAAATCAGCTTTCACCAGCTGGATCGAGCGAGGCCTTCTATGCGCTTTGCCAGGGAAATCCTGGGCGAGCATTAGTCTATGCTAAGACGCCTGAGCTCTTTGCTGAGCGCGAGGCGATCGAAGCTCTTTTACGCAAATATCTTCAAAGCCCTCGCGGTCTTGCCCTCGCCATTCTCTATCAGGAGATCCAAGCGTCTTGGCGCGAGCGCAGTGATTTTTTCCTGGATAGTGTCAGAGAGATTCTCCATCGCTGGGCTCGCCAGGATGCTGCTTCGGGCTTAAAACGTGCCAGTCGCATTAATGCAGCATTTTCTATCATCGAGGCGACCGAGGCGGCTTTGAAGGCGCATGCCAATCCTGAGATTCAGTGGACGGCATTTTGTTTAGAACTACACGAGGTACTTCTAGGATGAAGCTAGTCGGAGTTCGTTTCCGAAAAGAGGGTCGGATTTTTAGATTTGACCCGCGAGATTTAGATTACGATTTAGGGGCGGCGGTTGTTGTCGATACCATCCAGGGGCCAGAACTTGGCTACATCGCTTATTTGCCCCGCGAGTTTCCCGATGCAAACAAGCTCCCAGAGCTGAGGCCCGTTCTTCGACATGCCAATGCTGAGGATCTCGCTGAGCGTAGGGCCCAGGATGAGCGAGAGGCGGAGGCGCTGAAGACGGCGATCCTCCTCGTGCGGGAGCACGGGCTAGCGATGCGCTTAGTTTCGGTTCAGTTCTTTCGCGATGATGCGAAGGTTGTATTTTATTTTACTGCGGATGAACGGGTGGATTTTCGAGCCCTGGTTCGAGATTTGGCCGCGACATTTAAGATGCGCATCGAGCTGCGTCAGATCGGCGTCCGTGACGCAGCTAAGCGCGTTGGCGGCGTTAGTCGCTGCGGTCGCGAGCTCTGTTGCTCGAGCTTCCTCGATGACTTTGCTGCCGTCTCGATTAAGATGGTTAAAAATCAAAACCTGAGCATGAGCCCAGGTAAGATCTCGGGAAGCTGTGGGCGCTTGCTTTGTTGCTTGCGCTATGAAAATGATACGTATACGAAGCAACGTAAGCGTGCGCCGCGCTATGGTCAGACGGTGCGGACAGCCCGGGTGACAGGGCGTGTAAAGGCGATTGACGTGCTCAGCGAGTGCTGCTGGATTGAGGTCGATGATGAGCCGGGTCAGACGGGATCCGAGCTTGTGCGCATGAGTTTTGATGAGCTCCATGGTGAGCCAGACTGTGAGCACTGCAGCTGTCCGAGTCATGGGGCTACTGATCCGGAGTCGCGTAAGTTGGCGGCGATGGAAGAGGTGAGTAAGTGGGTTCTCGAGCACAGTGAGGATCCGAACCTCCTCCCTAGATATGACCTCGAATCTGAGCCAGGTATCGAGCAGGGCGAGCGACGTGAGATCGAGATTTTTCCCTCAGTTAAGCCTGAACTTGAACGGCATACAAAGGGTCATGGCAGTGAGGAGAAACGGAGCGCTTCGGGGCGCCGACGCCCCCGGAAGAGCCGTAGAAATTCGTCTGAGACTCGCACCGGGCTCAGTTCAGAGGTGCGCAGTAGTCGCCCAGGTCGTCCGAAGGCCAGTGCTGCTGGCAAGCCAAAGGCCCGTCGTAATCCAGGTCGTGAGCGCAGTGCCGCGGCGAAGCGGACTGAACGCCCTGCAGCTGGAAGAAGTTCTCGCCGAAGTCGCAGGGGCCAGGGATCATCGGGTGCTCCGACGAGCTCCTGAGCTAAAGCGGATATGAATTGAGAGAGACCCTTCATAGAGGATCGCGGCATGGCAGATCTTCTCGACGAAGGGTCTCTTTTCTTATCTCGGCTTGCGTTATGGTCCGCGGCCAAGTCCGCTAGCTGCCAAGTTAGCTTGCAAGCGACTGCAGCCTAAGGTCTGTTGCGACGGTTTGGAAGATTTACATCCTTAAAAATACTGGGATCTAGGCGGGCAATAAAGGGCAGAGAGCGCCCGTATTCGTTGTAATCGAGGCCGTAGCCGACATATGGGTCAAAACCGACTTCAAATCCGACATATCGAAGGGGAAGGTCGAGGAGCATCTGATGCGGATTACAGAGGAAGGCGGCCAGCTTAATCGAACGAGGACGCTTCTTCTCGAGGTGGCGGATCATGAAATCCGTCGTATAACCGGTGCGGACAATCTCCTCGAGGACGAGGACGTCGCGCCCCTCGATATCGAGGCTGAGATCCTTCGTCAATTCGAGATGGGCCTGCAGCGGGTGGATCGCTTGGTAACGCTCTTTTACCGCGATGAAATCAAAGATGTGGGCCTTACCAATCGCGCGCGAGAGGTCCGAGAGAAAATGGGTACTTCCCTTTAACATCGCGACTAGAATCAGCTCTTTATGCCGATAGTCTCGGTCGATGGCAGTGGCCAGCTCTTGGATCCGAGCCTGAATCTCCGCCTCCGTAAATGCAATCTGAAATTCATCGCGCCTAAGCCCTGAAAAATACTGAGCAGCCGCTTCTTCCTGGATTCGCTGATTCTCACGTTCCTGATCGCTAAAATCTGTCATGGGAGCCTCCTTTTCAAATCACGTCTCCTCCCATTCTAACGAGGCTGAGCGACTTTTAATAGACGTAAATCCGCTTTTATGATTTCAAGTCAAGATTTAACAAAGCCTGCCAGAGCGCTTCCAGAGACTAGCGGAGCTGCCCTTTGATCGCTGCGAAGGCAAGTGCAGCAGATTCACGGAGAAAATAGTGCGGCCAGAGCCAGGGGTCTGTCATCTGAAATGCGACCGAAACCTCATCATAGCCCTGCTGGATCGCCATGCGGCGGGCGCGGAAGACATGGAAATCACTACTGACCAGACAGATCTTCCCATCGGGGATCAGGGCCCTCGAAAATTTGAGATTTTCATAGGTCGAGCGGGATTCGTTCTCCTGTTCGGCATCGATGTCGTAACTGAGTTTGAGATAGCGCGCCATCGCCTCCGCTTCAGAAATCACCTCGTCAGGGCCCTGGCCACCTGAAACAACGATCTTAGTCTCAGGATGCGATTGCAGGAGTTTGGCGGCAGCATCGAGGCGTTTCTTCAGCATCTTCGACGGATTTTCACCGCGGAGGCCAGCGCCGAGAACGAGGATCGTCTCGCCCTTCTGATAGCGCGGCTGAGTATGAGGAAGAACCCAGATCGTGACAAAAGAAATCAGGTAGATGATGAGGAGGGCGAGGGGCAGTTTGCGCCAACCTAGGTAGGAAGCGAGGCCAAAAAAAGCGGCCGCCACAAACCAGATATAGACCTGTGAAGCAAAATTCCCCTGAATACAGACGATCATCACACCATAGGCAAGACAGAGAATTGCGAGAATTAGTGGGAGACGGGCTAAATTTTGTAAAAGTGCATGTGCTTGTTTAGCGAACATATTTAAAATACCCCCTCAATTAAGGATCTTAGTAGTATAGACAACGGGTCTTTAAGATTCTTAAAAATGTCTTATCTTTACGTTTTTCGCTCAAAGTACTCCAGCGGCAAATCCCGATCGGCGTAGACGGGACCCGTTGCCCGCTCCGCTGCGAGGCCCAACTGCCCAGAGCCTGTGACAGCCTCGCGGCAGCCATCCCGGCGTGGATCGAGGTGCTCGTCTGCCCAGCGATGCAGGGCCACGTCCAAATCATGACGGACTTGCGAATGATTCGAATCATTAATTAGATTTATTTGTTCTTCAGGATCCTGAGCGAGATCGTAGAGTTCATCGGGGCCATAAGGATAGCGCCGGATGAGTTTGAAATTCCCTCGCCGAATCATTCGATTGGGACCGTATTCATCGACGACGCAGACTTCACCCGCCGGGATGGAAGACGGTGAAGGCTGCGAGTTCATCAAACTTGGCCACAGCGATCGACCTGCACGCAGGGGCGTATCGATCTTGGCTTCGAGCTCGAAACATTCGAGAATGCTCGGGAAGAAATCGAGGTGGCTGTGCAGGTCTTTGACCCTCAAAGCAGCAGGGATTACGCCAGGCAGGCGCATGATGCAGGGGACCTTACAACTCGTCTCATAGAGATTGAGAGGAAAACTCGCATTTCCCTTTCCCCAGAGGCCGTGTTGGCCGAGGTTCATGCCATTATCTGAGACAAAACAAATCCAGGTCTGATCGCTAAGGCCGTGCTCATCGAGGCGATCTAAGATCCGTGCAATCCCGGCATCCATCGCAGTAATCGCAGTATAGTAGCCGCGAAGCAAGCGACGTCGATCGGCCTCGAAGCGCTCAACGGCCTCGATCCCAGCCGCCTCACCAGCAGCTGCTTTCGCTCGTAGCTCGGGGCCTGGCTCGCGCGGCTGTTCACAACTGGGAACCTGCCAGGGATGGGTTGCCATCTTCGGGCTCGCATCAAAAGTACAATTCTCATAAAGACGCCAATACTCCGCAGGGTGCTGGTCTTCGCCCCAGGGTGTATGGGGCGCCGTGTAGTGGACTGCCAGGTAAAACGGGCGATCTGACTGGGCCAGTTCATCGATTTGCTTGCAGGCGTCATCGCTAATTAGATCTGTGATATAGGCATCTTCAAACTGAAGTGTACGATTGCGGTACACATCGGGACGCATGTAATAACAACCGCCACGAGCGATGCAGAAGTCAGAGCGAAAGCCATGCCCGATCGCTTGAGATTGTCCGAGGTGCCACTTGCCACTGAGGCGGCAGTCGAAGCCAGCCTCGGCGAGGCGCTCACTGTAGCATTCGAGGCCCTCGAGATAGTCGATGGACCCATCTTCATCGGCGAAGAGCGGTTCTTGGACCAGTGATTCTGGAATTTCGCTGCGGTCGATATTGCCACTTCGCAGCCAATCGAAGACTCCGTGAGCAGAGGGCATCAGGCCCGTCAAAATCGAAGCGCGCGCTGGTGAACAGACGGGGGAGGCGCAGTAGAAGTTTTCAAAATAGGCACCTTCGTCGGCGAGGCGATCGAGGCAGGGCGTGATGACATCGAGGTTGGGACTTGTGCCCATGGCCCAGGCACCCATATCGTCGGCGACGATCATGAGGAGATTCTTCGCTTTCATAAGATCGACTCACTTTCCATGTACGAGATAAAGCCATCGATATTAGTGACGATCGATTTCAACCCTAGCTTTTGGGTCAGTATAGCTCGAATCGAGAACTTCGTCGCCAATCTCGGGGTCGGGAGAATCAATGCTCGCTGACTTAGGCAGCAGCCTCGATTTTCGATCCAGGCGTGAATCTTTTATTTTAAAAATGTGCGATTCCACAAGGAAAAGACGAAATTTTCAAAAATAGCTGTTATTATAGGCAGAAAGAAAGCAATTTCTTTGATATGGATATAAAGGAGCAAGGCGATGATAAAAATTGCATTGATGGGACGTGTGGATCGTTTCGCACCTGCCTTTGAGCACGTGAAGAAGAACTTAGAGCCAAAAGCGGAAATCGTTGGCTTTTGTCCCTCGGGGGATGCTTCTGAGCCAGTGATGGTTTGTGAAGAGCTGGGTGAACATCTCTACCCAAAAGTCACCTTCTACGGCGATTTCGAAACGATGATCGAAGATTGTACTCCTGATGTTCTCGTCCTGTCATCGCCCTGTGGTCAGCGTGAAGAAGAGGCGAAGTATGCCCTCGAACGTGGGATTTCAGTCTGTAGCGAGGGTCCGATCACACAGGACTCTGAGCAGTTAGAAATACTTTACACACTGGCGCAGGAACACAGCGCACTCTGTTGGACGATGCAGACACGGCGTTTCGATGATGCGGTCTATGCAGTGAAGCGACTTGCGAGTGAAAAGGCGATCGGCTGTGTTCGTTCGATCAGCGTCTCGATCTCGCACCAAGCCCAGTGCCAGGTTCACGACTGTCATGAGGCGGGCCACGAGGTTCACGTGATTTCGCATATGGCCCTCGATGCGCTCGACCTCGCGCGCTACCTGAGCGAAGAGCCCATCCAGCGGGTTGCGGCGATGAGTTGCGCCGCCTGCGAAGATAGCTCGGAGGGGCATGGTCACCACCACGCTGCGGCTGCGATGATTCAGCTGCAGATGGACCACGGTGTCCTCGCCGATGTCCGAGTCGATGACATGATGCCTGCATCTTCGGTCGACTGCGATATGGCAATTCGGATCATGGGCAGTGAGGGACTCGTCGAGCTCCATAACGGTCGTGTTCACATCATGAATAAGAAATATACGGAGAAGACGGAGATTGAGGATCTAAAAGTCAGTCCGGTTGGACTTTTTACTGCCTTCCTCTTCGCCTATGACGAACTCAAACATCCTGAGACGGCCTTTTTCCGTGTGATTCCCGAAGAGATCCGTAAGACGCTCGACGCAGGCCTCTCGAATCGGAGCTGCGAGCGGGTCAATCGACTCGCCCTCCTCGCAGAGGAGGCGGCTCAGACGGGTCAGACGCTTGAGATCGCTGAGCTCTTCGACGACGAACGGGCTGAGATTGCTGCTCGCCTCGAGGCTGAGCGCAAGCGCCGCGAAGAGGAATTGGCCCGCGACCCACGCCAACAGGTCCTCGCCCGTGTCCGGGCCCGACGTGCTGGCCAGATCTGATTTCACTCGGAATCGTCTTTAAATTGAGATCCCCTACCTCCGATTGGGTGGGGGATTTTTGTTGCGGTTAAATTTTGTTTAAAAACTTTTTACGAAACTCCTATAAAATAGGTGCAGTAGTTTCGAGAAAGGACAGCATTTATGACGACAGAAGATCAGCGAATGAATCAAGAGGAAGCGAGTGAGGTGCTTCGGCCGAAGCGAATTAAGGCGAAGAAACCAGGGGTTGGTCGGATTATCTTGTCGATTTTGGGGGTCGTGGCTTTTACGTATCTTGTGGTTGCCGCATACTTCGGTACTCCTGTAATTCTTTCTGAGATCCAGACCTATCGTGAACATCGCGCCTACATTCAGGAAACGAAGTCGTTAAAGGTTCTGAGTCCCCAGACGTTTGCGGGATTACAGACCTCTGGGAAACCTTACCTTCTCTACATCGGGCGTAAGACATGCCCAGATTGCAGAGTCTTTATCCCGAAACTGCGTGAGGTGGTCGAGTCCGAGGGGCTAGAGGTCTATTACATGGATACTGAGAACCTGTCGGAGGACATGGCGAAGTTTATTGAGGACAACGATGTTAATTGGATTCCGACGCTCGCCTTTGTTGTTGGTGAATATTTCGCTCCTCTAGAGGTTGAGAATCTGCCTGTCGAGGAGATTGGACCCTACATCGCAACGCATACAGAGCTTCCGATCTCTGCTGAGACGAGTCCCATTGTATCGACTTGCCCAGTGCCCGACGCAGGGGAGAGTTCAGCGAAGTCGACGAGCGGCGAGTCGAATTAATGAGATGAATCAACCTTTGGGATATATCTGATCAAGATTGGCCAATTTTTAAATGTATGAGGAGGATAAGATGGCGTCAGTATTTACAGGACGTTCGTTTTTAAAACTGTTGGATTACTCCACTGAAGAAATCCGTGAATTGCTCGATTTATCGAAGCGACTTAAGGCGGAGAAAAAAGCGGGTAAGGATCAGCGCTGCTTCGTCGGGAAGAACATTGTCTTGCTCTTTGAGAAAACCTCGACGCGCACGCGCTGTTCATTTGAGGTTGCTGGCCGCGATCTCGGACTTGGTGTGACGTACCTCGATCCAGGTTCTTCACAAATGGGGAAGAAAGAGTCCATAGAGGACACTGCGAAGGTCCTGGGTCGGCTCTACGATGGGATTGAGTACCGTGGCTATGCCCAGAAGACGGTCGAAACTCTCGCCGAGGCTTCGGGGGTTCCAGTCTGGAACGGACTGACAGATGACTTTCATCCCACCCAAATGTTGGCCGACCTGCTGACCATTGAAGAGCATTTCGGCAAGCTCGAGGGCTTGAATTTTTGCTTCATGGGTGACTGCCGAAATAATGTCGCCCGCTCACTGATGGTCGCCTGCGTGAAGATGGGTTTGAACTTCTCTGCCTGTGGTCCCCGTGAGCTCTGGCCAGATCAGGAGCTGATCGATGTTTGCACGGAAATCGCGAAGCAGAATTCATGCAAATTGAAGCTAACGGACGATCCCGTTGAGGGGAGTCGAGGCCAAGATATTATCTACACCGATATCTGGGTGTCGATGGGCGAAGACGAGTCAATCTGGGCTGATCGCATCAAACAACTAAAGCCCTATCAGGTTAATTCTGAGATGATGGCTCGGGCATCTGACTCAGCAATTTTCCTCCATTGCCTACCATCCTTTCACGATCGTCTTACGACAGTGGGTGAGGCGATCCACGAGCGTTTCGGACTCACGGAAATGGAGGTCAGTGATGAGGTCTTCCGCTCACCGGCTTCACTGGTTTTTGATGAGGCGGAAAATCGCATGCATACGATAAAGGCGGTTATTTACGCAAGCCTAGGAGGCTGCGATTTGGCCTAGGTAATCGTCATTGGATCGTATTTTCGATCCCGACAGTAAACGGCACCTTAGCCATAGATTTTCAGGAGGATAATATGACATCCCACGGTAAACGCTTAGTAGGCCTATTTCTGGCCATTCTCATTAGTTTTAGCGGTCTCTCTCTGCTGAGAGCTGATGCGCCCCCAGGTGGCTCACCACCACCAGCTGGCGGTGAGACGCAACCTACGCTTGGTCCAGGGGCTTCTGATGGGGTACCAGTTCCTGTCGGTCCAGATGATGGCGATAACGATAATCCAGTGAATACTGTCCCCCAGCCTAGTGATGGTGACCATGGAAATAATCCGGTCAACCCGAATCCCGCACCTAGTGGCGATGCTGGAGGTCAGGTTGCTCCGACGACGGTTCCCACGACTACAGTGACGCAAGCCCAGCAGAACATTCCCTATCAGGCTCCAGTGGGCACGACTACTCCAGAGTCTGTCGTGGGTGAGCTCAGCTTTAGTGGTGTTTCGATGGGCGATTATGCCGATCTCGACCGCCATTACTACGATCAATTCCCTGATCTCGATCCAGCTATGAAGGCGAATCTCCTGGCGAATTTGTCACAGATCTATTCCTCTGGCTTCCAGGGGCAGTCGACGATGCGCTTGAAATTTGACCAAAATGGCGAACATAAGGATTTGGAGCTTCGCGGGCAGTTCTCAGACCTCGTCGACCAACAAAATGGTCTTAGCTATGTTGCCGATGGTCAGATGGGCAGTGAGACAAGCCCGGCAAATTTCAAAGTACAGATCTACCTGAGCCCAGTTTCCAGCGATGGTAGCACCAGCCTCTACTGTGCTTACGAGGGAAGCTCGACGAACGCCGCTTATCGGATCCAGATTCCAGATGGCAGTGTCTCGATCTATGGAAATGGCCATTCCAGAAGCGATTATGTTCAGGGCATAAGCTTTAAACAATTGCCCAGTAATGATGGCTCGAAGCGGGTGACTGCCCTTTACAGCCTCGATGCCTTTATTCAGATTATGGGGAAAAAGGGTCTCGGTATGATTCTCTCTCCAGAATTCCTTCAGTTGGATTCCCTGCAGAAGACTGCTTATATCGAAAGTCTGCGTCAGTTTGTCAACGCCAGTGAGCTCGTCGTTCCAGTGGAATATGGTATTGATGAACAGGGGAATTTCACTGGTGAAATCTCTGCAGACCTTGCTCCTTTCGTTCGCCTGTTCACGGAAGCTGAGCGTCAGAAGAGCTCAGGCGCTAAGTTGATCAATGAAGCGTCGGGTCTCTTAGAGTTGACGAATATCGAGAGCTTCCAAATCGAGCTCAGCAGCGTTAGCAGTCTCGAAAGCTCGAGCCCGATTGAGGTCCCCGCTGACCTCAGCAGCCGCGCCCAGGATCTCTCCGCAAGCGAGGCTACGAGCTCAGAATCGACTGTTCCAAGCCAGGAAGCTGCGCAAGCACCTGCTGCATAAGTTGCAAGTGGAGAGCGATTAGCATCTCCCAGTAGAAAAAAAGACCGCCCTGAATTGGGCGGCCTTTTTTTGTCCGATCCTGGAATGTCAACGTTCGTCGCGGAGGTAGATGATTTCGTCGTCCCCGCTTAGTTCGGGTGAATAGACGAAGCCCTGGTCACTGTAGTTTTCGAGGGCCGAGCGATTCTCAACTCGCTTGGCTGCGAGGTGACGGAGTAGGTGGCCCCGTTGGATCTTCGCATAGGTCGCGAGGTTTAGGCGTTTATCCGCGCCTGAGGCATCCTTTCGCAAGACGTAAAAATAGACATTGATGCAGCTGAGGCGTCCCTGAAGCTGATCCTGAACGGCTTTGGCATACTCATTCGATGCGAGATTTAGAATAAAGGCGTCTTCACTAATTCCCGATTTTTTCTCAGCCTCGATTTCGTCGACGAGGGCATCGGCGAGGCGGCTGCCCCAGTAGTCGTAAAGATTGCTATATGCATTAGCATCCAATTCGAAATTAAAGCGGCTAGCCATTTCGAGGCGGTATGGGAGGATTGGGGTTGAGGGGGCGAGGAGACCGTAGAGTCCCGAAATGATCCGCAGTTTCTCGTCCAGATAGGTGAGCATTCCTGGGCTGCAGCTTTCGACTTCGAGATTCTGATAGACGGCTCCATGGTAGAGACCGAGGGCTGGATGGCGCTCGCCCGTGGCTCGAGCTTGCCACCAGCGCTCGTAGCTTCGGGCGCTCAATTGATCCGAGGTCTTCCATATGCCCTGCATCTCAGCCTCGCTGTAATTTGCAAGAATTTGGTCGAGCTGGCTGCGCTCGTCGGGAAAATACTCCCGATGTTCAGGCAGTCCCTCCAAGCGGAGGGCTTGGTCTCGGAGCGTCTTAGCTGGGGATAGAATAATTTTCATATCAATACCTCTCTGCTGGATGAAAGCAATCTCCGACTCTTCGTCTGGATTGGTCATTTAAGTGGAGAATAGAGAAAGACGGACCCCTCGTCTAGGGATCCGCCTCTAAATCTAATTCAGGACAATCTCGAAGAACTAGGCTGCTTCTCCGGGCGGGCTAGAGCTGCTAAGCGCAGGGGCAGGGCTCGTTCGATGCAGTTTGCGCCCTCGGAAGTACAGCATCCTCACGGCGTTGAGTACGGCGAGGACCATGACGCCGACGTCTGCGAAGATGGCCAGTGCCATGGAGGCGAGGCCTAAACTCGCGAGGATGAGGCAGAGTCCCTTTATCCCGATTGCAAAGAAGATGTTTTCAGAGACAATGCGCAGAGCCTGGCGCGAGAGGCGGATCGCCTCGGCGATTCGTCTCGGATCATCGTCGAGGAGGACGAGGTCGGCTGCCTCGATGGCCGCATCTGCTCCGAGGCCACCCATGGCGATTCCGACATCAGCGCGCATGAGGGCAGGCGCATCGTTAATTCCGTCGCCCACAAATGCGAGGAGGCCAGCGCTCTCCGATTCGGATTGGAGGGCTTCGATGCGGGCCAGTTTATCTGCGGGTAAGAGTTCAGATTCGATATGTTCGAGACCGAGCTCGGTGCCGACCGCTTCGGCGACCTGCCGTCGATCACCACTTAACATGTAGAGTTTAGAGATGCCAAGATGGCGGAGCTCAGCGAGGGCCTCAGGTGCTTCGGATTTAATCTGATCGCTAATGACGATATGACCTTCATATGCACCATCGATCGCGAGGTGGATGATCACCGCCTCCTCTCGGCAGGCGATGATGTCGATCCCGAGCTCTTCCATTAGACGTTGGTTCCCGATCGCCACTTCCTTAGCGTCGATACGGGCGATTACACCTCGGCCAGCCCGTTCTTCGAGCGATTCGAGACGATCGAGGTCGACTTGATTGCCAAAGGCGCGGATAATGCTGCGGCTGATCGGATGGCTGGAAGCGCTCTCAGCGATCGCAGCATATTCGAGGAGTTGTTCGCTTGGCATGCGGTTGTGGTGGATGGCTTTTACCTCAAAGTTTCCTTCCGTAAGGGTACCCGTCTTATCGAAGACCATGCGCTTGAGCTTGGCGAGAACCTCCATCGCACTGGAACCCTTTATCAAAATACCGAGGCGACTCGAGGCCCCTAAGGCTGCAAAAAAGGTCAGGGGAACACTGATTACGAGGGCACAGGGACAGGAGATTACGAGAAAGGTAAGTCCGCGATAGATCCAGAGCCCGAAGTCAGCTGGCTGGCCGAGGGCGAGGGCGATTAGCGGTGGTAGAAGACTCAGTGCGAGTGCAAGGAGGGTGACGATTGGGGTGTAGACACGAGCAAAGCGGGAAATAAATTTCTCGGAGCTCGATTTACGCATGCCAGCCTCTTCGAGGAGACGGACAATTTTCGCTGCGGTTGAATCCTCATAGCGGGCCTGGACTCGGATTTTAAGCGCCGCTTCGAGGTTAATTGCGGCGCTGAGGACGGTATCACCGACTTCACAGTCACGTGGATAACTCTCGCCGCTGAGCGCGGTGGTATCGAGACTTGAACGGCCTTCGACGATTTCACCGTCGAGGGGAATCTTCTCGCCTGGTTTAACGAGGATGAGATCGCCGACCTCGACATCTTCTGCATCGACGGTCTGCCAACTGCCGTCGATGAGGGCACAGGCCTCATCGGTCTGAATATCCATGAGTCCAGCAATATTGCGCCGAGTTTTACCGATGGCGTAATTTTCGAAGAGTTCGCCAATCTGGTAAAAGAGCATTACCGCTACCGCCTCGATGTAGCTGTCCTCGTGCTTCCAAAGGCTGAGGATGAGGGCTCCGAGCGTGGCGAGGGACATGAGGAAGTTTTCGTCGAGGAGTCTACCGTGGAAGAGCCCGAGCCCTGCCTTTTTAAGAACGTCGTAGCCGACGATCAGGTAGGGAATCAAGTAGAGGAGGAGGGTACTCAGTGGGTCGAGTTCGACAAAGTGCAGCCCGATTAAACAGAGAGCTGCAGCGAGTATGCGCAGTCCGAGGATTTGTTGTTTGCGATTCATGTCCCTGCCCTCAACTTAATAGTCGATAGAGCAGTCTGGCTCAACACGCCGACAGGCCTTCGCGACAGCGTCCATGACCGACTTCTCGTCAACACCATCCTCGAAGTCCACCTTCATCTTCAGAGCCATGAAATTTACCCGGCAGTTTACGACACCAGGGATATTCTTTGCGGCAGTTTCCATTTTCTCTGCACAGTTCGGGCAGTCGACCATAATTGAATAAGTCTTCTTCATTTGCACACCTCCAAAACAGTTGCTTAAACAATTAAGCAACCATTTAATTGTTATTGCCAGCATAGCTCTTCCTCTGATAGAGGTCAAGCCCTCGTGGACAAAAAAATGAGCGAGGGCGGGCGCTTTCGTGTAGGATACATATAATTTACTTGCTGTTTAGGAGGCGGGATAAAATGGATACAAATGCGAATCGACACGAGCATGAACACGGTGTTCTCGAGCTCCTCGCGCATCTTAAAGAACCCGTTCCATCACTGCAGCAGTTTAAGAAGGTATCTGATATTTTCAAAATTCTCGGTGATCCAAATCGCTGTCGAATTTTCTGGATCCTCTGCCATTGTGAAACCTGCGTCATCGACTTATCGAACCGCGTTGAGATGACGAGTCCCGCGGTCTCACACCATCTTCGTCAGTTGAGAAATATGGATCTCGTGATCTCGGAGCGGATTGGTAAGGAAGTTTACTATCGGGCGGCTGAGACAGAAATTACCGCCCTCCTCCATCAGATGATTGAAAAGGTTATTGATCTCGCATGTCCCTATGCGGATTGATGCCCTAGAGCTTGCAGACTTCTTCGGATCGACTACGTTGCGAAGAGCGCCCGAACATTTCTTTTTCTTGTCTAATTTAGGAGTTTCATTCTAGTGAAAGCGCTCTGGATTGTGTCTTGGCTCACCGAGCTGACGAAATTCTCTTACGACCTTGGAAGAGTTTTGTGTTTTAGATTATGATGGAGAGTAGCCGCTCCCTCCCTTTATAAGCGGGGAGAGAGCTCGTAGGGATTTTCTAGAATTGAGGCGTAATCGGGCTTGAAATCGAAGTCGGAGCGAGAATTAAACCCAAATCCACATAGTGAGATCGAACAGGAGCAAGAGCGACTGCTTGACGAGGTGCAAGCGGACGCTGCGACTAGCCCTCGTCAATCGCTGGTGGCAGAGCGCTTTTTTGCAGCCCAGCGAAGCAGTGAGGGACTGAGTCGAGAGGAGGCCTCAGAGACGGCGCCGAGCGGGACATCGGAGTCCAGTTCTCAAATGCCGCCATCTGAAGTGACGTCCCCTGTCGCGGTATATCATGCGGGGCTCGGTAATATTGAGGCGCTCACAGCAAGCACTCCGTCAGAGACAGTTGCCTCCGACTGGGCTGATGAGTCCGCGAAGAATTCGAAGACAAATTATAAGCGGCTTCACATCGGTGATGGCATCGAGCTTAGTCAGATTGAGTCCATTCAGCGCGATCGTGCTCAGCTTTTGGTTAAGGCACTTCGTAAATTCACGTTGGGGGCACTCCTCTTTGCCCTTGCCCTTGCCCTTTTGATTTACGGGATCGAGGCGGGGCTCGATTTTCGCTACGGCGAGAGTGCGAAGAGTTCTGGTAAATCACAGATCGATTTCTTTCGTAGTGAGGGCTTGAAATCCTTTCCTCTCGAAAATGAAGCACCCTATCTCAGTAATCGGGATAAGGTCCTACTCCGACTTGAGGCCGCTGCGAAGTCTATGGATGATTCGGACGATGAGTCCGCAAGCGGATCTGAGCGACTCGCTGCGGATAGTTCAGGCACTTCGATGCTATCAGATAATCGTCTCGAGGAGCTTGGGATTGCGGCGAATCAGCTTCTCGCCTGGGCATCACAGCCTTCTCCTCCGTATAAGAAACTGAAGACGTTGTTTCAGAAATCTGATTATGGCGATGTCTATGCATGGATTGATTCTCGTAAGTTGGTCACTGCTGCCACTGAGACGCCAGGTGGGCGACAGTTACAATACCCCTACTTAAGTCTATATACACCCACTGAGTATCCCCTGATTCCGAAGAGTGACGTTGCCGACCCCTCATTCTTCGATGATGCCTGTTTCATCGGTGACTCGGTTTTTGCGGTCTTCTCTGCGGGGAGCACGCTGGGGGGGGACCATTTTACCCGTCCGATTATGGCGGTCGAGAGTTGTCTCGATGACTTTGTATTCACCAATCAAGATGGTGTTTCAGGCAATGTTCGAACGCTGTTGGCCAAACGTAAGTATGGAAAGGTATATCTACTTCTTGGAACTAATGATGGATATCGGAAACCGGAGGATTATATAGAGAAGTATCGGCAGGTGATCCGTGATATTCGCAAGTTGCAAGCGACTGCTCAGATATATATCTTCACGCTCTTTCCTGTATCGGGTGATTACGAGCAGGAGGGTAAGCTTCCAAGTAATCGTATTTTCTCCACCTTTAACCAGGGTCTCTGGAAGCTCTGTGGGGAGGAGAATTGTTTCCTCCTCGACTATGGTGATTTTCTTCGAAATGACTACGGTGTTCTCAATGATGGGGAGGCTGCAGACGGGATTCACTTTACGATTCGCCTCGTGCCGGAATGGTGTACATATATTCAGAGTCACACATTCCAGGGCGCACTCGGCCTCTATGATAAGCAGCTTTCGCCACCGTCTGAAGCTCAGGTGATGGCGGATCGCGAGGTTTTAAAAGAGCATCTTCAAGCGATGATTCCGACTTATGACGCAGAGGGAAATCTGGTCCAGGCGGGTCGGGTAGATCCTGACGTGACCCGGCTCAGTAGCTCGCGTGGGCCGAGTATCCCCGTTGCTGCAGCGGGGGAGAAGTACCCAGATGAAGAAGAACTCTCGAACTACTATCGACAGCAGTTCCCAAATGCCAGCGAGGCGGCAAATGCCTACCTCGACCGCGTCTACCGCGGGGTGTTAAAGGAAGTCGATTTTGAGGATCAGATGTCAGCGATTCGGACCAATAGTATTTCTCAGCTCTACGGCATTGACGCCAGTCAACTCGTTTCTGCACGTATACTTCGAAGCACTGGGGCGACGGCTGAGGAACTCGTCTTCTTCCTCTTTGAGTCCAAGTCGGAAGCCCTCGAAGCCCGTCCAAAGATTAAGTCCTACCTAAGCCAGCGCGAGACGACCTACCGGGACTACGCACCAGCGGAGTTGCCCCGCATCCAGTCGGCGAATCCGATCCAAAGCGGAGCCTACCTCTTCTTCATCGTCTCAGATCGCAATGATGTCCTCGCCCAGGTCCTCGAAGAATAAGGAGCTTCGCATGGTTTTTAGTTCGATTAGCTTTTTGTTCTACTTCCTCCCACCGGTCCTTCTCCTCTACTTCCTGTTGCCGACGAAGTTTCGCAACCT
>JAUNVS010000007.1 GCA_030537565.1 Eubacteriales bacterium | reverse complement strand
CCTCAGTCGCTTCCGTCTTATCTTCGGCCACCGTCGTTTCCGCCACTGAGCTCACAGATTCCTCTGTATCAGCGGAACTCTGTCCAGCCGCCTTTGCTTCAAACTCTTTAATCTTCTTCAAAGACTCCTGTTGCTCTTCAGGAAGATCCTCGAATTGAATCGTGCTCGGGTCGACGAAGACATCTGCATACTTGTAGCTGACCGCATCGATGTCGTCACGGTGTTGATCGTAGTAGGACTCGATCTCATCATCTGAGATCTCAATCTTCTGCATACGTTCGCGCTTATACTTCTCGACGAGCAGGGCTTCGTTGAAAACCTTACGCAACTCCGCCTCGTTAAAGCCTTTTCCATAACGACGAATCAGGTCGTTATTAAAAGCGAGGTCACTACCCTGGTCTTTTTTCATCGCCTCAATCGTCGAATCAATCTCGGCGAGATCGCTCTCATCAAGCGCGATGCCCTCTTCCGTCGCTTTTTTCACGAGGATCTTCGTCGTCTGAATGCGATCCTGTGTCTGCTGGTGGAAGAACTCGCCCCATGTCGGATTTGGCTTCGGCTCATCAGACTTGGACTCATCCGAATCCTCATCTGAAGCACTCGGCAGGCTAAACGGCATCACTTCATTTAAATCCACCTCGCCAACCATGCGTGCGTAGGAATTACGCATATTGTTGTAATAATAGTTGTATTCGCTGACCTTCACTGGCTCACCGCCAACAGTCATCGCAGTTAGGAAACGCTGTGGAACACCGTAACCATTAAGAAGCCAGGCAGCAATCACCAAAACGGCCAATACGACCAGCGTCGGTAGCACCCATGAACGCTTCTTCTTCACATGAAGGCTCTTCTTATCACCAGAACCCGTCTTCTGGGCCTCGAGGCGTTCCTTTCGCTCTTGGCGGGAGCGCTCGACCTTCGTCAATTCTTCAGGATTTGTTTTTGCCATACGAATATCTCATCTCTCTGTCATCATTAAAAGGTGATCTTCGCTCACCTCATATCGTGCTCACTTATTATAGCCGAAACTCTTCACGTCTTAGTTACGCTTCTTCGTCTTCCGACGTCGCGATCTCCGCATCCGCCTTTAAGAAGCGATCCATCCAGCTCGTGATCTCGTCGAGTCGCTTACGTCGACCGCGGATCCGTCCCGTACGTGAAAGATCGTGGTTCTCACCCTTAAACTGCACCAGTCGACATGGAACGCCTCGATCCAAGAGACCCACGAAGAGTTGCTGTGCCTGCTCGAGAGGACAGCGATAATCCTCCTCCGAGTGAATAATCAGGGTCGGAGTACTCACCTCGTTAATCTTCGACATCGGCGAAAGAACCCAGAGCTTCTCAAAAGCACCTGGTTCACGTGTATCGACAGCGCACTGATCCGTTGCGAAGAAGTAACCAATATCACTCGTCCCATAGAAGCTCGTCCAGTTCATGATCGAGCGCTGTGTCGCAGCAGCTGCGAAGCAATCCGTATGGGTGATGATGTGATTCGTCATAAAGCCACCATAGGAACCACCCGTGACCCCCACTCGCTCTCGATCAATCGCTGGATATTCTTCCAGAACGCGCTCATAGACCGCCATAATATCTTCGTAGTCTTCAAATCCATAGCGCCCGCGAATATCTGCGAAGTGGTTGCCTCGGCCATCGCTACCGTGAGGATTACAGAAGAACACGAAATAGCCGAGTGATGCCCAATACTGCATCTCGAAGAAGTAAATCCCACCGTAAACCGTCTTCGGACCACCGTGGATATCCAGAATTGCTGGGTAACTCTTCTCTGGATCGTAGCCCTCGGGCTTAATCACAAAATAATCGATGGCGTCTCCATGACTCTCAATCTGTCCAAAAACAGGCTCTATCCCTCGCCACTCACCCGTCGAACTGTGGTTGAAGTCCGACAGACGACGCTTATCGTAATAGCGCTCAGCTTCAAACGCAGAACAATCATAGGGGAGGGCCTCGAAACCCTCTCTCGAGGCAAGCGGGCGGTGGATGAAGAGTTCCTGAGGATTCATCTCATCAAAAGCGATGCTGACAATCTCACCAGCCTGATTAAAATCAAATCCATCGACGACCAGTGGCAGTTCAAGCGTACGCAGTGATCCATCCTCGAGATTGAGGTGGACAATCTTCGAAATCGTCCGATCGGTGGTCAGATAATAGAGCTCACCCTCGTAAATCCTACGGTGCCGAGATGCACCATAGCGGACATCCGTTCCCACCGACGATCCAAGAACGTGTTCGTTATCGCCAAGCGGCTGCCAACCCGTGGGCGTCGCACGGTAGAGACGGGCATTTTCATTACAGCCATAGCACCGGTGCTCATTAATGAAGAAGTAGAGCGCATCACCAACATAGAAGAAATCTTCAACATCTGGAAGCTCCTCATCACCGAGGGCAAGCTGGTACGTCTGCAGCGGCTCATGTCGCAAATCCTCTGCGCCAAGCTCTGGCATGGCAATCTCATAGACACTCGCCCCATGACGCATAACCGACGAATTCGGACGACAGACGAGAGCGATCCGCTTCTCGGACTCATCCACCTCAAAGGCTTCCACCGTCTCATCAAGACTCGTCAAGGGCAGAAGACCATAGGCTGCATATTTCTGCTTCGGATCATCCGCCTCGGCCTCATCTGGATCCGCACTGCAGAGACTCGGATCGAAGAGGAAGAGACGCTCCGCCTCGCGATAAATATAACCAGCCCCATTTAGGTAAAACGGCATCGACTCGATCACATGGTAGTCGGCCGACTCCTTCGTCGACTTCACTCGACGTTCAAGCTCCGCCCGCGAATAACCGAAACAATCCTCATCGGCAATCCGATAGGAAGCTGTAAGGAGAAAACGCCCATCCCGCAGGGACTTAAACGAAGAAATTGCGAAGGGAAGCCTAAACGCACGCTGCGCCTCACCCCCCAGCTTCAAATCCAATCGATACACATTGCTGTAAGGAAGCTGCGCCTCAGCTGCCTCGCGCTCCTCTTGGCTCCTCTGGCTCAAGAAGTAATAACTCCCCCGCACAAGATCCTCAGAACTACGGCCAAAACCGAGCCCCGAAAGATGCTCATCATCACTAAGACAACGCAGCTCTGACTCGCCATCGAGCTGATACAACTGCTTACGATAACAATTCTTCTCAACATCGATACGGTGTACAAAAAAGACAGCCCGATCCCGCTCAGGCGACATCTCAAGCCCCGACAGCGAGCGAATAAAATTCAAACGATCCAAATCCATGGCAAACCTCACTAGATCTAAAAAAACCGCCTAAGCCAAAAGCGGGCGGGACCCCTTAAAAATTTCCTTTAGCTTATCATGAAAGTCATAGCCTGCTAAGGCAAAATTTTAGGCAAGAAAGCGACGCTCGAATTGCTCTGCCGAGGGCAGTGCATTGAGCTTCCCATAAAAAAGTTGCCCTTCTCCGAGCTCAATAATCAGAAGCTCTGTACACGTCGTAGCCTGCTCCGCTGTGATCAAACTGTAATCGAGAAAATCGCAACAACCCACCTGTAGCAACAGATGCGCCCCCATATCCTGTTCACTGAAAAACTGAATCAATTGATCTCGAACCGCTCGATCCGAAGCCTCTAAATGTAAAGATAATTTCGAAGCCTTCTCAAACTCTGGAAAAGTCGACTCTTCCGCCAAGACAAAAGCCATCGTCGACGGCGTCGAATCATAAATCGGATAAGCGTCCGTCTTACTCGGGAGATAAAGCGCCGCCTTTGGCATAGAGGACTTCGTCAACAAATCACTCGCCGAGGCACCAAGCTCTTCGACAATTGACTTGCGCAAAACGCGCGGGAAATCGCCCCGCTGCAATTGACTGAGTTGCTCATAGATCACCCGTGGCGATTCAGAACCTGGCAACTTTAATGGTGCAATAAAAAACTGTCGCCAAAGAGAAATCATGATAACAAGTGTGACTAAGATCAGCGCACTTAGAACAAGAAAAGCTCGTCTTCGAAACCCGCTCATCGCTCCCACGATTCGGCTCACTCGATCACCTCGAGATCCCAGCTCGCCAACTGGCGGGGCAGGCGCAAGTCGTTGGCAATGAAGCGCAACAACTGATGAATCGCTGTCGTCTCATCCGACTGGAAGCGATGCGTAAATTCAATCGCCAAAAACTGTTCCTCACTCAACATCTGAATCTGGAAACGAGCCTCAAAGCCCTCATCGTCAAAGCGTCCGATTTTAATATGGTCCACATAGGCCTGACCCCGAACAGGACGCTTCGGGAAAGAAATAAAAATATAGCGGCGAATCTTATCAGTCGAATAGGGCTCCAGAAGCCAGTGCACCGCCTCTTTAAACAAGGGATGGCGCTCCGCCGCCTTCGCTGGGAAGGCAATATCCCGATGACTCACTCGACCTTCGCTAACATTCTGCTGCCAGAGCGACATCCCGGACTTCGAAGCCCTCATACTCGTATAGATCTTCGGTTCTTCCTCGTCGAGAACTAGCCGCATCAAAGCCTGCGCATCCAAAGAACGCCGACGTTTAGACCGACGACGCTGACCAATAAAAATCCGTCGTCCAATGAGAATCAAAATAATTAAAAGCAAGAGGGCAGCAATAGCGATCCCGACTTGCATAAGTGTTTCCATCTTAATCATATTGCAATACAATGCAGCGGCAATTAACTGTTCACCACTATTTCTAAGTTGGTCTTCACTGAGCTCAACCTCATAACTCCGACCACTGATCAGCCCATTATAGCGGGTCTCATCCTGATCCGAATTAAGAGAGTGTAACTTTCCGAACGCCTCACGAAATATCAAGCGATACGTAAAACGTTTTGGAAGCCCTATCATCGGACGTAAAAGAGATAGTTCTTCCCTATAACTGAGGCGCTTGCGAAGAAAATCCCGATCCACCAATTGCACCTCACCTGTATCCCGCTCAAACAAAACCTCGCCCGCGTGAAAGAAAGTCTCAGGATCCGTTGTCTCAATCTCATACACCAGTTTGGTCGACAAGGTCTCCGACGACTCCGGCGCAATCCGCTTATAATCGTAGGGTAGGAGGATCTCATCCAACTGCCGCATCAATTGCGAGGACGAATCCGGATCCATCTCAAACTCGAGACGCCGACACAAATCAGCCTCGGATCCCAATTCAGTTTTAACAAGAAGGGACTCAATCAGAGATGTCTTTTGCGTACGAAAACTCAAATCCGTGCCTCGCAGCGGACCGAAGACAAGTAAATTGCCATAATCGTGAACTGCCATCGTCGAAACCTGAGACGAAGCATCACAACAAAGCCAATAATCACGCGGAAACGAGTAGTAGGCCACAATATTGGCCCAGCTATTCGCAGGCGGCCCAGACGAATCTGACCAGCGAATCGTTTGTTCCTGAATTGAAGATGACTCCGGCAACGAGGTTTCAGTGCTTCGACGCAAGGTATCTAAGGCCGATGTTGTCTTATTCGAGATCGGCGCCTCCGTATCGCTCGCTGTGTTTCCTGAATTCTGAGCGTTTGAATGCACCCCACTGGAAGCAAGCTTTAAGTCTTTTGGATCATAAAAGGCCGACAAATCAAAATGCTCTCGCCAACGTTCGAGACTCTCGGTATTCTCATCCTCTGTCTGCCAAGTCAAATCTGTCTCTGGCCCATGTAAGGCCCGGCGCGTCAACGTCCGAAGCCCCTCTAGAGAATCGCTTTCAAAACTGAGATCAAAAACCCGATCTCCCTGTTCACCCGACAGCGAATCCCGAGAAAGTATCTGCATCTCAGATTCGGAATCCTCGATTAAAAACCGAGTAATCCGCTCTTCTCCGAGTACATCAATATCCTGTTGATAAAAAACAAAGCTAATCCGACGACGGAAGAGGTCATGATTCTCGACCTCTGTGCGAAAAATGATCTGGGATGGCGCATGAGCCCGCATCTCTATTTCTGAAATTCGTGAGTCCGCCTGTAGCCGTGCTGCTCCAGGAAAGAGGGCTCTGAAGCCGACTGTCGGTACGGACTCCCTGAGCTCTTCCCTAAGACTGTAATCCTCTTGTGGTACTGGCTTCGGGGCCGTCGCCAAGAGAATTGCGAGAATCAAAAAGCAGGCAAAAAATCGGCGGCCGATTAGAGAGCGACAGGTATCTGAGCGGCCGGCAGCCCCACGATCCGAAGCGTGGCCCAAGCTTTTTTTACGTGTCGGAACTCCGCTAGCCATTAAGCTCTCCAAAACCAAAAAAGGGACGCCTAGAAATAGGCATCCCGACAATTTTTTGCCTTTTAGCAGGACTCGTCTTGTGAGAAAATATCTTCCAAGAAGGCTGGTACCGCCTCGATATCGACCAATTCACAATGATCGTCGTGACCGTATTTGATCTCCACCTTACCCTCATCTACGCTACGACCACAGGTAATCCGAACATAGGCACCAACGAGCTCCATATCCGTAAACTTAACACCCGCTCGCTCGTTGCGATCGTCGAGTACTACATCCCAGGGTTTCGATTGCAGCGTCTCATAGAGAGCCTCGGCGACTTCCGTTTGCTTAGGATTCTTCGCCGACACAGGAATAATAGCCACTTGAATCGGAGCAATATTTTTAGGCCAGAACATCCGTCCGTCCCCATGACACTGCTCAACAATCGCAGCCATCAGACGAGCAGGACCAATACCGTACGAGCCCATGACCACGGGATGTGACTCATTGTTTTGATCGCGGTAATAGAGGTCCATCGCCTTTGAATACTTATCGCCTAGTTTAAAGGTATTTCCGACCTCAATACCACGCTTAAACACCACTCGTCCAGCGCGATTTTCACAGAGATCGCCCTCTTTAATCTTACGAATATCGGCAGTCATCAGGGGCTTGAAATCCCCGAGATTGGCATTTTTATAGTGGTAATCCGCCTCATTGGCGCCAACGATAAAATTCACAAGAAGTGTGACTTCCTGGTCAAGAATCACTGGAATTTCGAGCCCTATTGGCCCCATCGAACCAATCGGTGCAGAACTGACTCGGGCAATCTCCTCGGCCGTCGCCAACTCCATCTCATTCGCCCCGAGAAGCTTGAGAACCTTTGTCTCATTGACTTCATGATCACCCCGCAGACAGAATGCATAGAGCTTCTCATCGACCTTATAAACCAGCGTCTTAACGAAACGCTTTGCCTCGAGACCGAAGAATGATGCCACCTCTTCAATCGTCTTCATATTGGGCGTATGGACCTTTTCAAACGAAAGCTCCGCCTCCGTACTCTTCTCGCCCTCGAGAACACAGTGAGCCACTTCGATATTGCTCGCATAATTAGAACTCGGTTCGAGCACCAGCGTATCCTCGCCAATATCACTCAGCGCCTGGAACTCTTCAGAAAGTAGGCCTCCCATTGCACCCGTATCCGCGCGAACGATGACATACTTCAGACCAACTCGATCAAAAATGCGCTTGTACGCATCAAACATCGCTTGATACTGCTGATCAAGTCCCTCGAGATCTGCATCAAAACTGTAGGCGTCTTTCATGAAAAACTCGCGGACGCGAATCAAACCAAAACGGGGACGAGGCTCATCACGGAACTTCGTCTGAATCTGGTAGAGATTTAGAGGTAGATCCTTATACGAATGAATCGCCATACGCGCTGCATCAGCAAAGAGTTCCTCATGTGTCGGCGCCAAAACAAAAGACTTCGAGAAGCGATCCTTCAATGAAAACATCGACTTACCGAAATTCTCGCGCCGCCCAGACTCCACATACACATCCTCAGGAAGGAGAGCTGGCATGAAGAGTTCCTGACTCCCAGCTCGCTCCATCTCTTCTCGGATAATTCCCATGATCTTATTCAAACATTTGAAACCCAGGGGCATCATCATGTACACACCGGAAGATGTCTTACGAATCATTCCAGCGCGGACCAGCAGATTACCACCTACGGATTCTTCATCTCGGGCATCTTCCCTCAATGTATAAAAAAAACTGCGACTCAGGCGCATAGTTCAGCCTCCCCCAAAAGATGTCCTCATCGTATCAAATTTCCCCTGTTTTTTTAAGCAAGAGAGCTGTAGCCACTTCGGTCCTAAAGATCAATGTAGGCAAGGGACTGTAAGGAGACAGGAGGGAGGCGAGCGATGCTACAGTAGACAGACAACCATCAGGCAGGAGAGGGTGGGACTCAGCAGTCTAGTCGTCAAATCTATGCTGGATGAAGCTTAATTTTCTGGTGTGCTCTTTGATTCGGCAGATTCTGAAGACCCTTCGGCAGGATTTTCTTTCAAAAAAGGACCAAAAAGCTCTTCCCCCGCTTCATTAAAATGACTCTCCAACCCAGTGTGTTCTTCGAGTTCCTGAGGTTGATCATCAATTGCCGGATCATAGTTGTGGACATCACCTGAAGCCGTCCAGGAATCTGGGAGCAGAGTAAAGTTATACAGCGGAGTCTCTCTAGGTTGGCTCTTTGACATCATTAAATCACTACGATCCTTCGACGCTTGGAGGAGGTCGATTATGCCGTATGCAGAATAGTGTTCAGGATCTTCTAACGCCGCACGCACAGGCATGATGTAATTTCTATGCTGATCATAACCAATGCTTTCTTTGTAGCAATAAGTATTTATAAAACCCGCCTCTTGAAGATGCATCTTACCATCGACTGTTTCTCTAAACCGAACGACATTTAACAAACCATCTTCACAACGTCCGTTTGAATCACCGATTGTATAGTACTGATCGGAAACAATGTTCCCCGAAGAATAGAAGACAAACATCGACGACGAACCGTCACGTGCGGGGATACGATCTGCTGGTAAAATTACGTGAGGTCCGGTATTAAAACAAAGATCCACCCCCGCATCGGCAAGAACTTGTGAGTAATAATTCTCCCAATAATCTGGTTCCAAAACATACTCTGTTCCCCAGTGCATAAAAAAGACGACAATTTCTGCCCCGGCCGCACGCATCTCCTGAGCACGATTCGTCAAACGCTGTGCATCCTCTTCGAGATATATCTCTTCTTGACTAAAACTATCGACCTGACTTTCAAAATCGGCTGGAATAATCAAGCCATTAACTGATTTCAAGCCATCAATCCTCGGTGTTTCATAGGTCCAGCATGAAAAAGCTACCTTCACACCGTTAATCACCTTCATAATGTAAGTTGGTTCATCGGGTGAAAGACGACTCCCCACTGTATCAAGACCGTAACTACGTAAAATTTCAACAGTGCGACAGTGGCCTTCGACGCCTCGATCCATCATATGATTATTAGCGGTCAAAGCCATCTGAAAACCAGCATTTTTAATCATTTTTGCCACGGCATCGGGTGCAGAGAAAATCGGATAACCCGTATAGGGAGGACCAGCCAAAGTTCCTTCCATGTTAGCAATTGCATAATCGAGCTTGGCAATCTCCGGTCTCAGATAGTCAAAAATATAGTCATATTCATAGCTACCATCCGCCGTTTGACCACCATTTAGCACCGAAGAGTGGAAAAGCACATCTCCAACGGCGCCTAGAGTTAGTGTTCGACCACCATCTTTATATATCGAAGTTTGAGCGTCTCGATGCAGATTTCCCTCAATAAACCCTATAGAAAAACCTTCGTCATCTCTGCTTATTGCACCCTCATTTGAATCTAAATCATTCGCTGAGTTAGCGTCAGTATTGGCGAATTGATCTGGATAATCTTCCGCGTTCGCAGTACCAGAGTCATCCATTTCACCGATAATAGGGACTTGGATATCAACGACTGTATTCTCCTCAGCAAACAACTGAGTTTGTTTCAAAAAATTTGGACTTACAGAAGTAAGGCAAAAAATGAATAAAAGACAAATTGTTAAGAATTTATGCCTACACAATGCACAGTTACCGTTTATTTGATTCTTTTTTCCTTTTAATATTTTCACCTTTTTAAAAAACATCGCCCTACCCGCCTCCGTAGCAACTTATCCTTAGTTTAGGACAGCTCATAGTGAACAGCAATATAAAAACGAGGCTAAAGTCTTAAAAATTTTTCTTTTATCTCCTGAACTTAAAATCCACCTCTAAAGCGAGGTAAAAACAGTGTTTAATCAACTCTAAAATACTTCTACAAGCATTTAATATCGACTGATCGACGCCAATGACGCCAATGAGGATCTCCCCTAAAGATTTGAATCTCACATGAACTGATTAATTAATGTCCCACGTGGAACATTATCCATCTATCACATTTTTGATCCTGAAGTGAGTCGCTTATGATTTCATGTGAGAAAGTCTTTTCTACGAAATCAAACGTATTCCTCAATACAAAGAGTTGACAAAAGAATTACAGGCGATTTACAAAGCCCCTTTAACTATTCTCTTTAGTCTTCAGCTCCTCCATAATACAAAGGACTATGTAAAGGTGGATTTAAGACGTGTCTTTGGATTTTAGCCAGCAACAAATATGGAATAAAACGCTCGAGTTGATCAAGCGTGAAATTAGTGAACTGAGTTACGACACTTGGATTCGCCGCATCGAAGCGCTTTACATCCAAGACTACACCATCTATCTTCGCGCTCAGGACAACACTCATCTCGAGCGGGCTAACACCTATACGGATCTCATCGAGAACTCGCTCTTTCTCGTCACACATCAAAAATATCAAGTTCAATTTGTCCTCAAAGGTGATCAGATCTCTTTTCTGAAAAAAGCTCGAGAAAATGAACAACGCCAGAATCAAGTCAGTCGCTTAAATCAAAATTATCGCTTCGATACCTTTGTGGTCGGACCAGCTAATGAATTTGCACAAGCCGCCTGTGTCGCCGTCGCTGAAAACAACAGCCGCTTGCCCTCATTTAATCCACTTTTTCTCTATGGCGGAAGTGGCCTCGGCAAGACCCACCTCATTAATGCCATTGGGAACTACATTGTCGACCATTATCCAGAAAAACAGGTGATTTACCTCCAAACGGAAGAATTCGTTAATGAATTTATTCAGACCATCCAGCGAAACGCCTATGACGAATTCCGCAGTAAATACCGTCAGGTCGATATGCTACTCATCGATGACATTCAATTCATTGAGGGAAAAGAACAGATGCAAATGGAATTCTTCCACACCTTTAATGCCCTCTACGAAAATCATAAGAGCATCATCATGACCTGCGACAAGCCACCACACTCCTTAAAATCACTAGAGGAGCGACTTCGCACGCGATTTGCCTCAGGTTTAATCGTCGATGTCCAACGCCCAGACTATGAAACTCGTCTCGCAATCCTTAAAAACAAAGCCCTGCGACGTCAAATAGACGTTGATGAAGAAGTTCTAAGCTATATTGCCAAGTCCGTCGATACTAACGTCCGAGAACTCGAAGGCGCTTACAATACCTTCCTCTCATATACGATACTGACCAAAAATAAGAGTCTCGAAACTGCCAAATTGGCCCTACGTGGACTCGTTAATGAGGAGAAAATGCGGCGCGTTGACCACCATCTCATCTTCGATCTCGTCAGCTCCTACTATCAAATCCGTAGTGAGGACCTTCTCTCTTCCAAACGAAAAAAAGAATTCGCCTTTCCACGTCAAGTAGCCATGTATCTTTGTCGAGAAGACCTCGACATGACTTACGCGCAAATAGGTGAGGCGATGGGAAAAGACCACAGCACCGTCATGCACGCCGTGAATAAGATCAGTGATCAAGTGAAAGACGACGTTAAACTAGAACTCGACTTAACAGAAATCCGAAAACGCTTCTAAAGAAATTGTTTTATACGAGAGCTCTACTAAGCTTCTCGACATTTTTATTGGATCAAGGGATTTTCTCGCAGAAAAGGCAAAATATTTTGCCTCTTATTTTTAGTCCGTTCCATCAAACTATACATGTATTCCACGTGGAACATGACACTTGATCGATCGGAATAACTGTAAGTCGTTACCTCAATAAGTCATCTCATAGCGTTCCACGTGGAACATTTTATGTTTTTTAGAGAAGGATTTTAGAGGAGGTTTTGAGATGGAGGACAGTTTGAGGCACTTTCATAATAGCTCGACTTATCCACATCTTTATCCTCATTTGCGGATATCTGTATGTGGACTGAAGTCGGATAAATCACTAATCCCCAAGCAATCCGCCGCTATCCACAAGTTATGCGGATCAAAAAGTAATTCTTTCCACCACGGATATCCTGCTGCCTATTGCTAAAAATGGCTTTTCCACATTTCCACAGGGGTATAAGAAGAAAGAGTGATAAACTAAGAACAAGTAAATCTATCTAGCTATAGAGGGAAATTTCCTTCAAAAGATAACGAAAAGAAAGGTCTCATAGGACTATGCGTTTAGAATTTTCACCCAATGAGCTACGAGAGGCCATCAATGTCGTCATGCGTACCGCATCGACACGTAGTACAATCGAAGCTTTGAGTTGCATTCTCATTCGTGCTGAAGAAAATGCAGTTCGCTTTTATTCATACAATCTCGAATGCGGAAGTATTGTCCGTGTTAAGGCGGATATTTTCGAAGAAGGTGCTGTGGCGGTTCAAGCCCGCCTCTTTCAAGATATCGTTCGTAAACTGCCAAATGAGAATGTAAGTCTCAGTACGAACGATGATCAGAACAAATTACAGATCGTCTGTGGTTTTTCAAAATTTGAGATCCCATTTTTGCGTAGTGATGATTTCCCTGAGATGCCACGTTTGGAAATTAGTGAGCGGGAAGGCTGCATTAGAATTCCTGAAAAAGTCCTGGCTGAGATGATTCATCAAACACTGTTCTCTGCAGCTAGTGACAATACGCGTCGACTTTTCAACTCTCTTTTCTTTAACTTTAAGGAAGATTGTCTCGATGTTGTCGCACTTGACGGTTATCGTCTTGCTTTCGCGAAATATCACTTCAATGAAGAGCAATTAAAGGCGATGGGGGATGTTAAACAGTACAGTGTGGTCATCCCTGCAGAATCGATGGCTCAACTTGCACCGATCATGGATGCAAAAGAAGACGAAGAGGCTTATTTTGAATTGAGTTCTGCGAAGAATAAAGTTTGCTTTGAAAATCCCAATATTAAGATCATTTCATCCACCTTTGAAGGCGAGTATGTGGATTATCAGAGTTTGATTCCAAACGAGTACCTCAGTCAATTCACGATTAATCGACATGAATTCCTAGCTGCATTGGATCGTGCACTACTTATGCGTCCAGCAACTGGGCGTCTACTGCCAGTACGTTTCCAAGTTGAAGAGGGAAATGCGGGTCATATTAAGATCGAGTCTGCGACCGAACTTGGGACGATGAAAGATCAGGTTGCAATCAATTTTAGCGGGGAATACTTCGACATTGACTTCAATCCGACCTATTTTACTCAGGCTCTGAAGGCCATTTCAGATGATGAGATTTTGATTCGTTGCAATGGCGTCCACGGTCCTTTGACGATCGCACCGACCGAAGGCGATGCCTATCTCTACCTCCTCCTCCCCGTCCGTCGATAAAAATATTTAATATCTACTTGTGTAAGGAGTCTTCGAAGCGGTCGTTCGAAGGCTCTTTTATTTTTATTTATTTGGTGGAGCTTGAGCTCGATGCAGAGGCGATGCTGGAGACTACGAGTGCAATCGACTAAACTATCGTATTGGAAACAGATTTCTATCACAAGTTTAGAGCAAAGGGGACGCAAGTTTTGTTTATCGAAAAATTGGAACTTAAAAATTTCCGCAATTACGAGGAACTTGTGCTTAGTCTCGATGAAGAAATCAATATTTTCTTTGGAAACAATGGGCAGGGTAAAACTAACCTGCTAGAAGCGATTTACCTGATGAGCTCTGCTCGTTCGCCTCTCACGGCAAAAGATCGAGAATTAATACGACAAGGTGAAAATTTTTACGAAGTTAGTCTCGAATTTCGACCTAAGCAAAGCGATGTAAATTATCGTGAAAGCCTCAAGATTAGCTACCGAGACAGCAATAAGTCGGGTGATCGTAGCGGCAGAGAACGAAAGATTTTCCATGATGGCCTCGAACTAGACCGTTTAAATCAGCTCTATGGATTATTCAATGCGGTGATTTTCGCACCAGAAGATCTCCTGATGATTAAAGAAGGACCTGCCTTACGGCGGCGCTTTCTAGATCTCTTAATTTGTCAGATGAATCGCCCCTATTTCATTCTCCTGCAGAAGTTTCAACGAATAATTACACAGAGGAATAATTTGTTAAAGAGAATGCGTGATGAGGAAAAAAAAGGAAGATCAAAGGATGAAACATTTCTCCTCAGGGCTGAACTAAAAATCTGGAATCAGCATTTTGCCAAAGTATCGAGTGAGATTATCAACGAACGGCGAGCGACGATTTGCGAGTTAAATCAATTAGCAAAGAACTTTCACTCAATTATGTCGGATGATTCTGAAGTACTGGAATTGAAGTATAAGACGGTGTCAAGAATTCTAGAAGACGACGATCTTACCCAGATTGAAGCAAAAATACTCGAACGTTTGGAGCATGAAGAACGAGATGATGTTCTACGTGGAAACACCTCATCTGGGCCTCAGCGAGATGATATCGACATCTTTTTAAATCAACAGCCGATAAAGATCTACGGGAGCCAGGGTCAGCAGCGCTCCGCAGTTTTGTCGATGAAGATTGCGGAATTGCGTCTTATTGAGGCGCGACGACGGGAGAAACCAGTTCTAATCCTCGATGATGTGATGAGTGAATTGGATCAAAAACGTCGCCAAGCTCTACTTAGTGCAGTTAAAGATATGCAAGTTTTCATTTCCTGTACGGATCCGATCCAGGTCAACCAAGATTTCAGTGAACTGATCAAACTCGAACGAGCAGCCTTTTTTGAAGTGAAATCAGCTAAGGTAGAACGGTGCACGGAAGAGTATTTAAAAGAATTGTTTAATAAAAACACATAATGTTTAAGTCCTGAAACAGCTGATATCAAGCTGTATAGAGAAGATCTTAAGGCTCTGTTGTGGTAGAATAACATGTACATAAATATAGGAAATGATGTTGCGATTCCAAGTAAATTAATCGTTGGTATCTTTGATCTCGATCAGTGCACCGGGGCAAAAGACCAGGGTAGCAAGCAAGCTTTGCAAGTCGCAGAGAAACTTGAGTATTTGCATTGGATCGAGGGGGACTTACCTCGCAGTATAGTTGTCTGCATAAACGAAATATATATTTCCCCGATTAACTCAGAAACTCTGTGCAGTCGACTTACGGCGCAAAGAGATTTTTCGTAAGGAGCTTTTAATGGCTGAGGATAAAAACATAGATTTAAACATCCCAAAGGAAGAAGAGAACTTCAAGTCTCACGTGGAATCCGAAGCGATCAAGAATCTCGCTGAGGATATTCATGCGATGGTTGATAACGACTTCCAAGAGGATCATGAAAATATAACCATAGCTGAAACTTACAGTACTCATAACGATAAGAGCTATGGCGCCGAAGAGATCCAAGTACTTGAGGGCATGGAAGCTGTGCGTAAACGCCCTGGAATGTACATTGGCGATACGACAAGCAGAGGTCTTCACCATCTAATCTATGAAATTGTCGCTAATTCCGTGGATGAAGCCTTAGCTGGACGTTGTGACATGATTACTGTCGTCCTTAATAAAGACAATTCGGTAACGGTTATCGATGATGGATCGGGTATTCCAATTGATAATCATCCAAAAGTTGGTCTCCCTACTGTCGAAGTCGTTCATACAAAGCTCCATGCTGGTGGCAAATTTGGTGGTGGTGCGTATTCCGTATCAGGTGGTCTTCATGGTGTTGGTGCTTCAGTCGTCAACGCTCTTTCTGAATGGATGGAAGTCTACGTAAAACGTGGTGGGAAGATTTATAAGATCGCTTTCGCCCGTGGCATTACGACTGAAAAGTTGACCGTAGTCGGTGAAACTGAAGATCCAAATGAGACGGGTACGACGACCATATTTAAACCGGACTCACAAATCTTCCCCAGCATTGCCTTTGATTTCGAACGGATGATCAGTCGTTATCGTGAAATGGCATTTCTAAATCGTGAAGTGACAATTCGATTAAAAGATGATCGTGCGGAAGAACCTGTAAAAATTAAATTACATTACGATGGTGGAATAACGTCTTTTGTTAGCTATATGAACCGTAATCATGAGGTTCTACATAAGCCGATATACTTCAGTAAGCAGCAGGATGATACCTTTGCGGAAGTCGCAATACAATATAACAGTTCGTATAACGAAAGCGTCTACAGTTATGCAAATAATATCGCCACCTTCGAAGGCGGTAGCCATCTGACAGGTTTCCGTGCTGCGTTAACTAAAGTCATCAATGACTATGGTCGCAAGTACAAGTTCCTAAAGGATAATGATGCAAACTTGCAGGCTGACGATGTACGCGAAGGAATCTGTGCAATTATCAGTGTTAAGCTGCCAGATCCTCAGTTTGAGGGCCAGACCAAATCACGTCTCGGAAATACAGAAATCAGAACGCTCGTCGAGCAAACGATGAATGAAAAATTAGCCTATTTCTTAGAAGAAAATCCAGATGTTGCCAAAATCATTCTCGAAAAGGCAATAGCTGCATCCAGTGCTCGAGAAGCTGCAAAAAAAGCACGTGAATTGACGCGACGGAAGAGTGTCTTCGATTCAGTATCTTTGCCAGGAAAATTAACCGATTGCCAAGAGAGTGATCCGACTTTCTGTGAAATCTTTATTGTTGAGGGTGATTCGGCAGGTGGCTCGGCCAAAAATGGCCGAGAACGTAAATACCAAGCGATTCTGCCTCTCTGGGGTAAGATGCTTAATGTCGAGCGTGCCCGAATCGACAAAGTCTTTAAAAATGAAAAACTTCATCCAGTCGTTATCGCGTTAGGCACAGGAATTGGATCAGACTTTGATTTGAGTAAGCTCAGATACAATAAAGTCATCATTATGGCTGACGCTGATGTCGACGGTGCCCACATCCGAACCCTGCTTTTAACTTTCTTTTTCCGCTATATGCGAGAGTTAATCGATGCAGGTCATGTTTATATTGCCTGTCCTCCACTGTATCGTGTTTATAACAATAAAGAGGAAGGCTTTTACGCTTACGATGATGAGGGTGTTGAAGAAATTAAAGAAGCTCAGGGATGGACAAATCCGAAAATCCAGCGCTATAAAGGTCTTGGAGAGATGGATGCTGAACAACTCTGGGAAACGACAATGAATCCATCTACTCGTCGGCTTTTAAAGGTGACCATGGAAGACGCTAAATTAGCGGATGATACATTCTCCTTGTTAATGGGTGAAGAAGTTGGACCCAGAAGAGACTTCATCAAAGAGAATGCTCAGTATGCCGAGATCGTAAATTAATCTGTAAATTAGAATTATGAAAAAGGAGGCAGTATAGCCTCCTTTTTTTATCTCTGATATGGAGGGAGAGATAAGGAACATAGAGCTGCAATCCAGAATCATCTGTTAAATGTTTGTAGAAAATGTTCTACGTGGAACATTTTAGGGTTGTTGAACTAGGTTGGTACGGAAAGTATTCGCTAGTGTGCCACGTGAAACGTGGTTGAATAAGTGACTTATTGGTAGAGAGAGTGAATAGCGGCAAGCGAGCTTTTGAATCTTGTTATACTGGAGTGGCGTCTTTGCTCTCACTTTGATCGGCAGTAGAAAATGTTCCACGTGGAACATTTTAGGGCTATTGAACTGGATTAGTAAGGAATCAATTCGCCAGTGTTCCACGTGGAACGTGGTTGAATAAGTGATTTGTTGGCAGAGAGTGTGAATAGTGGCAAGCGAACCTTCAAATCTAGCTTACAGTAGGGTCGTATTTGATTTAACGTTGATCGGCAGTAAAAAATGTTCCACGTGGAACATTTTAGGGTTATTGAACTGGATTAGTATTGAATTAATTCGTCCATGTTCCACGTGGAACATGGTTGAACAAGAAGTGGCAAATGAATTCTCTCTGTATTCTGGAATTAATATCTGTAATAAATTGTTACTATAAATGGAGATTTGACTCTTTGATGCAACAAAAGGCAAAGGATTTCTCCAAATAGCAAAAAATTTGTACTTATCTCAAGACAGTGAATAGCCTAGAATAGGCTTTAGTGATTTTTGACTGATAAGAGGAGAATGAAATGATCATAGCGCTGGTTAATCAAAAAGGTGGAGTGGGAAAAACTACTACATGTATAAATCTTGCTGCGTATCTTGCTGTAAAAAATAAAAAAACACTTCTAATAGATCTTGATGCCCAGGCAAATGCGAGTAGCGGTCTTGGCTATGAAAAGAAAATTATTAAACGTTCGCTTTACCATGTCTTAACGGGAGAGTGCGATCTAAACGATATCATCAAACGGACTGATCGTAAGAATTTATTTCTTTGTCCAGGGAATATTGACCTTTCTGCAAGTGAGTTAAGTCTTGCTAACGAAGATCAGAGAGAGTATTTGTTGAAACAGAAATTACAGGGAATTAAGGAAGAATACGATTACATTTTGATCGATTGTCCACCTTCTCTTGGATTATTAACGGTTAATGCCCTTGTGGCTAGTGATCGTCTGATTATCCCCATTCAAGCTGAGTACTATGCGCTGGAAGGTGTATCGATGTTGATGGAATCATACATGCGTGTAAAACAATCTTTGAATTCAGATTTAGAGATCTTGGGTGTTCTAATGACGATGGTCGACACGAGGACTCAATTATCGAAGCAGGTAAGCGAAGAAGTGCGCAAGCACTTTAATAATAAGGTGTTTAAAACAGTTATCCCAAGAAATGTACGTCTGAGTGAGGCTCCTGGCTTTGGTGAATCGATCTACGAGTATGATAAACACTCAAAAGGTGCGCGAGCATATTTGGCTTTGGCAAAAGAAGTTATTTCCAGAACATAACTGCTAAAAGAGGAGGTGGAGAAATGGCGAAGAAAAAAGGTTTGGGACGTGGTTTGGATGCTCTCCTTCCAGATATGCCTAATTTTGAGATGGTAAATACAGATCAGAAGAATAGTATCGTTGAAATCGATATTAATTTAATCTATCCAGATAAGAATCAGCCTAGAAAACACTTTGATAAGGACTCTCTTGATGAATTAGCGACTTCTATTAAGGAGAATGGTGTTCTGCAGCCAATTACAGTGGAGGCAGATAAGGATGACGACGGCCATTATATGATTGTCGCGGGTGAGCGTCGTTGGCGAGCAAGTCGTATTGCTGGGATTAAAACCATTCCGTGTATTCTCAGAGAATTTGATGAGCAGCAGCGTGTAATTACTTCAGTGATTGAAAACGTCTTGCGAGAGGATCTCAATGTCATCGAAGAAGCTAATGCGTATAAACGCTTGATGGATGATTTTGATTTGACTCAGGAGGACTTGTCTAAGTTAATTGGTAAGAATCGTAGCTCTATAAGCAATGCGGTTCGAATTTTGACTCTGGCTCCAGAAGTACAGGAGCTTTTGTCACAGAACTTGATTTCTAGTGGACACGCAAAGGTTTTACTTCAATTGGAGGATAAAGAAGTTCAGTACATTTATGCGCAGCGTTGTGTGGATGCTGAGTTAAGTGTTCGAGATATCGAGGAGCTAGTGAACCGATATTTTGCTCGTAAGAATGTGGAAGAGAATTCCGAGGAAAAGATTGATGCTCATGAGGAATCTCAGTTGCTAGATCAGTATGCTTTGGCGATCAAGGATATTCAGAAAAATTTGTCAGAATTCTTTGCTTGTAAAGTAAAACTTCAGAGTACAGGGAAACGTCGCAAAAAAGGAAAAATCATCCTTGAATATCAGGATGATGAGGACTTGAATCGCATTCTTGATCTGATGAATGTACTCGATTAATAACAAATGATTGCACAAATAAGAGAAGCTTGAGGTGTAGTGCTTTCCCCTTTTAGTTTATTAGCTAAATTTGGGGAAGCTGCTTCAAAATGGACCGGCTTTATTTGTATGAGTGCGAGGACTCAACTATAATTCGAAGTTGACTACTTTTAGATTTATTTATATAGCTTCGTAATCGTGTTTCGTAAGCGTGTTTTTAGGGGGATATGAAGCGTGGATGACGGTGGATGTTTGAGTTTGATCTCACAGCTTTCACAGTTGAACTTTCTGGCAGATTCACAAGTCATGAAATTTATGACAGCTGCATCAGATAAGAACATTTGGATCGATATTTTAATCATCTTCATTTTGATTTTGATCAACGGTTTTTTCTCAGCATCCGAGATGGCGATTGTCACACTCAATGATGCAAAGGTAAAAAAAGAGGCCGATGAAGGAAATAAAACAGCGAAGAAGATTTTGAAATTCATTGCAAATCCGAGTCATTTTTTGGCGACGATACAAGTAGGAGTCACGATTGCTGGTTTTCTTTCATCAGCATTGGCTGGTGAAAAATTCGCTGGACGGATTACGGCACTGTTAGATCCGAATGGTATACATCCTGGATTTCGTCCAGTATCGGTTATCATTATTACTCTGATTGTTGCCTACTTGACACTTGTTTTTGGTGAATTGGTTCCTAAACGCTTGGCGTTGAATAATCCAGAACAATTCGCGAAAACATATGTCGGTGTTCTTCGATCAATCGATATATTCTTCAGGCCATTTACGCGCTTGTTGACTCACTCAACTAATTTAATTCTACATATTCTTCGGATTTCACCTCAGATGAGTGATAAAAAAGTTTCTGAAGAAGAAATCAGAATCATGGTAGATGTTGGTCTGAACAGTGGCGGTATTCATGTCGAAGAGTCGCAGATGATCCAGAATATCTTTGAGTTCAATGACAAAGAAGTTTCAGAGATCATGACACATCGTACGAATATTGTTGCTCTTAGTGTAGATGCTCATTATGAAGAAGTTATCGATGTAGCACTCAACGAGAAATACAGTCGTATTCCGATTTATGAGGATGATATTGATGATATCGTTGGTATCCTGATGATTCGCGATCTTCTCTATTACACGATAAAGAATGAGTATGAGACATTCTCGCTGAGAGATATCCTACGTCCTCCATATCGTGTGCCTGAGTCTAAGCATGTGGATGCTTTGTTCCGAGATATGCAAAAGGAACGTGTGTCGATGGCGATTGTTATTGACGAGTATGGTGGGACCTCTGGACTCGTGACGGTTGAAGATCTACTTGAAGAGATCGTTGGTAACATCGAGGATGAGTACGATGAAGAAGAGATAAATGAAAACATCTGTGAGAAAGAGGACGGTTCTTTTGATGTAGATGGTCGAGAGTCTCTAGAAGAGGTCAAGCGCTATATCCCTCAAATTCGTTTTGATGAGGATAATTACGAGGACTTCGATACGATTGCTGGATTAGTGATCGACAAACTCGGGTATATTCCTGAAGAAGATGAGAATCCCAGCTGCACACATAATAATGTAGAGTTCAAAATTCTTAGCATGGATGACAATCGAGTTGAGCGCATTAACCTCAAATTAATTCCGGATGAAAAAGTGGATGATGAAAAGATTAGTCATTCTCGAGATCTTCCGAGTAGACTCAATCGACATCATAATTTGGATATTGATGATTCACCAGATTCTCAAAAATAAAAAAATATTAGGAGGCGAAGAGCCTCCTTTTTTTGTGCATAAAAAGGGGGCTCTCGATTGAGAGTCCCCTAGGGAGTGTGATTAGAAAATAATCTAAATTAGACGATGCTCGCTTCGTAGATGCTATTGATGGCTCCAGCGATCTTGGAATTAAATTCCTCATCACTCTGCTTAGCATTGAGGTCAGAAGCTAGCGCACGGGAGAAGGAGGCGATCATACCATGATTTTTCTTGAGGAGTTCGTTCGCATCGTCGCGGCTGTAACCACCTGAGAGAGCGACAACACGGACAACGTTCTTGTGGGCGATCAGTTCTTTGTACTCGTCGGCCTTTGTAGGAATGCTGAGTTTTAGCATGACAAGCTGCTCGGGGCTCAATTGATCAAGCTGTTTGAGAATTTCTGCCTTTAAGAAAGCTTCAATTTTTTCTTTTTCAGCGGAGTGAATATCAACTTCTGGTTCGATGATCGGAACGAGACCCTTGGCAACGATTTGTTTGGCTACTTCGAACTGTTGCTCGACCACTTCGCGAATACCTGTTTCGTTATATTCCTTAATGACGCTACGTTCTTTGGTACCAAAGATTCCACGCTCTACAGCACGATCGAGAAGTGCATTAAGCTCTGGCATCGGCTTCATTTTTTGGCAACCGTTTTCTTCAGCGGCTAGGCCTTTGTCAATCTTTAAGAAGGGAACCACACCCTTATTTTCCCAAAGATAGCTTGCCGTTTTTTTACCTTCGATTTCACGATCCATCGTTTGTTCGAAGAGAATGGCACCTAAAACTTTTGAATTATCAAAAGCTGGGCTGGTGATGATGCGAGTGCGCATTTTATGGACGAGATCAAACATCTCATCCTCGGAGCTGTAGCTGTCCTCAGGCACACCATAGAGTGCAAGAGCCTTGGGGGTCGAGCCACCGCTTTGATCCAAGGCGGCAATAAAACCTTTGCCAGAACGCATTTGTTCTAATTGTTTTTGATTCATCCTGTCCTCCTTCTCTGAACTATGTTCAGACTATAGACTTATAACGTGCAAATTATATCAAAACACAGCTAATTTATCCGAGCATTAGAGCCTCTATCCGCGGTAAAAATAACTGTGCTTTAAGCGTAAGTTCAATTGAAAATATCCCCTAATCTTCCTCCATTGCTGCAGTGAAGCGCTCACTCATTTCGTCCGTAATAAAATCAGCACCGAGACTGTAGTCAGCCATCTTTACTTTCATCAGACCGTATTTTTCGTACACGACCATGCCGATGAATTTGCCGTCCTTCTGACTGGCTCTATAGAGTGTAAATGCTTCTGGCGCTGATTTATCAGATTTACTGATTTTTACTTGTATGTTTGGGTTCTTTTCAAGTTTTTCAAAGTACGCTGCTACCTCTAAATCTGTCGATCCAATTTTTAGATTACCAGGGAAGATTAGAGTGTTCTCGAGTTCCTCGGCACTCTTGCGTAACGCCTCTTCACTATCTTTGGGATTAATCTCAGAGGTTTTCAAGTTCGGATCGTATGCCGTCGTATTGAGCGAGGCGTCTATTCCAATTGCCCAGACTTTGCTGTACTCGGGTTGAAGTGCTTCCTTGGCATCATTGAAGAATGAAGCTGCTAAGCAGAAATTAAGATCCTTTTTGTTGTATAGATTGATAATTTCTAGAGAGGGCTCATTGGCTTGAACTTTGTCATCCGCTTTTAAACTCTCATTTGGATTAAAGATGAATCCTTGTTCCGCCAAGTTGATGTAAGTGCTCGGGAGATTAATATAGTTACGATCGATGGTGACGTTTAAACGAATTTCTGGTGTTTCATCGATGTCTGTATTGGCTTCAGGATTTTCTATATCTGCTTTATCTAATACTTCTGTGTTCGGATCAAAAATTGGATTATCAGTATCCGCCAACAAGTCATTATCAGAGTTTAGTTTAAGGCCTCGACCAGGATTCTTAATCAGTGTATTTTCGTCGAGCTTACCTGCATCTTTGTATGGCTTAATCGAGGCAAGTAAGGCATCTTTTCCATCACGTTTGTCTTCTGTATACGTCGATACAAAATAGACGAAGAGGTCATTGACCTTTCGGACATAGTAATCCTGGAGATACTCCTTACCCTGTTCAGTGAACTTAAAAGATATGACTCGATAGTTTTGTCCCGCAATATTTTTAGTCTTTTCTGAGTTTTCCAGACTCTGGTAACCGAGATACTTGAGTGACTTTGAAAAGGTATCGAGATAATCTTCCAAAGTAATTCCAGAAATTGCTTCAGTTTCTACAATTAAGCTGAGTTTTGGGTCACCATCTAAACCCTGAGCGATAAATTCAAAGTACTGTGGAAATACCTCCAGATCAGCAGGTAACATATTCAGGTCTTTTTCATCTGCTGCCATCATAAAGGCAAGCATCTTAGGCGAATAAAGCTGAAAACCTTGGGGTAAATCAAAGGCTATTTGGAGCTGTTCGTTTCGATATGCTGATGCACTTTGTTGACCAGAAACGTAGTGTTCTTTACTGGGACCTTCTTTGATTAGTTTTTCAATCAGTTCAGATTTTTGCTCAAGTTTTGGAAAAATCTTTTCTTCCTTTTTTTCTTCACTAGAATCCTCCGAATCCTCGTCCGCATCTGTGTCTGTGGCGCTTGTTGTGTCACTAACAGGAGCATTATTTTCTTCTGCAGAGACGGACGAAGCATTTGGATTTGAAAAGATTGCAAAGCTTAGTATTAACGCAAAAAGCAGGTAGTTATTTTTCATATATTCTCCCCTTCTCTTTCATTCGATCGAGATGGTTATTCAAAAGCTCATTATAGCTATTTCTGATTTTAAGAGTTTTGACAGATTGTAAAGCCTTGAAAGCATCTTAAAATGACACATTCGTACTCACTATTTATCGATTTGTGCTCTTATACGAAAATACTGTTCCACGTGAAACAGAGGTAGAGTTAGTCAGGCTCAGGATTACGTTCATATATGTTTCGTGCGAAGACGTTTTGCGATTTTCACCTATGGGATAAAGTCCATTATAATTGTGATCCATGAGAGATAAACCCTATATCTTGATGCTTGTGAGGGAGGCCATTTGAAATTGAAGATAGAATTTAAAAAGCGATTGGAGCGTTTATCAGCTCTGCTTTTAATTTTGTCCATTTGTGTTTGGACCTCAGCTTGTGCTCGTCCAGGTGGTGGCTCTTTAAGATCATATGATCCCAATAGAGGCCGCCAGATTATCGTAAACCAGACCGATCAAACAACAACAGTAGCAAACATGGCGACGGAGACTACTCTGAATTCTTCAGCGACTGAGGACCCTTCTCATATGACAGAAGCGGAACCTTCGGATCCGAAACAAATTCAGTTGAAGGCGGATGAAAGTTGGGAGAAGCCGACGGATCCAGATTTGATTGACCTCCAGATGACGATGCGTGCTGAAATTGATAAGTATTTTCCCAAAGGCGATATGGCGACGATTGGCTATATGAATTTGGAAACAGGCGATGTCATGACCATTAATGGTAATACGGATATTCGAGCTGCTTCTGCAGCAAAATTGCTCATATGCATGTATATCGCGGAAATGATTGAAGAAGGAAAATTCCAACTGGATGATAAGATCAAGTACAACGCAGCCTTGGACTGGGATGGGGATATTGGAGAAGTTTCAATTGGTCCAGATGGTGCGCAGTATACGGTAAAGGAGATTCTGCGTAATATTCTCGTCTACAGTGACAACGGAGCGACATCCGCCATCTGTCGGCGTTGGGATCAGATTAGTCCGAATCGGAAATTTGAAAAAGATATTGATCAGCGCTATCAAACACATTATGAAAATGGACATAATCTGAATCCGAATGAGGTAATACCGATTCTTAAGCGTCTCTACGATGGTAGAAATACCACCTATGATCTAATTTTCAACGAGTATCTCTCCTATGCTGGTAATAATTACATCGCTAATGAAGAGATTTGGACGTATAGATTTGCTCATAAGACGGGTACCGCCTTTGGCAACATTAATGACTTTGGCGTTGTTCTCAGCAAACATCCATACGCCTATGTCTTTATGACAACGGGAGAAATACCTGGGCAGATTGAAGTCGTTTCCAGAATGTCAAAGAGGATGTTTCAATGGCATGTGAAGTTGACCGAGGGTTGGGTTCCAGAGTATTGAGAAATTAATGTTTTAACTCGTGCGTGAGTGATAGTAGAGATTGTTGAAATTGCTGTATTTTGAGTAAAAAGATGAATGAACTGTAAAAAAAAGACCAATTTATTATGGTTTTAGACATTTTTAAGAATTTTATCTTGAATTCCTGAGTGTGCCTGACTATAGTTAGCTGCAGGTCTTAGGTGAGTGTGCTTATAGACGATTTGATTCAGTCTCAGCTCATCCAAGCACAGTAACTACCCTACGGCACATAGATACCGTAGGGTTTGCATAAGGAGAGAAATCATGAAGAAAATGAATCAAGTTATTGCTATGGCTCTTTGCGCTTGCAGCGTTTTTGCTTTCGCAGCTTGCAACAAGAAGAATGTTGAAGAGAAGAAGACTGACGTCCAGGAAGCTTCGCAGGATGTTTCAAAAGAAGGCGAAGAGAAAGCCGCTGAACTTGAGTCTGCAAGCAATGAAGCTGAAGCAGAGCAAGAGTCCAAGGAAAAAGAAGTTGAAAACGCAAAGGAATCAGTTGATAAAGAAGCTGAAGCAACGACGACTGCTGCTGAGTAAGCAACTTTAACTTTTCCTCACTAAAAAAGACTGTGGTGATTTCACCGCAGTCTTTTTTTTGTCCCTTAATTGTTTCTCTTAGTCTTTACCAGAGCGTATAACAGCATTTTTCGTTTTCTGTTTTTCGGGATGATAATAGTTGTAGACGAGTTCACTGATTTCGCCGATAATCGCTTCTCCCTGCTCTCCGAGCCTAGTGAGTACGACAATGCTGTAGTTATTCCCATCTTCAAGATTTAATCCAGCGCTATTACATGCGGACATGTAGAATCCGTATTTTTGGTAGAGCTTGTTGTGCATGCTCTCTTCGAGGTTGAGATAGTTCTCGGGTTCTGCCGCTAGCATATCTTTTAACAGTTCAGTATACATATTCTGATGTTCGTAGATTAGCCGCAAGTACTGACTCAGGTAGTTTGCCTTAATGATGTTTTCGCGTGATAGAAAATCACTGTCTTTGAGAACGTCGACATAATTCGAAGCAATATCTTTATATTCTCGCCAACCGCCTAAATGATCGAAAAGAATATGTGATGCAGTATTATCGGAGTAACGGATCATGTGGTAGAGCAAGGCCTTAACGGGAACATCATCCCCGCAGTTGAATTCATTTTCCAAACTACCAGCGGTAATATCTTCGAGATAGGGATATGCATCATCGGGCATCACGAGCCCCTGATCTAAGAGATCGTAATAGATGCAAGCGAGCGCTAACTTATAGGTACTTGCGGCAATGTAGTAGGAATCTTCGTTAATACTAAAGGTCTCATTTTTATCAAGATGATGAAAGTCAACGGCGACGTCATCTGGATTAATCTTTTTCGATTTCAGATGATTTTCGATTAGCGTTTTTAGTTCGCTATTTTCTTTTTCGTTTTCATATTTGGGAATGAGGTCCAGCGTTTTGGGGAGCTCGAGTTGTTTATTGGTCTCGCTTACGACAGTGGTTTCAGATTTCGATTCTTTACGGCTCGTAGAACTTTTTAGCTTCAAAGTCGTCCTGCTTGTCTCAGGACGCTCCGTTTCTGAACTCGAGCTTATCGCCATCGTTGAGCTCGTAGTGACCAGGGAGAGGGATTCAGGCTGTGAAGAAGTCGTTTCTGTGGACGTGCTGGATTCTTTGCTTAACTCAGAATTAGACGTCGTCGCTGTTTCGGAGCTGGGACTTGCTTGTTGATTCTGGTGTGCGTGGAGCCACGAAAAGACAAGAATGATGAGAATGAGGATGGTGAAAACAGCAGCCCAAATCAGACGTGAGCGTTCTTTGATCGAAAATTTATATTTCATTTAGACCTCAGAGTTTCAAAAACTGTAGGAAACAGTTTAACACGCAGACGCAAATTAATCGAAATTGCGAATGTTGTTCTCATTTTAAAATGAGCCAGATTTTAGAAGAAAGTGTGTTTCGACCATCCGAGATCGAAGGAACGTGCTAGAATAAGATCAATCTTTTTAGGAGGACTCACATGAAAGAAATTATTGCGACTAAAAATGCCCCAGGTGCCATTGGCCCATATTCACAGGCTTGTAAGGCCAACGGCTTTGTCTTCGTTTCTGGCCAGCTGCCAATCGACCCTGCAACGGGTGAATTTGCTGGTGATGACATTAAGAGCCAGACCGAACAGAGCTTGAAGAATGTTGAAGCCATTCTTAAGGAAGCCGGTTCTTCGATGGACGCAGTCCTCAAGACGACTTGCTATCTTGCTGACATCGCTGACTTCGCTCCTATGAATGAAGTTTATGCGAAGTTCTTTACTGGCGAATGCCCTGCCCGTGCAGCTTTCGCTGTTCGCGACCTACCTAAGGGTGCTAAGGTCGAGATCGAAGTTGTCGCCGTTTGTAAGTAATTGTAAATTAAGACGACTAGATTCGTTTCGAAGCTAGTCGTCTTTTTTTGCGCTTTGGCGTATAATTCCCCTGTCTCTGTCCCAGTGGCCTAACGGATAAGGCAGCAGTTTCCGGAGCTGCTGATACGGGTTCGATTCCTGTCTGGGACGTCTAGGATCCTCGAAAGAGGATCCTTTTTTATTTGTCTTCGAAATTCTCAGGCACTTCTGGGAGGTTGTCGTTTGGATTCTCTAAGATCCCGTGATTGCCCTCTTCGTTGCGATAGAGATTGATCTTTACGACGCCAGGGTTCCGTGCAAAAATCTGATACTGTTTGGGACTCATATTATTGATTTCAACATGAACCTCTAAGTTGATGGTCCGATTCGGGTCTTCTTGTCCCTGAGAGGCAGCTTCCAGTTGAGATTTCTGGATGTCTTTGAAGTCAATGTAGGTGCTAATCTGCTCTGGGCTAAGAGATGAAAGTAAACGGTCACGACCGCGCAAAACGAGAGTGATGTTACTGAGGTATTCCTTTGAATATTCGAGATGATAATCCTCGAGAACGTCTAGGTTGACGATGTGGAGATTGGTGGTAAAGGATTTCGAGCGAATTGGGTTTGTGCTGATTTGAGCATAGAACCAAAGGCAGAAGGCAATGGAGACTGAGGTAATCCGTAAGAGATGGGTGCGACGTTTACTGCGCGACTTCGACTGACTATTGTCGACTTCAGGAATTAAGACGCTTGACGCTTCATCCTGTGTTTGTATCGCTCGATTTGGATGGATTTTGGCGAGCAAGTTTTCCCTGCATTGTTGCCAGTAGGTCTTAAGACTAAAATGGCGATCCAGATTTTCATCGACGATCAAAAGCTTATGGAGAATGGTTCGCAGAGCATCTCCATTTTCGAGGTTGTAAAGTCGCCCAGCAATTGCAATTGAAATAACACCGCGTTCTTCGCTCACAACGACACCAATTGCATCACCGATTTCGCTTGCACCAATGGCCGCCCTATGACGAGTTCCATGCTCTTTTCTTAAAACAAAGTTCTCAGAAAGAGGTACATGACAGCGTGCTGCGTATATCTTTCCATTTCGCACGAGCAGTGCACCATCATGCAGTGGTGAGTTTTTGTAAAAGATTTGCTCGAGAAGTGTAGAAGACAGATTCGAGTTCAAGATAACCGATTGACCTTGTTCGAGAATTTCACCAAGCCGGGTTCTTCGCTCAAGTACAATCAGTGCACCCGTGAAGCTGGAGGCCATGTGTTCACAGGCAATAACGATTTGCTCGATCATCCCCTGCACTTGTTTGGAATATTCTTGATGATCCAGCACATTTGGCTGTAAGAAGGTAAATGAGTTTCGACCCACTGTTTCAAGTGCTTTTCGAAATTCAGGTTGGAAAATAATGATTAATGCAAAGGTTAAGAGGGAAATCGTCGAGCCGACAAGAAATGAAAAACCCTGGAGACCAACTACTTTTGCCAATTGCGTCAGTAGGACGATGGTTAAGAGGCCTTTTAAAACCTGCCATGCTCGGGTTTCGCTCATCAGACGTAAAACGTAATAGATGAGTACGGAGGTGAAGAAAATGTCGGCGACCATAAGAATAAAGTCGCCAGGCCCACTAATCAGCAGGAAACCACTGCGGAATTCTTCCAGCAGTTGTTGAAAAAAATTGGATTCTGCGAGTTTCAACCCCCCCATGCGCTCTTCCTCTCCGCTTTGATCTAAGTTTATGAGACTTAAAGTCTCAAGGATCTCCATATTAACCTATACAGGAGAAAATCGTCTCCTCTTCGAAGAAGAAAAAATGCGCAGATAGCAGAGAGCGAATCATTATAAGTGATTCGCTCTCAAAGATTATTGCTTCAAATTCTGAAAAAGCATCCGTTCCAGATGGCAAAATATAAAGATTGCGGGATTAGATTCTGAAACTACTCATCTTCGTCTTCGTCGCTCCCACCGTTATCCAGGGCAAAGAGATTTAAAAGCCAGATATCTCTTCCATTGACCTTTAATAGGCCATCATTTTCCATGCGAAGTAATTCACGAGAGAAACTTGGCCGAGGCATTGCGAGGAGACGCGCAGCCACCTCTTTCGAAACGGGAAGTTCGACCTTATAGGTTTTATCGGAGTGAATATCAGGCCGTCGTATTAGATCCTCTTCATCGAAGCCACCCTGTTCATTTAGAAGGGATATGAGGTAAGCGGATATCTTCTGGCGGAGATTGCGCTGAGATAGAACGAGGATGCGACGATCTCTCTTAAAAATTTGCTTAGAAAGGTAATCGATGAAAACCTCATGAAGATGTGGGTGTGAGTTCATCATCTCGAGTAAGAGTGAGCGCGGCAACATTAGAATTTTCGCATCGCTCGCTGCCTCAATAGAAAAGTGATAGTAGGGATCTTCAGAGAACATCAGGTCTTCTCCAAAGCTATCACCCGGACCAAGCAAATCGATCATCGCATAATTGCCGTTAGAGGAGTATTTTTCGACAGAGAGCGAACCCGAGAGGATAAATCCCATCGATTCACAGAAGTTGCCCTCATTTTCTAAAATCTCGCCCTTCCAAATATTGCGTTCAATGAGGCGGTCTTCATACTTATTTAATTCGCTAACCTGAAAGCTACTATATAACTTGTTCTTAAGCAGGCGCTTCTTTTGTTGACTCATCCAATCCTCCAGAGATAAGAGGGCAATTGTGATCGTGTGTACTAGTCACCAGATCTTATCGTGGTCCCTACACAGCGTCAACAAAGATTTTTATTTGCATTTAATTATATTCAAAAAATACGATTATCTTGGGTTCTTAACAGTAAAAAACGGCCTCCATAAGCAGATGAGCTATAAGTGGATGCTCGCAAGATCGAATGGAGGTTATTTGAATGTTCCACGTGGAACACTCTTAAGACGTATTCTTTTCTTTGTCGACTTGGTTTTTTTGAGGAGGCAGTCTTTTATAAGTTTAATTAGGCTAGAATAAACAAGAACTGCTTCACATCATCGTTGTGGGGCAAAAGGAGGACGATTATGGCAACTGCTCACATTGAAGCCAAAGAGAAAGATTTTGCGAACTTAGTCTTAATGCCAGGTGATCCCTTGCGTGCAGAGTTCATTGCTCAGACCTTTTTAAAAGATGCTCGAAAGATCACAGGCGTGCGTAATATGTACGGCTTTACGGGGAGTTACAACGGTAGACCCGTGAGCGTTATGGGTTCCGGAATGGGTATGCCGAGTATCGGGATCTATTCTTATGAACTGTTCAAATTCTATGGGGTTGAGGCGATTATTCGGATCGGTTCAGCTGGTGCGTATACGCAAGATCTAAATCTGTACGATGTGGTATTAGCTGATGGTGCTTATTCTGAGTCATCTTATGCAGAGGCTGCTTTTAATTTTAAAGAAGATATTCAGCGTCCCTGTGATGAACTTAACCAACATATTCGGGAAGCAGCTCAGCATCTGGAGATCCCGGTTCATGAGGGCTTGATTCATTCGTCAGATGTCTTTTATCGAGGAGAGCACTTTTCTTTTGAGGAGCTGTATAAGGAAAAAAAGACTCTGTGTGTTGAGATGGAAAGTTTCGCGCTTTTTGCCAATGCCCGTCAACTGAACAAACAAGCGGCGTGTCTTTTGACGATTTCCGATTCGCTTATTACGCATGAAGCAACGAAGTCTGAAGAACGGCAGACGGCGTTCACGCAGATGATGAAGATTGCGTTAGAGGTGACGAAGCATTATTAAGGATATGGTTTACGGTAAGAGCAGGAATCTTATCGCTACTAAGTGGTAGAAGGATTTGACGATGTCGCAGACAGAACTAGATGTTCGTGGAAATGTCCTACATAAGTCAATTCGTGTGCAGAGGTTAATGAATGTAACGCTTCATGCGGATATATACGAACCTGCAGATCGCGAGCCAAAAGCGCAGTTGTTCTATGTGCATGGAATGTCCGAGTATCGGAAGCATTATGAGGAAATGGCAGAATTTTTTGTCAGTCATGGCTTGCGAGTGTTTCTCTTTGATCTTCGGGGTCATGGAGATAGTTTAGTTCAGGGAAAACGTGGTTTTTTTGCGTATAACGATGGGACTGATCTTATCCTCGACGATATGCAGTCGATGTTTACTGCGATGCGCGAAGGTTATGAGGACCTGCCCATCTTCCTACTCGGACACAGTCTTGGTGCGATGCTCTCAAAGGCTTATCTCAAGCGTAATCCAAGTGATCTGTCTGGTTTGATTTTGTCCGGTTCCCCAGCGCCTGAGCGAGCGATTAATGCGAAGCGTTTTTTTCTAGGTTTGCTGTCATTTTTTGTTCCGGACAAACCGGCTTTGGTGATGTCTCGAAATAATGCAAAGCGGTATCTGAAAAAAGATATGCACGTGGAAAATCCTCAGGAGCGTTTGTCATGGTTGTATTGTGATCAAAGCCAGATTGAATCACTGTTGAATGATGAACGAACTAATTTCTGTTTTACCTACCGTGCTCTTCACGATGTCTGTACGCTAATCAAAGAGATCTACGCCCGCGATGAGTGGATGATTACTCAGAAGAATTTACCGATTCTCTTTGTCACAGGCCAAGATGATATTTGTGCGAGAGTCGAGAGTGGTGGAATTGAACAGCAGATGAAGCAGCTACGAAGCAAAGGGTATGAGTCGATTGAAGCACGCTTCTATGCACACTCACGACATCAGGTGTTGCGTGATTTTGATAAGAAGCAAGTTTGGCAGGATATTGATGACTTTATAAACCGTGCTTTGGAAGCAAAGGTCCAGTAGTTAGCCTGTTAGATGGCCCAATATGGCGCTCGATTTCAGAGTTTATTTGTATGCCTGATGATTCATAGAATTGTTGGGCATCTTTTTGGCCTGAAGCTGCAGGAGAAAAAATGTATTGCATCGGAGAATATTCAGTAAATCCTTGACGATTTTGGGCTTGGGTGATACTATTCGACGGATACCGCATGTGACGGGTACCTAATATCGTGATCAAATCGGCACGAAACCCTAGGCAGCGAGTCTCTATTTTTTTAGGAGGTTGAATCATGTACGCAGTTCTTGCAAGTGGTGGAAAACAGTACAAGGTCAGCGAAGGTGACGAGCTCTTTATCGAGAAGATTGAGGGTGAAGTTGGTAATCAAGTTGAGCTGCCTGTTCTGGCTGTTAGTAATGGTGAGGGCCTGAAGTTCGAGAATGAACTCGGTTCAGCGACGGTTAAGTGTGAGATCCTCAAGCAGGGTAAGCATAAGAAAATCCTCGTCATGAAGTATAAGCCGAAGAAGAATTATCGTCGTAAGAATGGTCATCGCCAGCCTTACACGAAGATTCGCGTCTCCGCAATTAATCTCTAATTGCTTGGGATGACGGGTGCGTAACCAATGATTAATGCGCACTTTTATCAGGATCACAATCAGCGATTCTATGCTTTTAGACTCGAGGGTCATGCGGATTCTGCAGCGCACGGTTACGATCTGGTCTGTGCAGGTGTGACAGCCCTAGCATCCAGTTGCATCGCTTCAGTTTTATATATTTTAGATATTGAAGCAGAATACGAACTCCTCGAAGGATGTGCGTGTTTGAAATTGCCGAAGGAACTAGAGCTTACAGAGCGAGAGCGTGAAGATTTGGATTTATTAATTCGATCATTGCATCTCGGTTTGCAACAGATTAACGAAAACTATGAAAATCGCTATCTGAGGATTGTCTCAGAAGTAACAGAGCTTGGAGGACACGAGCATGTTGAAGTTTGATTTACAGTTATTTAGCTCTAAAAAAGGTGTTGGTTCGACCCGTAACGGTCGTGATTCTGAGGCGAAGCGCCTCGGTGCTAAGCGCGGCGATGGTCAGTTTGTTCTAGCTGGTAACATCCTCGTTCGTCAGCGTGGCACGAAGATCCACCCTGGTAGCAATGTCGGCCGTGGTAAGGATGATACCCTCTTTGCCCTCGTTGATGGCAAAGTTGCTTTCGAACATAAGGATCGCAAGCGTACCCAGGTCAGCGTTTATCCAGTAGCTTAATCCGGAAGAGTTTTTTCTCCGGTAGGAACGGCGGAGCTTCGTTGAGAGGTCTCCGCCTTTTTTTCATGAGGCCATATGTTTATTGATCATGCCAGTATTATCTTGAGTTCAGGCAAGGGCGGCGACGGTTGCATTTCCTTCCACACGGCGAAGTATATTCCAAATGGTGGACCCGATGGAGGTAACGGCGGTCGTGGCGGACACGTCTACGTTGAAGGCGATTCCAATTTGCGCACGCTCCAAGATTTTCGATATAAGCGGAAATATGCCGCAGAAAATGGAGACAACGGCCAGCGGGCGAAGCGCGCGGGTAAGTCGGGTGCGGATCTTTGTATAAAAGTTCCCCTTGGCACCGTTTTGAGTGAGAAAGAAAGCGGCCGTATTCTCGCAGATATTCTCGAAGATGGTCAGCGTGTTCGTCTTTGTGAAGGTGGCCGAGGGGGCACGGGGAATTCGGCGTATGCGACGTCTACCCGTCAGGCACCACGCTTTGCGAAGGCGGGCGAGGCTGGCATCACGCTGGAAGTCAATTTGGAACTCAAGTTGCTTGCGGATATTGCGATTATCGGAATGCCTAACGTCGGCAAGTCAACTTTTCTCTCGGTGGTCACACGTGCGAAACCCGAGATTGCGGATTATCACTTCACGACGATTCAGCCAAAAGTCGGAATCGCTTCTGTTGATGATTATTCTTTTGCGCTTGCGGATGTCCCAGGTTTGATTGAAGGGGCCAGTGCAGGTCTCGGTTTGGGATTCGACTTCTTACGTCACATTGAGCGAAGCCGACTTCTTCTACATATTCTGGATGCTTCGGGACATGAGGGGCGAGATCCCTATGAAGACTTCTGCATCATCAATCGAGAAATCGAGACATATAATCCAGAGATTGCAAAGCGCCCACAGATTGTTGCTCTCAATAAGTTGGATATGGCTGAGCCTGAAGATGTCCAGGCTTTACGCTCACGTCTAGAGTCTGAGGGGTACGAGGTCTACGAGATTTGTGCGCCAATTCACATGGGGACAGATGAATTGCTTCATGTTCTGGCTTCTCGACTTAAATCCTTACCAGCGGCGACGAGCTTCATGCCGATCGAAATGGAGGGCGAGGGCTACAAGCACTATAAGCTCGACGATGATGTTTGTCGGGTGCACAAAGAGGGAGATGTCTTTGTGGTTGAGGCGTCTTGGTTGGATCGTTTTATTCGTTCGATTAATTTTGAAGATTATAGTTCTCTTCATTATTTCCAGAAAACACTTAAGCGTCGTGGCGTAATTGCAGCGCTTGAAGCAGCGGGTATAAATCCTGGTGATACGGTCCAGATGGAGGCGCTAGAGTTTGACTATTATCCTGAGGATCGAGACGAGGATTATGAACTCGAGGATGGTGAGTTGGATGAGTTTGAAGATGCGATTGATGCGCTTGAGAAAAACTATGAAGAAGATGGCGAAGTAATCGCCTATGAGTTGGAAGAGGTAGATGATGCTGACGAGTAAGCAACGGGCTTTCTTGCGTAAATTGGCGGCTGTAAAAAAGCCAGAGTTGAATATTGGAAAAACGGATCTCTCGGAGACGTCGTTTCAAGAAATCGAGGATTTATTGCGTACGCGTGAGCTCGTTAAGGTTCAGGTTCTCAAATCTTCAGAACTTGATGGGAAACGGGCTGCAGAGATGATGGCGGAAGCTTCGGGAGCCGAGGTAGTACAGGTTATTGGCCGCCGTTTTGTGCTCTATAGGCACTCTCCAGAACTGGCGAAAAAAGATGCTGCCATCCTTTTACCTCGATAAGGTCAGAGCGTGAGACTGTTCGAAGGGGAGGCTGACATGGGTTTAAGTCTCCCCTTCGATTCGTCGAATAGGGATGGCAGGGATTCGCTTAGAACTTGTTATTTGCAGTGTTTTGTGCTAAATTAGGCAAGCTTTTAATCTGCGTGGAGAGTTGGCCGAGCTGGCTGAAGGCGCACGATTGGAAATCGTGTTTGCGTCACAAGCGCAACGAGGGTTCGAATCCCTTGCTCTCCGTATGAGTAGACGTCACTTGAATTAAGTGGCGTCTACTTTTTTACTTCTTGAGTGGTAGTCTACTAAGGTGTTCCACGTGGAACAACCCGGTGCCTGCGGATACACGGGTTCAGATTACCTGACGTTAGCTCCGGCGGCGGTCAACTGTCCCCGACTAGCTTCTAGATATCCCGTTCCACGTGGAACATCCCGGTGCCTGCGGATATACGGGTTCAGATTACCTGACGTTAGATCTGACGGCGAGCAGCTGTTCCCGACTGGCTCCTAGAGATCCCATTCCACGTGGAACATCCCGGTGCCTGCGGGTACACGGGCTCAGATTACCTGACGTTAGCTCCGACGGCGGTCAGCTGTCCCCGACTGGCTCCTAGAGATCCCGTTCCACGTGGAACATCCCGATTTCAGTAGAGAAATGAGCTGAGAGATATGCTCATCTTCATAGAAGTATGATCGCTTCAGCTTTGCTTTGTGCCCTGATCATAGGTGCATGCGTAGCTGATGTGCGAATTTTCAGGCCAAGAAGGGCTATAATGCTTCCAGATAGTTGCTATGGTCATAGTTTCTATCGGACGACAGTAGAAAGGAGAAAGATTCTTATGAAAACATATGTATGTGATCTTTGCGGTTATGTTTACGATCCCGAAGTTGGTGATCCTGATAATGGCATTGATGCTGGTACAGCATTTGAAGCGCTTCCGGAGGACTGGACCTGCCCACTTTGCGGAGCATCGAAAGATGAGTTCAGCGAAAATTAATTGTTAAATCAAGCAGATTTGTTTTAACCGTTAATGGATGCGAGCTTGAGGCTAGAAGTTATTCTGGCTTCAAGCTTTTTTTTCTTAATGAAGACGTGAAGGTTCGTCTACGTGGAATCCTTTGATTCTGAGTTCCACTAGCGAAGAGCTCTAGTCTTCTTCTTTGGTCTTTTCAGTGCTCGGGTTTTCTTCAAGCAGAATTTTTAAAATCGGGAAATAGTATTTGCTGACTTCGGATCGCCAACGGTGGCAGAGGCGTTGGGCGGCGCTTTCATCGCGGACAAGTAGCTGGATGCGAAAGTCTTCATAGGGGGCTTCTTCAAAGCTAAGTTCAACACAGTACTGGCCCTCGGGGCGTAGGTGATAATGGCTCTTGATTTGGGCACGGTCTTTTCCGCTTCGTTTGGAGGCGATTCGTTCATATAGAAATTGGCGGACGCCAACCGCGAGTTCACCTCGCAGCTGATTGAGGACGATGATGCCTTCGGGGCTTAGGTCGATGCTCTCGATGGGGTGGCCTTCTGCGTCGAGACGGGTTTCCCCTTTTCGCACTGAACGCATCAGTAGCCCTGTATCGAAGAGGCGTTTGACCATGGTTTGAAAGGCGAAGTAATCCATATACATGGAGTCGACAGCGATTTCACGTATGTCACTGAGGCTTGGATTTTCGAGTTCATCAGCGAGTATTAAGAGGATGACTTGGATGTCGACGTCGCGTTGGATGTCGTTGGGTTCAAGTGACATAGGTCCTCCTTAGACGGTCAGCAAAGCGTATTTCTATTTATTGTAACAGGCTTGTTGATCAACTGTTCCTATAGGGACAGCGGACTTTCAATTTTGAGTGAATATAAAAAAGCCACCCTCAGAGGATGGCTTTTTTCTTCATTCAGTGATGAAGGATGCTTAGCTCGAGTTGAGCTAAGGCTTTTTAGCAGTTGCAGCAGTCCGAGTTAGCGGATTGTTCACTGCCACAGCATGGGCAGAGTTCAGCATCATTCTTTGAAGGGAATTCTGCGCTGGCGCCGTTGACACCACTGGTGAAGGTCATTTTAACGATGTTGAGCTTATCCTTAAGCAGGTCATAGGCGATCTGCATGAGGCCTTCAACGGTCATCGTTTCCTTCGTCACCACTAAGCGGCATTCTGGGAAGGCTTCGGCGAGCTCTGTTTTAAAGGCAGGTCCCTTTTGGCGATTGGCTTCGACGCCGTTACGGATGCCCTGGGCTTCGTAAACACCCAAAATGGCTTCGAGGAGGGGGTCGTCTTGACGGAGAACTAAAGCGTGGTCAAAGTTCTGTAGGACTTCCCAAGCTGTTTTATAGATGTCGTTACAAGGGTAGACCATGTTTGCACGATTTTTAATCGGTGCTTCAACTTCGATGGTGAGGCAGCCCGAATGGCCGTGCAAGAATTGTGCTTCGCCTTCGAATCCGTAAAAGCGGTGAGCGTACTGTAGATCAATTTTTGTAAAACTTCTCATATTATATGTTTCCTTCTTTCTCCGTGAGCCGTGCCCTTTTCGGGTCAGTTCATGTTAGTATTATGTTGTTTATGAGTGTAATTTAATAGCAAAATTACACTTGCTTTTAGTATTATCGTATAAGGGGATACCATGAATAAGCTTTTGTGCGGACAGTCGTTTGCCCGTTTGGAAAACCGCTATGTGCTGACGCACTGGCAGGATGGAATAGAGCTCTTACGAGCGACGAAGGGATCGATGCGCTGCCATATTAATGGGGAGACCCATGAGCTTCCTGAGTCAGCGGTGTGTGTGATCAACCGCGATCAGTTGCACCGCATATATAGTGATAATCCTGAGACTGAGTTTCAGTGTTTGATCATACAGCCAAGTATTTTTACGGCGGAGGCGAGGGTATATACACGCTACGTTGAGCCTGTTTTGCAGGATCTCGAGTTTTCTCACAGTATTGCCCTTAAGGAGCAGACATTTGCGCAGGAAATCGCCCGGCTTATGGATTCCATCGAGGAGATTGAACAGCGTCAGCCTGAGGCCTATGAGCTCTTGATTATCGGGATTTTGCACATCATTTTTCAGAAGATTTATGCGCAGTACCGGACGGCTCCAAAGAAAGACTGTGGTCGTTTGGACCGGGATACTTTGTTATATCGCAAGATGGCCAATTTCATTTATGAGAATTATCAGCGCAAGTTGAGTTTGCAGGAAATTGCGGAGGCGGCTCATGTGAGTCGTAACAAGTGTTGTTCCCTTTTCCAGAAGTATGCGATGCAGACGCCTTCTCAATTTGTCAATCAATTCCGTTTGGAAAAAAGTTTGCTTTGCTTAAAGACGAGTGATGCATCGATTGCAGAGGTAGCGCAGGCCTGTGGTTTTGAGCAACAGAGTTATTTCAATCGTCTCTTTCTAAAGAAGTATAATCTCACGCCCAGTGCTTATCGCAAGCAAGACAGTTAGTGCTAGTTCGCGCTAGATAATAAAAGATGCTCCCCCAGATTGATCTGAGAGAGCATCTTTTGTTTTGTCGCTTTGCGATTTAGCGTTTCTTTAGTTTTTAGCGCTGTCGCCACTTTGCTTCTTAAGTTCAACGAGGATTTCACTGAGGAGTTCCTCTTGGCTGGGTGCAGGTGGTGTGGCAATTTTTTCTGCTTCATCTTTAATGCGCTTACGTTTAACAATTCGATTGACACCACGGATGAGGAGGAAGAGGACGAGGCCGATGATGATCAGGTTGATAATCGTGTTGATGAAGATGCCGACACGGAGTTCCACTGGGCCATTCCAGGTGTTGACATTGATTACGAGACTGGCGAAGTCGAGGCCGGCCGTTGCTGCGCCGATGAGGGGCATGAGGATGTCATCGACGAGGCTCTTCACTACAGCAGTAAAGGCGGCGCCGATCATCATACCGACGGCGAGGTCCATGACGTTGCCACGGAGGATAAATGCACGGAATTCACTTAGAAAACCGTGAGTCTTCTCTTTATTCATTTAAACGTTCCTTTCAGATTGGGTCGCTCTGCTCGGAATACAGTAGCCCTCCATAGACCCCTAAAGTCGCTTCGCCACGTAGCAGCGACGCACCTTAGGAAACGCCCCATTATCTACTATGTTGACCTATTAAAAGAGGAAAAGCCTGCCGACATCGTACCGAACGAGATCGACAGGCTCTAAGTTCTATGCATTTACTACGGCTAACTCATATGTAAGTTATTGGTCACACAGCTTTCTCTACTCAAGAAGCCACTTCTCGCTCACGGGAGCTAGGTGGAGCGTCTAGGACTGCGATCATGGGGGCGCCAGATTCGCAGCGCATTGATACGGACGCGAGCTTATGCCCCAGAGTCCTCTGCTGTTTCCACTAGACAGCTAGGTCCAGCCCAAACTGCCGACTTGGCTAGCAGCACTGCCTAGAGGACAATTCTGTCCTGCGGAGCGCCAGACAAAGTCGTTAGCCATATATTTTGGAACTCAGACTTATTCGGCGACGTAGCGGAGGATGTTTTCGGGGAGGTCGCTGACATCGGCACTCAGAATGACCTGAGCCTCGAAGTGCATGTCGCGTGAGAGTTCGTCAAAGGCATCCAGGAAACGGGAGAGTGCATCGTAATTAACGTCGAGATTTGCGACTTTAAAGATACTGTCAATGTAAATATGGGTGATGTCGTAATCCTTCGCATTCATACCAGCTAGGAAGGCGAGGAGTTCATCGAAGCCCTGGACAGGATATTCGTTGATATCGATGAGGCGGATGTGGTATTTCACGAAACGATCGAGGCGTTGGCCGCGTTCGATGCAGATTACGTTTTTCTCATTATCATGCGCCTTTAGGTTGAGGTCATCGACCAACTTACCCGTTTTACCGCTGCCTTTGACACCAATTATTAATTTCAGCATAGCTTACTCCTTTAATGCTTAATCGCTTAAGAGCTTTGAACTATTGTACTGGATTCGCAGGTGAATTTCATCAATTTATCTGTTAGTTTCACAAGCAAAAGCATTGAAAAAATATCTTTTTTGGCTTTCATGCAGTATGGCCGGGTGTTTAGTTGGCAGGGCCTTCGAGTGATCGAGCAAGCGTCCTCTGCCCTGCCCTCGGAGAGCTGTGTCGATTGTCTTTTGCGTCTTACCTAGTCATAATGACCGCATAATTTCTATTGATTATTGATGAAAAAGAAAGGGGTCACTCCCATGCAAACTCTCAGTCGTGAATTAGAAAATCGTGCCCGTATTGCCACCGGAGCCTTTGCGCGCCTGCGTAGCGAGCAGCGTGAGATCGATGCCGATTATCTGATCCTCCTCATTGCGAAGTCCGGATCTGCGCCCCAATCCGTTGGTGCCTACCTCCTCCTCAACCACCTGAGCCGTGAGACGCGGGGGACGATTGGTGGTGGTCGTATTGAGTATCGGGCCAGTGCGCTTGCGTGTGAACTGGCGAAGCGGGGGCTTTCGGCACGGCTCCGCTACACTCTCGACAATCATAAGGCCTCGGATCTCGGGATGATCTGTGGCGGTGAAAATGAGCTGGTTTTCCTGCCGATTCATCCAGAGTCTCCGTTGTTTGCAGATGACAGTTTAGAATCTCAGGATTCGGCTGCTTGCTTGGCTACGACGTTTAGGGCCCTGGCTTTAGATCGACCAGCAGCACCGCTGGACTGGCGGAGTCATCCAGATTATTCAGAGGCTCTCGAGGACTTCGCCCAGGAGACGAAGTTTTTCGAAGTCTATTCCGAGCCATATGAATTCTTACCGATGGCGGAGCTTGCGGCTCAGCTCACTTCGGATGTCGATTTCACGGAGGCCCTGAGTGCAGCCCAGGGGTCTTTGCTTCTCGAAACCAAGCGCGGGTCCTATTTTTTTGTAACGACAAATTTGCTTCCGCGACTGATTATTTGCGGGGGTGGGCATGTGGCTCAGGCGATTTCGAAGCTACTCGATGGTTTGGAGTGGCCGCATTGGATTCTCGAGGATCGGGCTGACTTCCTCAATCCGGCGCTATTTTCTTCGTTGGCCAAATTGCAGTTGGTTAATTTTGCTGAGCTTGAGGCGGATTTTTCCTTTGAAGCGCAGGATTTTGTCCTCGTGATGACGCGCGGACATCAGTACGACTATGATGTGGTCACGCAGCTGCTCAAACAGATGCCTGCCTATGTTGGTGTGATGGGGAGTCGTCGTAAGGTTGAAAGTGTTCGCCGGATGCTTGCCGAGGCGGGTTTCGATGCGGATTTGATTGATTCTCTTCACGCGCCTGTCGGGATCAATATTGGTGCCGTTTCCCTCGTTGAAATTGCTCATAGTGTGATTGCTGAACTGATTGCTGTTCGTCGTGCTGTGGCGCCTGAGCGTCAACGGCCGATGCGGGATTTGTTGAATCGTTCATAGAGGGCTTTTGAAATGACACATTTGTTGGATGACTTCGAGATCGATTTTGGTGATATCGTTTCGGTGATTGGTTCGGGGGGAAAGACGTCCCTGCTCTATGCGCTTGCGCGTGAGGCTCAGGCGGTTTCGATGCGTGTGCTATTGACGACGACGACGCATATTGCTCGCCCAAAGGTCGAGGATTTTCGCCTCTATACCGATCTGGCGGCTCTGCGGACTTGTCTCGAGACGGATCCGACTTCAGCTGTCTATGTTTTCGCTCGTTCAGCGGGTCCGGATGGGATGAAGCTCAGTGCGCTTAGTGAGGATGATCTCGAGCTTCTCCAATCCTATTTCGATCTGATTTTGATTGAGGCGGATGGGTCCAAGCGTTTACCGCTAAAAGCCTGGCGGGATCATGAGCCCGTCATTGATCGGCTGAGTACTAAGACCTGTATGGTCTTGCCTATCGATCTCCTCGAAATCCCATACCGAGAAGATTTGGTTTTTCATCCAGAGTTGTTTACTGAAGCCTACGGTGTCCAAGAGCGATTCGAGATCGAGACCTACCTCGATATTCTCGATCCAAAACGCCGACCGATGCAGGGAGCTGTCGGTCGTCTTTATGTCTATCTTAGTCGCAGTGATCGTGTTTCTGCTGAGCGTCGGGACCTGCTTCTGCGCCAACTTGCCGAGGGTCTCGCTCGACGGGACTACCCCTTCATTAAAATTGTCAGTAGTTCAGGGGCTTCGCTGGAAACAGAATTTTAGGAAGCTAGGAGGCCGAAGATGTTGTCTGCATTACTTAAAGGAAGCTTAAAGGAAAAGTATCCAGAATTTTGTGAGCGGCCTCTGGTGATTGTTCGCGGGGCCGGCGATCTTGCTTCTGGAACGATCGAGGCCCTCCATCGATGTGGATTTGCAGTCCTCGCCCTCGAGGTCGACCGCCCCAGCGCAATTCGTCGGGCCGTTGCCTTTTCTGAAGCGGTTTATCATGGGGAGACAAAGCTCGAGGGAATTCGAGCTCGTTTGGGCAAAGATCGTGAGTCGATTGATTCGATTCTCGCTTCTGGGGACGTGGCGATCGCTATTGATCCGAGGGGCGAGTGGATCGAGACCTACAAGCCTCTAATTCTGATCGATGCGATTCTCGCTAAACGAAATCTCGGGACGTGGGCCTCGATGGCTCCGATCACAGTCGCACTCGGACCGGGATTTGAAGCGCCACAGGATGCGGATGTCGTAATTGAGACGCAGCGAGGTCACCGTCTCGGCCGCCTCATCCGAGAGGGTTCGGCGATTCCCAATACGGGTGTTCCAGGTCTAATTGCTGGTCATGGTCGTGAGCGAGTGATCTATGCCCCTGTTGCGGGCCGTTTTCGAGCTTGCCACGCCATCGGAGACCTCGTCGAAGCCGAGGAGCTGGTCGCTGAGATTCTCGATCCAGAGGATGGTCGTGTTATTGGTGAGTGCCGCAGCGCAATTGCCGGTGTGTTGCGTGGAATTTTGCCTGATGGCTTTCCCTGTAGCGCTGGTCTAAAAAGCGCCGATGTCGATCCGCGTCTCGAAGAGCAGGAGAACTGTTTTACGATTTCGGATAAGTCTCGTGCGCTCGGGCATGCTTGCCTACGCGCGGTCTTTGAAGAACTACAACGTTTGGCCTAATTCCCGGCTTCCCGGTTTTCCGGCCTCCTAGTAGTCCCGGCCTCCCGGTATCCGGTTTTCCGGTTTCCCGGCCATTCCAGACTCCTGTCAGCTGAGCCGCATTTCTGCAGCGATCTCGTGCAGGGCATCGATGAGCTGTTTCAGTTCGTCCGTCGTATTCTGACCGCAGAAACTAAGCCGTAAAATCCCCTGTTTTTCCGTCTGGAAATGGTGGTGTAGATCTGGTGCGCAGTGATTTCCAGAACGTGCAGCGAGGCCAATTCGTAGGCCCAGTTCATCTTCTAGCTCATTGGCATCGAGGTAACGGTGATTGAAGGCGAGGATCGCCACGAGATCTCTGTCCTTTGACCCTGGGCCATAAATTCGGTAGTCGGGCATTTGCTCGAGTTCACGGCAGGCTAACTGGCGCAGCTCGAGGGCTCGTTTGCTTGCGCTTGGGTCGAAGTGGTCGAGGGCGGCTTCGAGGGAGGCAATGCCTGGGAGATTGAGGCTACCTGCCTCGAAACAACTGGGCATTTCAGTGATGAATTCGTCAAAGGTCTGGCTGCCGGTGCCACCACTGTAGACGGGGCGTAAGTTGAGGCCTTTGCGGACGTAGATCATCCCGACGCCCATTAGACTGCCGAGGCCTTTGTGGCCCGAAAATGCGAGGGCATCGATGCCGATTGCATTTACATCGATCGGCAGATGGCCGATGCTCTGGGCGGCATCGACGATGAGGAGGAGGCTGTTTTTTCGAGCGAAGGCGCTTAGGGTTTCCAGAGGATTAATGAGGCCGGTCAGATTGGAGACGTGGTTGATGACGAGGGCCTCTGTGCTTGGGCGCAACAGTTTTGGGATTTCGTCGAGACAGAGACGGCCGTCCCTGTCGAGGGGAATTTTGGAGACTTCAATGCCCCGTTGTTGATGGAGGCGAGCGAGGGGGCGGAGGACGGAGTTATGTTCCATGGAACTTGTAATCACATGGCTCTTGTCGTGGAGGAGAGCGTCGAGGATGAGGTTAAGTCCTTGGGTGGCACCCGCACAAAAGGCGCAGCATTTGGGGTCTGGAGCAGCGATAAACTTGGCGATTTTACGGCGGCAGCCCTCGAGGACTTCCATGGCTTCGACGGCGACCGGAGAGGCAGATCGGTAGGGATTGGCCAGCGGTCGAAGCGCGGCCTCGTAGACGGAGGGGTCTTTGTAGTAAGTGGTTGAGGCGGAATCAAGATAGATCATCGCATCCTCCCATTTCTGATGTGACATCGATGGCGTATGTGGCGGCTCGTGCGTAGCGGTAAATTTTTACATTTTCCCTGGGGCGATTTTCGGCCGCGAGGGCTTCGTGGATCTGCTCCCATGAGTCCATTTCGAGGCGCAGACAGAGGCCGCAGCCTTCGGCGATGGCTGCAGGGGTGCTGATGATGCGCGAGGCGATTTTACGTTTTTTGAGGTAGTCCTGCCAGAGAGGGAGATCGCCTCGATCGGCTGTTTGCAGGATTAAGTAATGCGTCGCACGCATCTTGATCTCCTCCGTTTTAGGGCCTTAAAACACGGTAGCGGCACATCAGATCGCAGAGTTCGTACATGTTCGAAACGGCTCCGATCTGGAGGGCTTCGAGGCGTTCGTAGTGACTGAGGCAGAGGCCACAGCTGTAGATTTTCGCGCCGCGTTTTTCGAGCTGGCGGAGGTCGCTGAGCAGCTCCTCGTCCTCGCTGGTCGTCAGGAAAATTCCGCGGTT
>JAUNVS010000062.1 GCA_030537565.1 Eubacteriales bacterium | reverse complement strand
CATTTAAGCGATTTAGGCCCGGTGCTCCACCGGGCCTTTTTTTGTCTTGAATTACTTTTGCAAGTCCGCTGGACAGCCTGTATTATGATGATCCTTGGAGGTGTAGGTACTTGGCTCGAGATGCACATGAATTAAATCTGTCAGATACGTTAGTTTCTAGCCTCTTCATCGAGAAGTACATGTTCTCTTTAAGTTCCGCTGCCATTAAGTTCTATCTCTATGCTCTGATGCGACGACAGTCCCTGCCGCGCTTGCCGCTACAGGCTCTTGCCGATGAGTTGGATATTGATCATGAGCAAGTGCAGGCGATCCTCAGAGAGCTTGAGGCGAGAGACCTGATCGCAGCGCGCCGACAGGGGCGTCTCGATGATTTCGAGCTTTTGGATATCAAGTCCCTTGAAGTTGAGCGGCATATTCAGAAAAAAGAGTATCAGTTGTTGCGCAAACCCAAGATTGAGCACGAGCTGGAATCCGATGATGACTTGCTCGAGGATATCAATAATAGTTTCTTTCATGGAGGAATGAGTTACTTTTGGTTTCAGTTGCTTGATGAATTGCGGACGAAGTATCCCTTTGACGATGCTTGTATATATGCTTTATTTTCAGAAGCATATCGCCGCCAGAGTCTCAATGTGAAATGGATAAGAACCTGTGCCAGTGATTGGGACGAGCATGGCGTTCATAGTTATGATGCTGTTGAGACCTATCTTCAGAAACGTCAACAACGCTTTGATTTGATTCAGAAATTAGCCCAGCGTCTACGCCTACACCTCACTGAGAAACATGAACGAATTTTTCAACATTGGATTGATGACTACGACTTGGACGAAGATCTAATGGACCTGCTTCTATCGCAAACGCTACACCTGAATCATCCAAACTTTAATTACTATGAGCGTGTATTAGCTCGTTGGCACGAGGCTGGGATTCGCAGTGCAGCAGATCTTGAACGGGAAAAAGAAGCTAGACAAGAAGTCAGAGGCACAGATCGTGGAACCCAGAATAAGCAGCATCTGCATTCTAGGACTGCTCAAAAGAGCCGCCGTCCACAACTGCGTGAACGGCGCTACAGTGATGCGGATTTCCAGCGTATGATGCAGAATCAACGGCCTCAGGGAAATGATCAGGGAGAAGGTAAGACGGATGACTGAGCGTATGCGTGATTCATTACAGGCTTTTTATCGCCATCGCCGAGAGGCTCAGGAGGATCATCGGCAACGACGGATCTATGAAATTGAGCGCCGTTTCCCTCAGCTTCGTGACCTGCGATTTGCGATGAAAAAGGCCCAACTGAGAGCAGCCCTGGCTAGTTCCGATGAAGACTCAGCCGCAGCGCTCGAGGCACTACATCGAGTCGAGCAGGCCTGGGAGGCTGCCTGTAAGACGGCAGCTGTCAGCAGTCACTATGATCAGATTGAAGCAGTTTGTTCGATTTGTGCGGATAGCGGAGTGAGTCGCTCAGGTGAAGATTGCAGTTGTCAGGTGGAAGCGAGAGTAGCTGTTATCGAGTCTTCTAATCTGTCCTTGGCGGATCCAGATGCTGATTTTTCCAAATATGATCTCTCCTTGTTTAACGATGAGGAACGCAACCAAGCTCTTCAGCGTCTTCAAACGGCTAGAGAGTATACGAGGTCGCTTGAAGCTGCCTTTTGTCGAGCCAATGAAGCAGATCAGAGACGTCGCGCTCAGGAGAAGCTCGGCCTAGGCTTTTTATTCATGGGTGAGGCCGGGACGGGAAAATCGTACTTGGCATCTTGTATTGCCTCAGAGTTGCGAAGACGAGGAGTCTTTGCCCTATTCTTAAATGCACTTGATTTTTTCTTTCGGGTTCAGGATTACCGTCGCAGCAAGATTTACCAACCCAGCCCAGAGCGATTTGAAGCGATTGAGGATGCTTATGATGAGATTTTTGAATCGGAACTTCTGATCCTCGATGACATTGGTGCCGAGGATGAACTGTTTAAGGGACAGGTCGATTTTTTACTCTACGTGTTGAATCGGCGCCAGGCCAGCCGCTTACCAAGCATCTTGATCACCAACTTGGATGCGCGGCAGATCTATGAGCGATATACGGAACGGATACAGAGCCGCCTCTTCGGAGACTTTAATGTCCTCATTTTTGAAAGCGCAGACCTTCGCTTCAGAAGCAAATCATAGACCTTCACTAGATCAAAAACTCTCGAGGAGAGACTGATGAAGAGGCGCCCTAGGGCGCCTCTTTTCTAATAGATCATCGAAGCAAAGTTGTTTTGCCATCCTGGGTTAGCGATGCCAAAAGCGTAGTTTAAAACAATTAGATCATCAATTGATTGCTGGGCGCAGAACTGGCTTAATGAGTAACTCGCGACTCGACGCGGATCGAGGACATAGATGTCTTCGTAATGAGCGCTGAGGAAGGGCACAAAGGCATTTCCAAAAGACTCCTTAATTAGCAGGCATGATCGGCCATTCCCAACACTGCTATGGTAATGGAGATAGCCGTGATCCCCGCCCGTAAAAGCGAGGTACTTATTGCTAAAATCACCATTTTTGACAATCAGATCAATCGAGTAGCCATTGCTCTCGTCGATGCTCTCATCGTCAACAGCAATTCCAGTAACTTGATAGCGGGGCTCCCAAAAATAAACCTGATCTGGATTATCGAGGAGGACCTGAGCTCTGTTTGTTGCAGCCAGCATGCTCCCATAGCTATCTCCAGGGATTAATCCGCTATCCATTTCATCGAGTTCAAGCGGAATGAAATTTGCTTTATCACAGAAGGCTCGATAGGCATAGTAAGCTCCGAGCTGGGTCCAATGGTGGTCCGTACGTAAATAGAGGTATGGATTGCTCGGACTCGCAGCTTGGGTGCGGATTGCATTATAGGCATCGACATAGTGTACTTTTGGATTGAGGTTTTGACGGATGGTTTCGAACGCATCCGCCTGGGAGTTGTTTCCTGAATTCAGATCAGAACTGGCATAGAATGCCGAGGACGTTGGTGCTGGGATGCAATACACGTTTGTGTTCTCTAAGAGATCAGCTAGGGCATTGAGGCGAAGTGCATAATTGGTGTTCATTCCTTTATCAAAGTAAAAGACTTCCATGGCTCGGTCTCCAACCAACACCACAGAACCCACGTTCTGAACATCATTCACTGCGACCGTGGGGAGCGGTGCGTTAAGTGGAGCCGTCGTATCTTTGGGATGGGTCGTCGTCGGAGCCGCCGTACTAGCAGCTGTGGAAGTCGGAGTAGAAGCGTCTTTTGCCTTTTCAATATCCTTTAAATTCTCACCACGACCAAGATCGCGTTCTTGATGGAAGACCTGGACCTGATTAGAGTCGCCAGCGGCAAGGGGATTCAGTAAGGTTTTAATGCTTCGATCGAGGGCCATAAATTGTTTTCGCAACGGGAATTGGTCTGCATAATATTTTTCAAAGGATTCCGCTAAGTTGCCAGATCGGAAACTATCGGCATTAAATTTTGGAAAGGGATTGGCCTTTCGATTCTCATCCTCAAGAAGACTCCGCTTCGGGCCGAGTAGCGTCGAGATGAAGCCCAGGAAGAGGACGAAAAGGAAGCTAAAGATAATGGTCTGTTTTTGTTTGCTATTCATATGTCACCAACTAGAAACGGAAGTAGAGGAAGGGATTGTAGGAAGCACTGACCAATGCTGCGGTAGATAAAAGCAGGAGTAGCAAGTTGCTGATCAGAATATAGACGAATTGGATCTGGGCTGCTCGGTGATCGTAGGCACGCTCAGTGGCCAGCAGATAGGTCTTCCCGAATCGTGCATCTTCACGATCCTTGAAGAGTTGCTTCTGTGGATCCTCGATAGAGCCGTACTTACGCCAGACGAATTGACTAATCGTTTTAAATGTCTGCTTGGGTAGAGGCGTAGCGGCGATCGCCGCTAGTAGTAAGAAGACGAGTTGAGAACGAATGCTTGCGATTGCAAGCGCATTGCTAAAGCCATTTGCACTGAAGAGGACATGGAAAAACTCACCCATACGGGAGAAATCCGTAAAGTAGAAGAAGATCCAACCGAGGCATACAAGTATCATTGTAGCAGTGTGGCGTATAAGGGATGGGATCTTCGGGAGAATATCCTTAAGCAAGTACTTTTCAATGCAGAGAAGGATCGCATAGTAAAGCCCCCAGAGGATGAAGTTAACCGAGGCACCATGCCAGAAACCCGTTAGTAACCAGACGATAAAGATATTTCGTAGTTGGTGGCGATAACGTCCCCCGAGCGGAATGTAGACATAGTCACGGAAGAACGTGCTCAGAGACATGTGCCAGCGACGCCAAAATTCAGTAATCGATTTCGAGATGTAGGGGTAGTTGAAGTTTTCTAAGAAGTCGAATCCGAAGATGCGACCGAGGCCAATTGCCATATCTGAGTAGGCTGAGAAATCAAAGTAGATCTGTGCCGTATAGGCCAGGAGGCCGATGAGGGCTTCTAGTCCTGTTAATTGAGAGAGGCGAGTTTCGAGACTCTGATGAACAATTTGACCTGCGTAGTTTGCGATCAGCGTTTTCTTCGCTAGACCAACGAGGAAGCGTTGGATACCGCTAACGACCTTTTCACTACTGATGAATCGCTGGCGAATCTGAGCGTCAATATCGGCATAGCGAACAATCGGTCCAGCAATGAGCTGGGGGAAGAGGCTGACATAGAGGAGAAAGTTGAAATAATTACGCTGAACCTTAGCATCGCGGCGATAGACATCCACGACGTATGTGATGATTTGAAACGTGTAAAACGAGATCCCGATCGGTAGTCTCAAATTCGGTCTGGGAATTTGGATAAAGGGTATGGTATTGATGCAGTCAGCGAAAAAAGCGCTGTATTTAAAGATCAGCAAAAATGCAATGCAAGAACCGATCGCAAAGGTCAGATAAAAGTGCACCAGCGGTGGGTACTGATTAATCTGCAAATGCTGCGTCTCGGGTAAATCAGCTTCTAAGCGTTCGGCTTCGCGGTTGATAAGTGCAGTGAAGCTCCAGGCGATGACCGATTCGAGGAGCATGACGATAATCCATATCGGTTCCCCCCAAGCATAGAAACAGAGTGAGAAACCCAGGAGCAGCCAGTTGCGCGCACGAGTTCCGTGGCAAAAGGCATGGGTTGAGATGAGGATGAGCAGGAAGATGTAGATGAAACTGAGGCTCGAAAAGACCATGACACACTCCTAAGAAGAAAATGCTAAAACCAAGCATTTTGTAGTATATCGTATTAGACCAGAGCACGAAGAAAAGCGTACAGCCGCCAGCTCTGAGGCTGAGATCTTCGGCAAGATTGCCGGGATAGTCTTATAATTGAGGTCAGTTTTTGGGAAGGAGCTCGATTAGATCAAATGAATCGTTTTCAAGTGGTCAGTCCTTTTGAAGCCCAGGGTGATCAACCTCAGGCGATAGAGCGCCTCGTCGCTGGGGTCAATCGGGGAGAGCGAGGTCAGATTCTCCTCGGTGTAACTGGTTCGGGAAAAACCTTTACGATGGCGAAGGTGATTGAGCAGTTGAACCGTCCGACCCTCGTCATTGCGCACAATAAGACGCTAGCCGGACAACTCTGCGCTGAGTTTAAGTCTTTTTTTCCCCATAATGCGGTCGAGTATTTCGTCTCTTACTACGACTATTATCAGCCAGAGGCGTATATTCCAGGCACCGATACGTTTATTGAAAAGGATGCAGCGATCAACGATGAGATTGATCGTCTCCGCCACAGTGCCACCGCTTCATTGATTGAGCGACGTGATGTGATTGTCGTCTCGAGCGTATCTTGTATATATGGGCTTGGAGAGCCAGCGGATTATAAAGATCTGATGATCCATCTTAGGGAGGGCCAACGCATTGATCGCGATGAGCTTCTAGAGCGTTTAGTCAAAATTCAATACATGCGAAATGATTTCGTTCCGAAACGTGGTAATTTCTCTGTAAAAGGAGATATCGTCGATATCTATCCCTCAGCGTATGAAAAGACCTTTGTCCGAGTCTCCTTCTTCGACGATGAGGTGGAGCGACTTCTCGAAATTGATTGTCTCACGAAAAAGACGCTTGCCGCACGTAGTTATATTGGCATCACGCCCGCGTCGCACTATGCAGTCAATGATGAGAAGACTCAACGAGCGATTGATTCCATTGAAGCCGAGCTGGAGGAACGACTCGAGTACTTTCGTCAACAGGGAAAGCTGGTTGAAGCCTATCGGCTCGAGCAACGGACCCGCTACGACATCGAGATGTTGCGCGAGACGGGATTTTGTAAGGGAATCGAGAACTATTCGCGCCACCTCGATGGGCGTAGTCCTGGAGAAGCACCATATACGCTTTTAGACTTCTTCCCTGACGACTTCCTACTTATGGTTGACGAGAGTCACGTCACCATTCCCCAGATTGGAGCTATGTATCACGGGGACCATTCACGCAAGAAATCACTGATTGATTTTGGCTTTCGCCTCCCTTCTGCCTTTGATAATCGTCCGCTCAATTTCGAAGAATTTGAGGCTCGAATGGGCCAAACCTTCTATGTGTCGGCGACCCCTGCCAAATATGAGCGTGAACATGCTGGCGATGTGGTTGAGCAAGTCATTCGACCGACTGGACTGCTTGATCCAGAGATTGAAATACACCCAAGCGAAGGACAAATCGATTACCTCCTCGAACTGATTGAGACTTGTCGTCAACGTGATGAGCGGGTATTGGTTTTGACTTTAACCAAAAAGTCCTCCG
>JAUNVS010000061.1 GCA_030537565.1 Eubacteriales bacterium | reverse complement strand
GACACTTTTTCAGTAAACGCTGGTCAACAAGGGACTGTATCGCCTTTCGTACCGTAATTCTACTCACATTAAATCGATCGATTAGCTCGTTTTCAGTTGGTATTTGCTGACCGACTTGATAGATTCCGCTCTCAATATTCTCTCGAATATGATCACTTAGACGAACGTATAGTGGCTGACTTTTTGGTCCCTTCATAAGTACTGACTTCCTTCTGTGGCTTACGAAATATTGTATTATATCCACATGGAATCCACCATTCATTGTGTAAGACTGAGATTAATCGTGATTCCAAGAAGAAATAGCACAGAAATCACATATCTAGAACATTTCACACCGCAACTCGCTTATCTCCCTGTGAGCTAACTCAGCTACTGGCAACCGCCATACTATCTACGAATTTCTGATACCTCATCACGTGGCGTACAAAGGCCTCGCTTCACAGGAAGCACATAGGAATTAAGGAAAAGCTACATATTAAAGCGCATTGCAGCAATACTCTTGGGCACGGGTGTGGACGCTTTTAAGTAAGCAACCGATAGCCCTGGTCTCTCAACCACCCCTCCCCCCCAGCACCGCCAGCCAGCCTCAGCTCAGACGTACAGCCGCCGATACTGACTTGGGCTCACCCCGTAGTATTCCCGAAAAATCGAGGCAAAGTGCCCCGCATGCTGGTAACCTAGGCGGCTGGCAACCTCCGATATTTTGCAATCTCGCTCTTTCAGTAAGAGAAGTGCCCGATTCATCCGCATCAGCTTTAAATATTCATAGGGAGTCGTCCCATAACATTGTTTAAATGCCAGGCAATAGCGAGAAGTACTCATGAGCGCCAGCTTCGCAAGTTGCTCGTGACTGGGATATGACGCCAGATTATTTTTCATGTAGGTCACCGTTTTTCCCAAGCGCCGTATATCGCGTCGATCAAGTCGAACCGAAATTCCCCGCCCCACGCGCTCTGGATTTTTAAGGCCATCGACCACGATAGCGATCAACTCCATGATCTTACTTTCCAAATATAGCATCAGGGTCTCCCCTTCCGCCCTGCAGTCTCTAATCTGCTGGAAAATGAAATTCAGCTCCGGCAATTCGGACCGACGCCGGAAATACGTATCGCTACGCTCCAGATCCGCATAGGACATTCCCAGTCGCTCGCTCAACTGCTCATTAAAATACGTTTTCGTCAAAGCAATCTTCGTGAAGCGCACCGGCCTTTTCGCCTCGCTGCAGGCACAGGACATCTTCGCCTTATTCACATAACAATAAACCCCCGGAACGACCGCCTCTTCTCGTTTATGCTGTGAACTAAAGACAGTACTATCCGACTCGAAGCAACCGATCTCAATAAACGATTCCTCGATCAGCATGAACTTCTCGAGCGTACTCTGGGGCGTAAAATCGGCAATCAGGACCTGTAGATTTCCTCCTGCAAGGGCAATACTCCGCACATAACCGCTACCAAACTCGGGAATCATGCGATAGTTCAGGACGAAGGGCGATAGTGGTTCTGGCTTCGACAGAGCGAAGTGCATCGCGGCAGGCCAAATCTCCATGTATTCCGATATCGTCGCAACTTGCCTCCAGCCGACATCTGACATAGACGCCCCCCTCCTATGATAATTATTCTCCAAGATGCTCTCGTAATTTGCTATCACAAAGCATTAAATTATTATCACAATATCACAAAACCATCTCAGATTATCCTGTATGCAACTCAATAAATCAAAATTCCAATAATTAGCGAGTTCCTCCCCACTTACTTGATGCTAAGCAGCGGCCTATCTACGATGCACTTGAATATTAAGATTTCCCATCCAAGCACCCCATCGACTCCAGATGCTCGAATTAAGGAAAGAGGACACCCTATGGAAAAACAAAAAGCAGGCGCATTTTATGCCTTTACCTTAGCAAGGAAAGAGCGGGCTAAACTTCATCTTGGACTGGTCTGCGCGGCCTTTGCTTCCATTCTCAGCTTCGCACCGTACCTGGTGGTCTATAAGATTCTCGTCGCCCTACTGAAGAAGGGGCTGGATTTTCGCTCCTGTCTCTACTGGGCATTGATCTGCCTCGCAGCGGCAGTTTTACAGATCAGTCTCGATTGCATCGCTGGCTTGGCGACACACAGTGCCGCGTTTAATACGATTTATGAGGTCAAGCTCCGTGTTCTAAAGCATATCTCTGGCTTTTCGATGGCCTATTTTCAGAAACACTCGCCAGGCCAGATTAAGACTTTGATTTTCAATGATATTGAGCGGGTCGAAGGCTTCCTCGCCCACAGTTTGCGAGAGGTGGTCCAGGCCTTGATTGCCCCCGTCTTAACGCTGGTTTGGATGTTTTATCTAAGCTGGCAGATGGCTCTGGTTATGCTAATTCCCTTGATCCTGGGGCTGGGTATCCCGATGCTGATCATGAGGAAGTATCCGGATATGACCGAGGTCTTTAACGAAGACATCGCCAATTTAAATTCGGTGGCAAATGAATACGTGAGTGGCATGCGGATCATTAAGATGTGTCGTTTGTCCGCGGAGAAGTTTGGCCGTTATAAGTTGGCGCTCGAGCGGTATTTGAAGACCTGGGATGCGATGACGAAGGTGGCGGCGAAGACCCTTTCGCTGGCGAACGTGGTCCTCGATTCGGCACTGGTTTTCACCCTCCCCATTGGTGGCTGGCTCTATCTGCAGGGCAAGCTTAGTACTGCGACTTTCTTACTGTTTCTGGTGCTGACTCAGCGCTTTTATACCAGTTTCGTGAGCCTTATTACGCTCGTCATGCAGGCGCTGGAACTCGGTGATGGGATGGATAAGATTAAGTCCCTTATGTCAAAGCCGCCCCTGAAGAGTGGTCAGCAGCGTCTAGATCCCGCTGGGAGCTACGCTGTCTCATTCCGAGATCTTTCTTTTGGCTATGAAGAAGGTGCAGAGCTCGCCCTGAAAAATATTAATCTCGATTTGGCAGCCGGCTCATTTACTGCTCTAGTCGGCACCTCGGGTGCGGGTAAGACGACTTTGGTTCAACTCCTAGGGCGATATTGGGAGCCAAGTTCGGGAAGTATTCGCATCGGGGGAACGGAAGTCGCAGATCTTGAGATTGAAAATCTCATGGAGCTAGTTGCCTTTGTTTTCCAGGAGAATTTCCTCGCCTCCTGCAGTCTTGCTGACAATATCCGCATGGGAAAAGAATCCTCCCTAGAGGCCGTGAGGACTGCAGCTCGGGCTGCTCAAATTGACGACTTTATTATGGGATTAAGCAAGCAATACGAGACGCACGTCGGTGATGCGGGGGTGAAGCTCTCTGGGGGTGAAAGCCAACGCCTAGCGATTGCCCGAGCGATTCTCAGGGACACGCCCATCATTGTCTTCGACGAAGCAAGTTCTTACGCAGACAACGAAAACGAAGCCAAAATTCAAGACGCTTTGGAGGCACTACTGCGTGGCAAGACCAGCATTATGATCGCACACCGCCTGCATACGATTGTCCGTGCCGATTTGATCGTTGTCTTCGATCATGGCGAGATCGTCGAGCAGGGGCGCCACGAAGAGCTACTCCGTCGCCACGGTAAATATTACGAGATGTGGCAAGCCTACAATGCGAACCGTCTCGATCCAATCCGTACGGATTTAGAATCCAAGAGCATGAAGGAGGTCTCCCAATGCTAAGAACCATTAAACGCCTTCTGGGCCAGCACGCCCAGCTGATGATACTGCCGCTCGTCCTCCTGTCACTGAATGTCATTTTGGCAGTCTTTTTACACATCCTTCTCTATTTCACAGTTATAAGGCTCCTGTCTGAAAATTTTTCAGAGGAGATCCTGATGAAATACAGTCTGCTTGCGATCATCATCCTCGTCGTGAGATTAATCCTAGGTCGCTATGGGAATGACCTGAGTTTCTCGCGTGGGGCCCACCTCTGCGGGGATCTACGCCTAACCCTAGCAAATCACTATAAGAATCTCAGCCTAGGGTACTTCGATTCAAAGGAAAGCGGCTATCTACTCGATACCCTGACAAGCGATATTTCTACCTTCGAGCTTCTTTTAACCCATAGCCTCCCCTCCCTAGTAACGCTCGCGGTCGGTATGAGCAGCGTCTTTTTAGCTTTATTTGCAATTAACTGGCAGCTCGCTCTAGTTCAGACTCTCATTCTTGCGATAGCTGTCCCGATCTTGCTATTTGCGAATAAACGGGTCGTTTATTACGGGAAAAAGAAGCGACGCACAAATGCAACCATGATTTCCACCGTGCTCGAATACCTTCGAGGAATTAAAACCTTTAAATCCGCGAATATGACTGGCCAAGAGTTCACCCGTTTAAGCAATCAGCTCGAAGATAGTCGAAGGCTGAATCTCGAAGCGGAGAAAAACCTGTCCCTAGCCAGCGCCGCATTTGCCATCCTCATCAGTCTATTACTGCCCATGATCTTGATCGTCGGGACCTATCTCTACGTGAGCGGGCGCCTAAGCGCAGAGGTATTCCTCGCCTACCTATTCTTAGATCTAGCGCTGGTCACGATGCTAAGCAGCTTCCAACAAGCTTCTGCGATGTTAAAGGATCTCCAGCTCGCTGCACTAAACCTGGAGAAGACTTTGAATAGTAAAGTCCAGGGATATAGTCTCGAGCCCTTTGTCCCATCTAAGTTTGAAGTCGAATTCAAGGATGTCAGCTTTTCGTACGTCAAAGACGCCCCCGTTCTCCACGCTCTGAGTTTCAAAGCAGCACCTGGTACGCGCACCGCAATCGTCGGTGCCTCAGGCTCCGGAAAATCAACGATCGCAAACCTAATTACACGTTTCTGGGACTGTGATAGTGGGACGATCAGCATCGATGGCCGTGATATTAAAACCATTAATCCGGAAGAGATGTGGCGCTATATGGCAATGGTCTTCCAGGAGAGTCGGCTGCTTTCAGATTCGATTTACGAGAATATACGCTGTGGGCGCCCCTCTGCGACGAAAGAGGAGGTCATAGCCGCTGCTAAGGCTGCTCATGCGGCAGAGTTTATCGAGGCTTTGCCCGACCAGTACGATACAGTACTGAGCGAAGGTGGGGTCAACCTATCTGGCGGTGAACGCCAACGGATTGCGATTGCGAGGGCCATTCTTAAGGATGCTCCGATTTTGCTCCTCGATGAATCTACGTCTGCCCTCGATGCCGATAATGAGGAGAAGATCAATCGAGGTCTGGATCAGCTGATGCGAAACAAGACGGTATTCGTAATCGCTCACCGCTTGCATACGATTCGAAAAGCGGATCAGATCTTATTTATCGATCAGGGAGGAATCGTTGAATCAGGAACTCATGATGAGCTCATGGCATTAAATGGACGCTACACCCAACTGATTCGAGCACGTGAGCGAGCACAGTCCTGGATTGTCTCAGCTAGTGGAAATTCGGATCAGTAGTGGCAACTTTTGGTAAAGTCGAGCGTTTCACATGCAAAACGTCAGTTAGCTAATTCCAAACTGCTCTTAAAATTATTCTCATGAGTTCTGATCGTTTTATTTTAATTATCCAAAACTTTTAGATCTGAAAGATCTTAAGTTAGTCTGTGTTGACCGCGAAAAATAATGTGCTAAAATTCATAAAGATTGGGAGTTTGTATGGAGGCCGTCTGTGCATCGAGGTTCTTCCGTGAAACGATCTGGCTATTTTCAGTATCAGGTATTTTGATGAAACTGAACCTTGTCTAGGTGACACGTGACATCAATTCAAATCCCAAGATGAAATTTTTAGCTCGCTTCGTTTGAAGCGACAAACAGAAGTTAGGAGAACGTCATGAACATTTTAGACATGAATCTGTTTTATGCACTTATAATCGGCATTGTCTTTGTATTACTCTGTCATAAACCGATTAAGAAAAATCCCCCCATTTTCTACGGGATTGCACTCATTTTAGCGATTGCCACGGGGGTGGTCGTTTGGCTCGGCTTAGTTTCTCACGATGAAACACCCTTTATTCTTTACAAACTGTATAACGTCATGCGTAAAGCGGTTGTCGCAACCGTATTGTTCTTGATGGTTATGTATGCAGGTGTCCTCCCCAGCAGCTGGGGACTTACGAAATCACTAAAAAGCGTCCGCGGTGAGCTCGCCGTCTTCGCCACAATTCTCACATGGGGGCATAACATTCCTTATCTCTTCGCGCCCAAATATGCATTTTTATATAAGACCTTCATTGGTGATCTCTCTTGGAACAAGGTCGTTGCTCTCATTCTCACGATTGTGATGATGGTTATTCTCGCAATCCTCGCAGTGACATCGCTGCGCCCTGTCCGACGCAAAATGAGTGCAAAATCATGGAAAGCTCTGCAAGCCCCCCTATCCTATGCTTTCTACGCCCTACTCTATGCCCACCTAATGGTTCTCTACCTGCCCAAATATATTAACAAAGGCAGACATCTCTCAGAAGTCGTTGTATACTCCGTTATCTTCGGCGTCTACCTAATCCTCCGTGTTTCCAAGGCATTAAAAGCTCACAAGGCCTAAATCGGCCCATAAGTCTTTTATCAGCAAAAGCTCCGAGGCACCTCTTGTGTCTCGGGGCTTTTTTATTGGTAGAATCAACAGTGAATTTTCTCTTACCCAGAGCGTAAAATTGAATCTCTTTGCTTCGATATTAGACCCTACCCAAACTTATTTAGTTTGTGTGGTAAATTGGTGTTTTTTTTTATTTTACGAATCTCCCTCCCTCAAATGTGTTCATTGTGCTGTATTTATCTCTGATCGGTCTCTCTTTTTTTGTGTATTTTGCGCTCCATCTTTTCGGGCAAATCTGGATCGATTGATGTATCGCATTATCCTAGAACATGCGATA
>JAUNVS010000060.1 GCA_030537565.1 Eubacteriales bacterium | reverse complement strand
CTGTTAGGGTGGTTTCTTGATTTCACCGTTCAATGATTGATGAACAAAAAAAGACCCCAATAAGAGACACAAGCACCACTCAGGGTCTGATCAATTAATCCGTTCTGTGTAAAACGAAGTAAACTAAGCACCATTAAGATAGACATTAATGGTTTCGAGGAGATCATCTAGATCCATGCCATGAACCATACAAGCCTCTTCAATTGTCTCGCCTGAGGCCATCATGCACCCAATACAATAGAGACCATGTTCGAAGAAAATCGGGATCAACCCATCATCGAGCATGAGCACATCCGTAATCGTCATGTCTTTTGTAACTACAAACATCGCTTGCCTCTCTTTCTCTGCTATTACGTATCATACTCCAAGTTTTCGGATCAGGAAGTCTCGTCAATACAGTTCCTTATTAAAAATCCACGTATAATAAAGACAGCCAAGGACTGTTCCAGCCCTACAAAAGTCCTAAATCTTGCAATAAATAGCCGTTTTCTGACAAAAGTGCTTGTCAAAGTGGCTTTGCTTAGATAATAATAATGAGCGTTGTTTTTAGCGAACACGTTAATAGCCTAGTCACCTAGGAGACTATAGGAGGAATCTAGAATGACCTTTAAGGAACTTGTTGAGAATGTTGCCAAAAATTGTGATTGCACTCAGGCAGCGACCACCCGTGTCTTGCGTGAGATGATCGAGCAGGTCGCTGGCGCTCTAGCCGATGGAGAAGAAGTGCAGTTGACCAACTTCGGTACGTTCTCTCTCCGTGAGATTAAAGCACGCGAAGGTCGCAATCCTCAGACTGGTGAGAAAATCCAGATTGCTGCGTCCAAGACGCCTGCATTTAAAGCCTATCCTGGTTTTAAGAAGCGCTTTAAGTAATCAAACGGGGAGACCCGTTTCGCCGGTGTAGCTCAGTTGGTAGAGCAACTGATTTGTAATCAGTAGGTCGGGGGTTCAAATCCGTCCACCGGCTTATGAGGGATCTCGTTCAGATCCCTTTTTTTGCTTTAATTAGGCGATTTACAGACAAACAGAATTCACAGGGGGGAGGCGATGACTTTTGAAAAATAACAATGACTTAAAACAGTCAATTGAACGCTTAAGGCGGAATGTTGCCTATGTCCACGAAACCAACGAAGCAGAACAAGATTACTTAGCTGCAGAGATTAAAAAGTTCCAGAATGCTTATCGAGACATCCGTTCGCTCCTCGACCGTCTACGTGAGTCACAGGTCTAATTCGAGCTCACTATCTGAGTTAGAAACGGGACGGGCCAGTAATCGGTCCGTCTCACCTTTGTTCGCTCAGCCAAAACTACCACGAAGGAGTCATCTGATGATGAAAAAAAGCTTCGATCAAGCAAGCATTCTAAAAGAATTAGAAACGGCAAAAGTCCGTTTTGTCCGTATGCAATTCACCGACTTATTCGGTAAATTAAAAAACTTAGTCATCCCAGTCCGTAGTCTTGAATCGGCTCTCAAGCGTGGTGTTCTCTTTGATGGATCGTCCATCGAGGGCTTCGTTCGTATCGAAGAGAGCGACATGTACCTAAAAGCTGATCTCTCTAGTTTTGTAATTCTTCCGGAAGGCGTTCACCAGGGAGCATCTGCGCGCTTCATCTGTGATGTCGTCAATGCATCAGGAGAACCGTTCCTCGGTGACCCACGACAGGTTCTACGAAAAAATCTCAAGCGCGCCGCCGACCTGGGATTCGAAGTCTTCATCGGCCCAGAAATGGAGTTCTATCTCATGGAACTGGATTCGCACGGGCTAGCTTCAACAGTTTCATATGATCGCGGTAGCTACTTCGATTTAGGACCCGCAGATCTGGGTGAACGCGCTCGCCAAAATATGGTCATCGCCCTCGAAGACATCGGTTTTAATGTCGAAGCAGCCCATCATGAGAATGCCGCCTCACAACACGAGATCGACTTCACCTATACAGACGCCCTCAAAGCAGCTGACCAAGTCATGACGTTTAAGTATGTGGTAAAAGCTTCTGCTGCGGCCATGGGTCTCCATGCCTCCTTTATGCCGAAGCCAGTCTATGGCCAGGCGGGCAATGGAATGCACTGCAATATTTCACTCGCCCAAAACGGTAAAAATGTCTTCTACGATCCGAATGCGGATCTCCATCTCTCTGTACTTGCCAAGCAGTTCATCGCCGGCCTACTCCACCATGCTAAGGCGATTACTGCGGTCACCAATCCAACCGTCAACTCTTATAAACGCCTGGTCCCTGACTTTGAAGCGCCCTGCTACATCGCCTGGTCCGCCCAAAACCGCTCTCCACTGATTCGAATTCCCTCTGCAAGGGGAGAAAATGTCCGTATTGAACTGCGTTCACCAGACCCCTCATGTAATCCATACCTAGCCTTTGCCGTGATTCTCGCTGCAGGTCTTGATGGCATCGAACACGGCTACAATCCAGCCAATGCGGTCAACGAAAATATCTTTGCGATGTCTGAGGCCAAGCGTCGAATGCTGAATATCGAAGCCCTGCCCATGTCAATTCACGAAGCGCTCCAAGCCCTCGAAGAAGATCAGGTCATCTGCGATAGTCTCGGCGAGCATCTCTTGCCTCAGTTCTTACGCGCTAAACGTCTCGAATGGCGGGATTACAACACAAAAATCTCACAGTGGGAGCTCGATCGTTACCTTGATTACTGATCCTAAGCCAAAGCAATACTGTTATATCTTCGGAGCTTCCGGGGATATTGGTCTCGCCGCCGCGAAACGTTTACGTGCGGCAGGACTGAAACTTGTCTTGTTTGCCAATCAGCACGCGGATCGACTTAGGGCTGAGTCTTTGTTGAAAAATGAGCTGATCATCGAATTGGACCTGCTGAATTCGGACGAAATCACAGCGACCTTATCAGATCTCATTTCGCTCTACCCAGCTCGTCAGCTCCTCTACGCAGCCGGAATTAGCCACTACGCTCTATTCCAAAACTCTCCGCTCGAAATACAAGATCAAATTTTTCAAATCAACTACAGGGCCTATGCTCAGATCCTCCATCATCTGATTCCAGTTTTTTTACAGCAGGGCGGAGGGGACTGTCTCGCAATCGCGTCGATTCAAGCGGAAGACCCAGCCTCCATGGAGGCTGTCTACGCAGCATCCAAAGCCGCCATGGTAGCTCTCACGCGATCCCTGGCCGCTGAACTTGGACCTAGTAAAATCCGCTTTAACACAATAGCTCCGGGATGGATCGACGGAGAAATGAATGCCCACTTTTCCGAAGAAGAGAAGAAAGCCTTTCTTGAGGATGTCGCCTTAATGCGCTCTGGCAAGCCTGAAGAAGTAGCCGAACTCTGCCACTTTCTACTCAGTGACGCGGCCGCGTACATTACAGGACAGTGTTTCCGCATCGATGGCGGGATCTAAATAGCTCGGTAGAATAAGGGCCTGTAGCTTTAACTTCATCAAAATTGGGTATAGAATGCTACATTAGCTTTTTAACGATGTAAGGGGAGAAGTAGCTTGCAACAAACCAGAACTTTAGAGATCACAGAGCTGAAGAAAAAAGCAGAGCAGATGCGTCAAGATCAGACGCAGGCTTCCGCGCGCGAGGAGCTTGAACGCCAGACAACTTTTATGGTCGAAAACAGAGACCTCTGGTGTGAGGGGCGTCGATATTTCATCATGACCTATGGTTGTCAGTTGAATGAAAATGATTCTGAGCGAATTGCTGGACTGCTTGAAGAGATGGGGATGGTTGCAGCCGATGACGTAGAGACCGCTGATATGGTCGTCTTGAATACCTGCTCGATTCGGGAAAACGCTGCGGGCCGTTTCTTCGGTAATCTCGGCATCATCAAGAATCTTAAGCGAGACCGCCCCGATCTCATTACCGTCGCCTGTGGCTGTCTAATGCGCCAAGAGCCCCATGTCGATCGGATCCGCAAGTCTTATTATTTCGTTGACCTCGTCTTCGGTCCCGCCGATATTTACCGACTTCCTGAGCTGCTTAATCGCCGCCTTTGTGATAAGCGGCCAGTTTACGAGGTTAGTAATACGAAGCTGATTGTCGAAGATTTACCGATTACGCGCAAACGCAAGTATCGTGCTCTCCTGTCGATCATGTATGGTTGTAATAATTTCTGCACCTTCTGCATCGTTCCCCAGGCCAGGGGGCGCGAGCGTTCGCGTAAACCTGCAGCCATTTTTAAGGAACTCCAGGAGCTTTCCGATGCATCGTATTCTGAAGTCATGCTCCTCGGTCAAAATGTAAACTCTTATGGAAAAGACCTGCGAAAGTCAGAAGACTACATGTCCTTTCCCGATCTGCTCCGGCATGCAGCATCCGATTTTGAGCTGCCTTTAATTCGCTTCATGTCGAGTCATCCTCGAGATATTGACGAGGACTTACTGCGAGTCATGGCTGAATACCCGAACATTGAACGACATCTCCACCTTCCTCTTCAATCGGGCAGTGATCGAATTCTAAAAACGATGAATCGACACTACACGCTCGAACAATACCTGAAAACTGCCCACAAGGCCCGTGAACTCATCGATGACTTGGCGATTACAACCGATATAATCGTCGGATTTCCGGGAGAAACGGAAGAAGACTTTCAGGCCACGCTCGATGTTATGCGCGAAGTCGGATACGAACAGGCCTTTATGTTCATTTATTCACCCCGACCTGGGACACTGGCCGCAAAGATGGATCAGCTTGATCCTGAGCTCGTAAAAGAGCGCTTTATGCGGATGACGGAACTGCAGAACGAACTCAGTCGACGAGCCATGGAGGCGCAGGTCGGTCGAGAGATGCTGATGCTTTGCGAGGGGCTCTCTGCTCAACGCGATGACCGCTTTGCTGCCCGCAGTTCCCAAAACTATCTCTGTAATTTTTCACTACGAATGAGCCAGTTACCTGAACGCTTACGACAGCTCGCACCCGAACAACTCGGAGCCGTCTTAGAAGGGCGCTTTGCCCGTGTTAAAATTACAGGAGCCAAGAGTTTTTCACTTGAGGGAGAGATGGTCGAACTGATCCTTTAATCCTCAACCTACGCGAAGAATAGGGGGGCCCCTTGCCATTACGATTTAGAGATTTAAATCCCAGTGCGCTTAGCCCGATGATGCAGCAGTATTATGCGATCAAAGAGAGCTATGCCGACTGTGTCCTTCTATTCAGACTCGGCGATTTCTACGAAGCCTTTTTCGACGATGCTTTAATCGCCTCAGAGGTCCTCGAAATCGCCCTGACTTCTCGCGACTGTGGTCTCGAAGAACGCGCTCCGATGTGCGGTGTACCCTTTCATGCCTTTAAGCCTTACGTAGCCCGCCTCGTCGAAGCCGGCCATAAGGTCGCGATCTGCGAGCAGGTTGAAGATCCCGCCCAAGCAAAGGGAATCGTTCGACGGGAAGTAACCGAGGTAATCACGGCCGGAACCGTGTGTGATCCGGACCAACTGGCTGAGGACCGCAATCACTATTTGCTCGCAGTCTATTGTGAGGGACCAGTCTACGCCTTAGCTGCTGTAGAGCTGATCTCTGGACAATTCTTCGCTCTAGACTTTTCCAACCGCTTTGCAGAGCGGGAAGTCCTCGATGCCATTTTGCGCTACCAGGCGCACGAGGTCCTCGCCAATGCCGCTTTCTTCGACAGCCCACTGGCCAAACATCCCGCGCTCCAAAATCTGGGATTCAGTTTGCGACCTGACTCCGACTTCGATGCCAGTCAGTACCCTGAGCTCTTGGCTAAGGGGGATCGTCTCACAATTGAAGCCCAGACGGCATTAAAATCAGCGGCGGCACTCCTGTCCTATATTATTTTGACGCGAAAAGCAGTTCCGGAGCATCTCTCCGAACTTCAATTCATCGAAGAGAAGCGCTACATGCTATTAAGCGAAAACAGCCGGCGCAACCTCGAACTTTTTGAAACCCTACGCGATAAGAAAAAGCACGGCTCACTCCTTTCGGTTTTAGATCACTGTAAAACCGCTGCCGGTAAACGCTTACTACGCCAATGGCTCGAACGTCCACTGCTCGATATCGATGAAATCCGCGCACGATCCACGACAGTAGCCTATCTAAAATCTGCCTTTATCACCCGCATGAATCTTCGCGAAGCCTTGGCAGGTCTCTATGACATCGAGCGCTTAGTCGGAAAACTCGCACTCAATCGCTCAAATCCTCGTGACCTACTCGCACTGGCTCAATCCTTAGAGAAAATTCCAGCACTCAAACACTGTCTCTCAGAAGCGGCAGCTCTCCCCACATATTTGAAAGAGATTCTCGAATCCCTTTCCGAACTTCCTGAACTTCGCGACGAACTCCAGCGAGCCATCGACGAAGATGCTCCGATCCAAATCACAGAGGGGGGCTTGATCCGTGATGGCTACCATCAGCAAATCGACCACTTCCGATCGATTTCCAGAAATGCACAGGGCTTTTTGCGCGCATTAGAGGAAAGCGAACGCGATCAAACGGGGATTAAAACTCTGAAGATTTCATACAACCGCGTTTTTGGATATTACATTGAGGTGAGTCGTGCCAATGCTAAGCTCGTCCCAGAACACTACGAACGAAAACAAACATTGGCAAATGCGGAGCGATATTTCACTCCGGAATTAAAAAAATTGGAGGATGAAATACGCGGTGCTGAGGGGAAAATCGCGGCACTTGAATACGAGTGTTTCATTGTCCTCCGTGAACTCGCCGGCAAACACATTCGCCTCCTCCAACATAATGCCAAGCTACTAGCCACACTCGACGTACTCCAATCGCTCGCAGAGATCGCCAGTATCGCCAACTATGTTGAAGCTGAGCTGAGCTCGGACTCGAGTCTGGAGATTACTGCTGGTCGACATCCAGTCGTCGAGCGGCTTCAATCCCGACAACGCTTCATTGCAAACGACAGCCACTTCGATAACGATTCCGAACGGATGATCTTGCTCACTGGACCGAACATGTCGGGTAAATCAACCTATATG
>JAUNVS010000059.1 GCA_030537565.1 Eubacteriales bacterium | reverse complement strand
TTCAAGGTTCCGTTCGCGTTTCTCTCGAAGCGCTCGGCTATCTTACGTCCTGGAGACCCAGGCGTCAAGCCCTATTTTCGACCCACGAACTGCCACGCCGGGCGTTTTGTGGGTGCTACTAACTTTACTGGATTACCGGGCTCTTTGCAAGTCCTTTGGCCGTCTTTTTTGCGGATTTGTTCATAATTCTAGGATCTGCTTCGCTTCGAAATTAAGATAGTCACTCGCTACGCAGGAATACTCGATTCCATGATGGTAACCTTCGATGATCTGGCGGTGGCCCAGGCCATGGAGATGCCCGTATAGGACGAGCGGACAATTGTATGCCTCGAGTAGCCCAGTTACCTCATTTCTCATTTCTTGGGGGTGAATCGGCGGATAATGGAGCATGACGATTTTTTTTACCGTCTTACCCTGGGCCTGCGCTTGTTTCTCGAATTGTTGGGCAGCGATCAGACTTCGTTCGAGGCGCCGAATTTCACTTTGGTATATCTCTCGATCATTCGCTGTCTTTTGTTCAACCTTTGCTAACCAAAGTCGAGTCCCGCAGATGACCAGACTGAGCGAATTTGTTTCATACAGGAGGGCATCGTGATGGAGAACATCGATACTCCCCAGGCCGTGTTCCGCACAGAGGCGCCGAACTTTTTGGCCACTGCCCCACCAATAGTCGTGATTTCCGCGCATCAGAACCTTACGCCCTGGCCAAGCATCGATGAAACGCAGATCTTCGACGGCTTCTGCACTGCGCATTGCCCAAGAAATGTCACCGGGAATTAGTAAGAGATCATCCGCCTGTAGTCTGGCTCGTAAGCTGCGATCGATCTTGGCATCGTGCTTAGCCCACTTCGCACCAAAACAATCCATCGGCTTGTTAACTGTCCGCGAGAGGTGGAGGTCTGCCAACGCATACACGATCATGCCTCGATCTCCTCGCCTCTGAGAAGAGCTTCTAGTTCACTCTCCTCCGGATCATCCGTCGGATGAAAATGGGCATAGACTGCAGCAATCTGCTTCTCGGAAAGCTTCGGGCAGGCCACCGCGATCGCTGATTCGCTGGCTTCAGAAATTGCTTTTATGCTACCAAAGGCATTCATTAGCAGTTTCCGACGCGCTGGGCCGATACCCGGGATCGCTTCAAGACTAAATTTTAAAGTCTTCTTTTTGCGAAGCAGCTGATGATAGCGGTTGGCCTGACGGTGGACCTCGTTTTGAATCGCTGTAATAAATCGTAGGAGGGCGAAATCCCGATCTCGCTCCTCATTCTTCTCAGGGATCAGGCCCAGGCCTAATTCAGGTTCTTGATCGAGATTTTTCGATGCCTCGGCTCCCCGCAATAGCCCCAGTCGGGCCGCGAGCTCCAAGATCTCACCATCGCCTCTAACCAGGCCACGACTGCGGTGCCGTCGATCTTTTACCATACCCGCGCAGGGGATTGTCCCGAATCCCCGATTCTGAAGTAGCGCCATGATCGAACTGACATGCCCACGTCCACCATCTAAAAGCAGGAGGTCTGGACGTGCGCCAAAGCGCCAGTCCTCGTCTTCGAGATGCTGCAAGCGCCTTGAAATTGCCTCGGCCATCGCCTGGTAGTCATCCTGGCCCTCTTGGCCTTTGATCCGAAATAAGCGGCAATCTTGTGAGGCCAATTTTCCATCCTCATAAACCACCATCGCACAGACCATCGCATCCTGACCTAGATTGGCAATATCGTAAGCTTCAATGCGCTGCGGTCGCTCATCGAGTTGGAGGAATTCACTGAGGCGATCAAGTGCAAGCCTGCGATCATTCCGCTGCTTACCAAAGGCCAGCGCTCGGCGTTTGAGACTCTCGCCAGCATTGCGGCGGGCCATGTCGAGGAGGGCTTTTTTATCCCCCCGCTCGGGACGATGAATGCGAACGCTCTTGCCAGCAATGCTTTTTAAGAAAGCCTCGCAGGCTTCCAATTCCGTGGGCAGGTATTCGACTTCGATCTCAGCAGGCAGCTCGGCCGCACGTGGATAATACTGGAGGAGAAAAGCACGCAAGAGCTCTGCCTCCGGTGTCTCATCATTCGGAAAGAAATAGGTCGCTGTCCCCGAGATCTTACCGGCCCTCAGCTCCAGCTTAAGAAGACAGAGTTCCAGATCATTTTTCGCAAATGCGAGGATGTCGGCATCGAGTTTGCGGTCAAGTACGGCAATCTGGCGCTCAAAGAGTTTTTCAAATGACTGCAGCCGATCCCGGTAACGCGCCGCCGATTCGAAATCGAGGGCGGCAGCGGCGGCTTTCATATCCGACTTAAGTGAATCGATGATTCCATCATATCGGCCCTCTAAAAAATCACAGACTCGCTGGCAGACCTCGCGGTAGGCTTGGGCAGGGACGTCACCACGGCAGGGACCTATGCAATGGCCGATGTAGTATTCGATGCAGGGGCGCTCTTTTCCAATGTCTCGGGGAAATTGGCGACGACAGGTTTTGAGTGGGAAAATCTCGTGAATACTGCGCAGAGCCTTATTCAAATCACTATTGAGGTAGGGGCCGTAATATCGGCAGCCTGCGTCCACATCATCACCGATACGGTAGGCTTTCATAATCCTCGGATAGGCTTCCTGCATTGTGATCCGCATGTACGGATAGTCATGGTCGTCTTTTAAGAGAATGTTATAAAAGGGTTGATAGCGTTTGATAAGATTCGATTCGAGGATGAGGGCTTCGACTTCGTTTTGACAAATTAGGTATTTAAAGTCATGAATGTGGGAGATCATAGCCAGGACTTTTGCTGAACCACGCGGTGTTTTCGCGAAGTAGGATCGCAGTCGCTGTCGCAGACGCAGGGCCTTTCCAACGTAGATGACTTTCTCATCCGCGTTGAGCATCAAGTAGACACCCGCTTCATCTGGAACGGTGTCGAGACGCGCGTCGAAATCCACGGTCTCGTCGGCGAGGCGAAGACTCGGCAAATCCTCGACCTGGAAGACATGTTCTCCCGCCCGCAGAGCCCCATCTTTTTCTTGACTTTGACCTCGCTTCATCATCCTATCCTGTATCTTCTCTCCATATAAAAAAGCACCCACAGCGTAGCTCCAGGTGCTCACAATTCTAGTTTGGATCCGCCGCTTAGTTAAAGGTCGGAGCCTCGAGGTAGGCGCCGATCTCATCGACCGCCTCATTTTCGTCTGCACCGTCGGCACTAATCTCGATGCTGCAACCATCACTAATTCCGAGACTCATGACACCGAGCAAGCTCTTCGCATTGGCACGGCGTTCTCCCGTCTGCAACCAGAGGCTCGAGCTAAACGTCGAGGCCTTCTGGATCAGCATGGCCACCGCCTTCATCTCCATATCTTCTTCACAGTGAAATACGACAGATTTCTTCAGCATATTCTCCTCCTAGTTGCACATGCGTGCGAACTCTCTCTGAAGTATAACAGCCTCCAATCGACTGTCAACGCAGCTTGAAACGCGCTCAGAAGGGACGGATGTGTTTCTCTAAGCGCTGGGCGTATAGACCGATCAGGGGCATCGACCAGCAAATTCGACGCTGAAGCTTATACAGATTTACGAGTTCGAGGACAAGTAGAATCACGTTAACGAGCACCGACAAAATGATCATCACAGGGATCCAGATCAGTGTAATCTCAAGTATCGAACTGACGAGCTGATATACAAATAAGATACAGGACAGTAGGACACACTGCGCCCCTGCAAATCGGAAGTAAAAATTCTCACGCTCGAAAAAAAGAACTAGAATTCCAAGTACAGCACTTAGAACATATCCCCGATGCCCTACGAAGTGGCAAAACATAAATGCGAGATAGAGGTAGGTCGAAAGCTGTGTAGCTTGGTAATTCGGACTAACACTCAAGCGTTCATTCAAGATAGGAACTTCGTTAACACGCATATACAAACTCCTATATCGTCAAGATGGATGGCTGGAGCCCTCCGCCTAGTTTTTCGTATTATACACCGACATAAGTCCAGTGAACGAAGTGCTTCAGAATTGGCCGCAGAAACTGCCAAGCTACTCGGATCTCCACTGAAAAATTAGGGCATCAACCGCAGCGGGATAATAAGCCCGGCGGCGGCGGATAAAGCGGAATCCCAACCGTTCATAAAAACGCTTCGCAAGTGTATTGTCCGCCCTCAGTTCAAGTTCCACGACATCGGAACTTAAAGCGGATTCGAGCGCATAGTCCCAGAGTGCCCGCGCCCAGCCCTGCCGGCGCAACTCGGGGGCCACGGCAATCAGATCAATCTCATCGATATCGACGCCCTGACGCCAAAATAAAAAACCGCGGATATTCGCCGCATCATCCTCCAAAACAAAAACAGGCGTTCTCTCGCCTCTGAGACTCTCCTCGATCTGGGCCGCTGACCAGAAATCCGAGAAGATCTCCGTCACCGCCTGGATGAGATCACCTGCATCGCCGTAATTCGCAAGCCGAATTTTCATCGCCCGAGCTCCGACTACTTAACTGTCTGCGACTGGCGTAGCACAGGGGGTTGAGATAAGTAGAGGACGTCGAGTTGCTCCGGTCGGACGACGCCAGGAACCTTTAAAAGAAGCTCTCGGTCTTGCGCTCGATCGTAGGGACGACTGAGATCGAGTGACTCAGCGGCCTCCAGTCGCTCGAGGGCGATCTCGAGAGCATCACGGGCCCGTAAGGGTCGATCAATCGCTGCGATCTCTGAACTGCCGAGTTCCGGCAGTGCCTCTAAGAGCGCAGCCCTCGCCTCCGGAAATGGCTCAGGACTAATGCAGAGTAGCGAGGTATAGTTCCCCGCCCGGTAAATCGCCGCATAGGAGGCAGCCAATTCAGCCAGATCCGCTGCGCTCTCATCCGACTGGGCCTCCGTCCCCGCATATGCGCAAGAATACGCTCGATGATTACGAGCATCGACGAAAACGGCGAGCAAGCAGTCCTCGAAGCCGCGAAAGGGATGGGCGAGGGCCTCGAGCGCAGAAACTCCTAGGCAGAGACGCCCTGTTGCATAGGCAAAGGCCTGAGTCGATGCGACGGCAATCCGGGCCCCCGTATAGGACCCTGGCCCTGTAATCACCACAAAGAGATCAAGATCTGCAGCACTTAGTCCCATCTGCTGCAGGCCCTCTGCCACGAGGGGTAAATACTGCTGTGAGTGCGTCCGGCCCGTCATCAAATGGCTCTCGAATCGACCGCCCTTTGAATCAATAATGGCCAGCGAAGACGCCGCTTGACAGCTATCGGTCGCTAATATGTTCCACATAAAACTCCTCATAGGACTCCTCAGAGCCCCCATCATAACTCCGCCTCAGACTCGGCCCTAGAAGACCCGGCCCCAGCCCCCTCTAAGAGTCTAAATCCAGCCCTCTGCCAGGCCTCAGCCACTGCATCAACCCGCTCGCGCGGCCCACTGAGGCGAATCCGCCTCGATTGACAATCTGTACTTCCAAGATCTGCTTCAAGACTCGCCAGAAAATCACGGCGGGCCAGCTCTGATAAGCACTCAGCCCCTAGGTCAGCAGCCTCTGCTTCTCCGTCCAACGAAGCCTCAACCCGATCGAAGCGCAAATAAAGACTTCTCTCGGGCAAAAGCTCGGCAATCAGCTCCGCCCACTCGATAATACAGATACCCAGATCGAAATATTCATCAAAGGCCTCTTTAAAGAAAGCCTCACTGTTCTCCAATCGATATGCATCAAAGTGATAGAGTTCCTCTCCGAGACGACTGGCAAGCGAAACTGGCAGTGCATAGGCCTGCATCAGAGTAAAGGTCGGGCTTGCGACTGGCTCGGTAATCCCCATCGCCGCAGCCAGGCCAGCCGTGAAGTGGGTCTTACCAGCCCCGAGCTCGCCATCAAGTGCGAGGATATCCCCGCGTCTCAAGAGCGGCACCAAAAGAGCCGCCAATTGGCAGGTTTCTTCAAGCGACTTTGATTCGATTTCAATTACAGCCATCGGCCCTTCCTCTCTGACTCCAAACACAGCCCGCACAATTTTCTATTCTTTATAGCACAGAGGCCCCGAACCCGCAGCACCCGCCAGACAGCGAAAAACCCGCTCCAGACAAACTGGAACGGGTTGAAAAGCATCGCCAATCGATTTGCAAAATTAGCGCTTCGAGAACTGGCTCGCCTTACGTGCTTTCTTAAGACCGTACTTCTTACGCTCTTTCATACGTGAATCACGCGTCAGGAAACCCGACTTCTTGAGAACGCCACGATGCGACTCATCGAGCTCGCAGAGGGCACGAGCGAGACCGTGACGGAGGGCACCCGCCTGGCCAGAAATACCACCACCGTGGACCTTCGCGATCACGTCGACGCGACCTTCCATACCCGTCTCAACCAGGGGCTGACGGACGATTAGCTTGAGGGTTTCGAGACCGAAGTACTCACCCAACTCTTTATCATTTACCAGAATCTTACCCTCGCCATCGATGACGCGGACCTGGGCAACCGCATTTTTGCGTCGGCCGGTGCCGTAGGCATAGACCTGGCCATTTTTAGCTTGAAGCGTTTTAGCCATGATAGTACTCCTTACTCAACGTCGAGGGCGACAGGTTTCTGCGCCTCATGCTTATGCTCTGGGCCAGCAAAGACCTTTAGCTTCTTCTCCATCGCGCGACCGAGTTTGGTCTTAGGCATCATGCCGTGGACAGCGAGCTCAATGATCTTCTCTGGGCGGGTCTCGACCAACTTATCGTAACGGACCTTACGCAGGCCACCGGGATAACCCGTGTTATAACGGTATTCCTTCTGCTCCCACTTCTTACCCGTCAAATTAATCTTCTCAGCGTTAATCACGATGACGTAGTCACCAGTATCAACATGTGGGGTATAGGTCGGCTTATGCTTACCCATCAGAACTTCGGCAATGCGGCTGACGAGACGTCCGAGCGTCTTCCCCTCGGCGTCGACGACGTACCACTGGCGCTCAACCTCAGCGCTCTTGGCCATGTATGTCTTCATGTACAATCCTCCTCGGGCCACAGCCCGCTTATTACAGATTCATCACAGTGCGCTTAATTCTACGCCACCCTGAGATCATGTCAAGCAAAAAACCTCATTTTTTGCCTTTTTTCTCGTTTTTTCTCATCTTTTCTCATT
>JAUNVS010000058.1:5317-7096 GCA_030537565.1 Eubacteriales bacterium | reverse complement strand
AAGGTCTATGAAGGCGACATTCCCCGTGAGGCAGCCTCGCTCAGTGGTAAATTCGCCACCTTCATGGAGTGGGTCAATGAGATTAAGCGCCTGAAAGTGCGTACGAATGCGGATACGCCTACAGATGCTGCCCAGGCCGTTGAATTTGGTGCTGAGGGCATTGGCCTCTGCCGTACAGAACACATGTTCTTCGGCGGTGATCGTATCCACGCCATGCGTGAAATGATTCTCTCTAAGACGCTTGAGCAACGTGAAAAGGCCCTTTCGAAGATCCTGCCGATGCAAGAAGATGACTTCTATCAGCTCTACAAGATTCTTGATGGCCGGAGTGTCACGATTCGTTTCCTCGATCCACCGCTTCATGAATTTGTTCCGAAGGAAGAATCTGAAATTGAGAACCTCGCCAGCCAGCTCGGTATTTCCATCGAAGAGATCCATCACGTTATCGAAGATCTCGAAGAGGTTAATCCAATGCTTGGACACCGTGGTCTCCGCTTAGCCGTCACCTATCCTGAAATCTATAAGATGCAGGCTCGTGCTGTAATTCAGGCTGCTTTCCGTGCGAAGAAAGACGGCGTCGACAATGTCCGTCCTGAAATCATGATCCCACTCGTTGGTGAAGTGAAAGAGTTGAACTACGTTAAGAAACTCGTCGTTGAGGAGATTGAAAAGGTCTTTGAAGAGAAGGGCGAAAAACTCGAGTATCAGATCGGTACAATGATCGAAATTCCACGCGCCTGCCTGAAGGCCGATGAGATCGCCGAAGTTGCTGAGTTCTTCAGCTTTGGTACCAACGACCTGACCCAGATGACCTTTGGCTTCAGCCGTGATGACGCAGGTAAATTCTTGAAAGAATACATCGATAAGGGTATTTTCGAACGCGATCCCTTCCAGTCTCTCGACCAGGAAGGCGTCGGGCAACTCGTGAAGATGGCTGTTGAAAAAGGTCGTAAGACCAATCCACATCTCCATGTCGGTATCTGTGGTGAACACGGTGGTGATCCAGCAACGGTCAAGTTCCTAGATAAGGTCGGTCTCGATTACGTCTCCTGCTCACCCTATCGTGTGCCGATCGCTCGCCTCGCAGCCGCTCAGGCCGTTGTCGAAGCGAAAAAGCAAAAATAATTTAGACTTAGTCTGAAATAAGAAGAGGAGGACCCAGGTGGTCCTCCTCTTTTTTATGTTAAAAATTTACTTCTTTCGTTTTTCCTCAGGCAATAGGCCTCGATAGTAATGACAATAAGCCTGAATTGGACAGGCCTCACAATTGGGTTTCCTCGCCATGCAAATATATCTTCCATGGTGGATGAGGAGGTGGTGAGACTCGGTCCAACGCTGCCGCGGTATTTTGCGCTGCAAAGCCAGTTCAGTTTTTTCAACCGTCGTCTCCCTGACAATTCCAATCCGATTGCTAAGGCGGAAGACATGCGTGTCAACAGCAATTGCTGGTACGCCGAAAGCATTCGATGCGACCACATTTGCCGTCTTGCGTCCGACACCCGCGAGGCCCTGAAGAGCTTCAAGGGTCTCAGGGACTCTACCGTCGTAATCCGATACCAGCCGAGCACAGCAAGCTAGAATATTCTTGGCTTTTGAACGAAAGAAGCCACAGGTCTTAATTTTATCTTCAAGAGCTTCTTGACTTAGTGTTAAGAAGTCTTCAGGTGTCTTATATTCTGGAAAAATTTTGGCAGTTACCTGGTTAACACGGCGATCGGTACACTGGGCAGAGAGAATTGTGGCAATCAATAGCTCAAAAGGGGAGTCATGATTCAATTC
>JAUNVS010000058.1:0-5307 GCA_030537565.1 Eubacteriales bacterium | reverse complement strand
AAGTAGTCTTGCCATATGCCTAGCCTAGCGAATTTTCCAGCTTGCGTTCATCCGACTTGTAACGATCAAATTAAAAAGATGAAGATCAGACATAAAAAAAGTAGGTGATGAACCTACTTCTTACGGAGACGGTGGGATTCGAACCCACGTGCCGTTGCCGACAAACGCATTTCGAGTGCGTCCCGTTACGACCTCTTCGGTACGTCTCCAAGCCGCAGGCTATTTAATCACAGCCGCGGCTAAATTTCAAGTCCTCGAAGCATTCAGGTCAGTCCATGGGAGGGCGGAGAGCCTGACTCGCTCTACTCAACTTTTAGTCGGATAAGGGATCGCTTATGTACAAACTCATTACATATTCTAGATCCCGGATCGGTTTAAACGGTTCCACTTCAATCCTGATTTCAAGTTCTAGATGTTTCAGTTGGCATGCCGTATATAGATTCGCGAGCATACACCCCATCGCGAGCTCTTCATTATCATGTCTGAGTTTCGACCCAAAAAGGCGAGCTGGTTTCAAGAAAACATGGATACAGTAATCGGTCACCCAGAAGCGCCATGGCTGCGAGTTGTACTCAGACGGAGCCATGCGGGCAAGCTCTAGTAGGTTTCGAAAGAGGAGACTTGGCTCAGGAGAGCCCGTGATAAGAAGTGCATTTATGCGTTTTCGAGCGGCAGGACGACCCTGGCGGAGTCGCTGATCGGGAACACCGAAGGCAAGTACCTGTTCCAGAGGCTTACGGGTAAAGACGTGGAGCCCCTCTGGGAGTATGTCATCCAACTTTTCTTCAGCGATAAGCTCGACAAGCGGCTCCTGCGTTTGATCCTCGCTCTCGTCAGCAGACTTATTCTCAGTCTCTTGCGTCTCTACGGACTCAAGGGTCTCATCGCCGCTTGTATTCACTTCAGCACTAGTCTGCGTTGTCTCCAGGGACTTAGGAGCCTCGACAAGATCACTCGTCAATTCTAACTTGGAGCCATTTTGCTCCTCTAAAAAAGCCTCAGCCATCTTCTGACGGTAAAGCTCTTCTTCTTCACTCCACTTCGTCTGTTCTAATCCCTTAACCACCTGCCAACAGGAGGCGTAATCATTTCTAGAAAGCCAAAGCGAGGCAAACTGTCCGAGATAGCCCACGTTTTGAAGAACTTCTTTTTCCCGGTCCCCATAGAAGAGCAGGTAATAAGGGGCATAAATAAACTGCTTATAGTGCTTGGGGAAAAGCTCACGAAGCTCCCCATAGCTTAAAAAACGGAGGGTCAACGCATGGGACTTATGGAGGAGGGGAATATTATCCAAGCCACCCAAAAAGGCAGACAGAGCTTGCTCAGGGATCGGTTCTTCAATGTATTTTCGCTGTGAGTGACGTCGTAAAATGGCCTCATGTATGTTCATTCAAATTCCTCCACCTGTTTGTTCAGAATTGCTTGGAAGTTTGCTTCTTTTCTTCTCGTATTATAACAAGACTGGACTTAGAATCAGCTCAGATCCTTAAAAAGTCATTAACTTGCGTTAGAATCTACCTGAGTCACGAGGACTTCGTTAGACTCTTAAGAATTCCCCGCGGATTGTGGATTTGATCCACACGTTAATTACTGCAGCTCGCGCACTTTACTCGTGAAGAAAAGGAGATTATTTGTATGAATGATTGTGCTCTAATGACAAAGACAGATTGCTTTAGATTCAGAGGTGGCGGCATCATTATCCGAAATAATAAGATGCTCTTCATCGAGAACGCTGTTGCGAATTACTATTACATGATCGGTGGCGCAGTGAAGTTAGGGGAAGTGAGCGCCCATTGTGTCGAACGTGAAATCTATGAGGAAATTGGGGTCGATGCAAAGGCGGGGCGCCTCGCTGTTGTCTGTGAAAATCTGTTCAAAGGCACTGACCACGAGACTGAGGGCCTTAACTGCCATCACATCGAGTTCTACTACATCGTCACGCTCGATAATTACGAAGCAATCGATGAGTGCACCGACATCGGCGAACGCATCGTCTGGATTCCGATCGATAAATTCCAGGACTACGATATCAAGCCGAGCTTTATTCGCGAACGCATCCAGGAGATCCTAGCCAGTGAGACGCCCCTTCATGTGGTTCAAAATTGACTCATGTGCGTAGAGGAAACAGATCTAGTTCTGCTGTTGTGACTATGATCAGAGCGACAGATTTAATTTTGTCGCTTTTTTCTTTATGCTTATATCAATAGAAACGAGCAATCGTCCAAATTCCAAGTCGCGAAAGTCAAGAAAAACTCGTATATAGATACTAGTCTCATGGCGAACTGATTCGCTCTAATTATTCCAGCTGCACAAAATGCTGCAGCCTTTTTTTAATTGACAGCATTATAAGGATAATCTATAACGTCGGTATGAAAAAGGTGCAACCTGTTTAGTCTGGTCTAGGAAAACAGGAAGTCATCTAGATATATAGATAGATCAACGAGGTTTAAATTATGCTGAAATTTGATGGAGAAGCGAAGTGGAAGAGTGTCGAAGGGGCCCTGGCCCTCCGGGCTCCGATTAATCAAATCGTCGACTCGATCTACGAAAATGGATTTAAGAATGTTTGCTGGCTTGGTATTGGCGGCACCTGGGCTTCGGCGCTGCAAGTTGAAGTGCATATGAAGGAGCGCAGTTCCCTTGATTTCTTCAGCGAAAATGCAGCCGAATTTCTGACGACGGGTAATAAGAAAATCGGGCAAGGAAGCATCGCCGTCATCTCGTCAGTAACTGGAACAACTGAAGAGATGCTGAGAGCTGTTAAGCGCTGCCGTGAGCTCGGTGCAAAAGTCTTTGCTTTTATCGATACGAGTTCATCGCCCTTGGCCACAATGGTCGATTGGTGTATTTCTTACCCGCAAAATGAGCAGCTGAAATTTTTTATGGTGGCCGATCGTCTGATGTATTTAAATGGAGAATTTCCTGAGTACGATGCGATGTACCAAAACTTCGATCAGTCTTTGCCTCGGGCCCTGGTCGATGTGGAAATTGAAGCCGACTGCTTTGCTCGAGAATTTGCGGAAAAGCATCACAATGATGCACTGCATTATTTTGTCGGAGCCGGAAATCAGTATGGAGCCTGCTATTCCTATGCGATGTGTTATTGGGAAGAACAGCACTGGATTCGCACGAAGTCGATTCACTCTGCTGAATTCTTCCACGGCATGTTTGAAGTCATCGATCGAGATAGTAATGTCACAGTTTATGTGGGGGAGGATTCGCAGCGTGAACTCAGCTTGCGGGTCGCTCGCTTCCTGCCTCGAATTTGCTCTAATTTTACGATCATCGATAGTAAGGATTATGAACTCAAAGGGATAGCTGAGGAATATCGGGGCTGTCTTTCTCACTTAGTAATGCATGCCGTGAATAATCGTATCGATGTCCATATTGAAAATCTAAACCGCCATCCCATGGAAATTCGACGTTATTACCGCCAGCTCGATTATTAAACTCACTAAAAAAAATGAAAGGATAGAGGCAACGGTGATGGAAAGCAAAACAAAGCATACAAGTGCTCCCCAAAAAGATTTAACCCGTAAATTAGGACTCTGGGCTGCAGTCGCCATATCCATGGGAACGACAATCGGCTCAGGGATCTTCTCTTCGATTGGCGAAGTGGCAGGCGCAGCTGGTTCGGCTTCACTGACGATTCTCGCGTTTTTAATCGGTGGCATGCTCAATATTCCTGCAAACTTGGTCTATGCCGAGATGGCGACAGCCTATCCTGAAAATGGTGGCCAGTATGTTTATTTCCGTGAGGCAGGCCTACGACCAGTTGCTTTCTGGTGCGGATGGATCAGTTTCTGGGCCACAGATCCACCAAGCATTTCGATTATGGCCTTAGCCATCGTTAACTATTTGAATTATTTTATTCCGATGGGCATGTGGGCACTTAAGTCCCTTGCCGTCGTCCTCGTACTGTTTTTCATGTTCATTCATCTACGAAGTGTCGAGGGTGGCGGGAAATTCCAGACTTTCATAACCTTTTTCAAAATTTTGCCCTTCTTCCTCCTTATCGCCTTCGGTCTATTCAGCATCAAGGGCTCGAATTTATCGGCAGCTCCATTATCAACAGCCAGCACGGGTCTCGTCGCACTATTTGCAGGTGTTTCAGCCACAACCTGGTCCTTTGATGGCATGGGAGCGGTCTGCTACATGACTGGCGAAATCAAGAATCCTAAGCGCACCATGCCGCGTGCTCTCATTATTACAGCCATCGGTGTGACCTTCCTGTACGTACTCCTATCGACCGTGAGTGCTGGTGTACTTCCCTTTGAGAAACTAGCAAATAGTTCTGCTCCCATCGCAGAAACAGCTGAAAACTTCCCCTTGATCGGTGGTCAGGTCGCTGGCTCTCTCGTCGCAATAATGGCGATTATCGTCATTATTGGTTCACTTTCAAGCTGCATTATGTTCCAGCCCAGAATCGAATATGCGATGGCAAAAGACGGCCTCTGGTTTCCAGCCTTTGCTCGTGTCCATGACAAGTGGGAAACACCGGCCTTTTCAATTGTCGTACAATGCGCTTATGCGATCGCTCTGATTTTTGCGTCAAACCTCACTGATTTACTCGGCTACTTCACACTGGTGGCTTTGATTAAAAACTTTATGACCTTTGCAATGATCTTCAGACTACGTAGGAAAAAGGATTACAAGCCTCTCTGGAAAATGCCAGCAGGTTATTTTATGGCCAGCATCGCCATGCTGGTTACTGGGATATTAATCTGGTCAACCTTTGTCTGGGCTCCACTTCAGGGCATCATCGCAGCACTGATTTCAGTAGCGACAGGGATACCCGCATACCTCTATTTTGAGCATAAGTACGGCCTGAAAGCGAAGGCTAAGGAATTAAAGTAAGGATCTAAAAGACGGGGGGCAGCACTGTGCAACATAAGACGGGAGCAAAAGAAGATCTCATCGAGCGAATTCAGATCTACTTAGCAGAATCTGGACTTCAAGCGGATGATAAACTACCGTCTGAAAGACAGTTGTGTGCAATGTGGAGCGTCAATCGCTCCACATTGCGTGCTGCTATTGCGCATCTTCAAGAATTAGGACTTATCTACTCTGCGCCGGGACTAGGTAATTTCGTCCGAAGTGGCAAGTTAGAACGCATGCTTGATGACATGGATTCGTTTCAAGATGTTGCTGAAAAACAAAAGAAAGCCTTTGAGACCATCGTTTTGCGCCAGGGGCTAATCAAGTCCGATATCAGTTTGTCGAAACGTCTGCGGATTGATCCAGGCGCAAGCGTCTTCGAACTAGTTCGCCTGCGCTATGTCGATGCCGTCGCCGCTTCACTAGAGT
>JAUNVS010000057.1 GCA_030537565.1 Eubacteriales bacterium | reverse complement strand
AGCGATACCGTCCATCACGGGTTAGATAAACGCCATCGTCCGAATCCGTATCCGAATCCGAATCCGACTCAAAATTCTAAAGCTCGAGAATCAGGACTCAGCCTCCGGGCGTTGCTCCTCGGAGAGGCGCTGACTCTCTTCACTCGGCTTATTCTTCCAAAGTTTCGAAAGCGCATAGAACTGACGCTCTTCCTCATGAAAAATGTGGACAACCACGTCAACGTAGTCGAGACAAATCCAGCGCATACTCTCAAATCCTTCGCTGGATTTCGGGACAATTCCCTCCTCTTCGAGATCGTAAACCACGTGGTCTGCCAGAGCTTTCACCTGAGTCGCAGAGCTCGCCGAACAGATCACGAAGCGGTCAGCCAGCGAGGTTTTCTCACAAATGTTTAAATTTTCAATATCCTTCGCCTTATGATCCTCCAAAATTGCGACGATCTTCTCAGCGAGTTCCGCGGATGTAAGCTTCTCCATATTAATTCCTCCGACTATTCTAGGTCTGTGGCTCGCGCCCCGGATTCCACGGGAAAGTGGGTCTGGAACCACTGATACGTTTCGAGAGACTCAGGAAAGGCCCTGGCCCCCTTTTTCTCCTCATGTTTGATACATAGACTTTGACATAAACAAATGGCTTCCATCAAGTGTTTTGGGGCAAGTCTTCGTATTTCTTCGAGGTCTCGAAATGGACGTCCCACCTCAATCTTGTCCGCGAGGTGGACGACCGCTTCAAGCAAGCTCGGATCAGGCCGTAAGCACGGATGGTAGTAAATCGCTGAACAAATCTCCGGATCTTCAATCCCGTACTCCTCTTTCGCTAAATAGGCGCCAAAGGGAGCATGGATTAATTTCGGATAATCCGCATAGACCGGGTCTAGCTGATGCTCAAATTCAGAGTAGCCTGCATACGATCGTTCCTTTGCAGAGTCGTGAAGTAGGGCCGCTAGGGCCGTAGACTTCAAGTCTAGGCGATAGACCCGTGCGAGAGCGAGGGCACAGTACATGACATTAACACTGTGAGCGAGGCGATAGAGGCTCAAGTGAAGCCAGAGTTTACGCTCGAAACTCAATAGTTCCGAAATAAACTCCGCTGAAAAATCCCTGCCCAATTCGGCGTTGAGATAGAGCCCATTAGCTTCAATATAACGCCGACTTACCTCCGATAAGCCCCGCCAATCATCAGGCCATACTAAGTTATGCGTCAAACTAGGATCTTGATTTACGCGATTGCGATGCTGCCGGAAACGCTCACGGATCTCCGTGGACGAAAGCTCAGGGACCTCAATATCGAGGATGCGATAGCGCAGTCGATAGCGACGACGATAGTCCTCGAGGAGTGACTCACTGGCACTGCGATCATAGCCTGCCCTCGGTATGATTAAGAATTCGGCCAGTTGGAACAGTCTTTCGAATTCAAACCACGATGGAAGCTCTTCGATGATGTCCGTCCCAATCGGAACTAAGAAGTGAAAGCCCTCCCCACTGGCGAGGATCTGTCGGGCTCTGGATTCCAAGCTCTCGACCGTATAGGAGCTGTGTCGACGCAGGATTTCCTCATCACTTAAGAGGATCTCTTCAACGCGAATCTCAGAAACAGGGAGCGCTTCACCGTTCGAAAATTTGATAACAGCCGTTTGGGGCAGCTCCGCCACTTTCAATTGGTAGGATTGCGTCCCGAGACCAGCACTATCGAGCTTTTTGAATCGATCGAAAAAGAGGGCATTGAGATTTTCGAGGATGAGCCGATAGCGATGTACTGAAAATGGCGAGTCTCGCAGCCCCTTTAGTGCCTGGAGACCTACTGGAGCGATGACAAGCCGTTTTGCGGGCTCCCTGAGAAGGGCGGCCAAGATGGCTTCATGTCCCGTATGGAAGGGATCGAACGATCCTCCGTAGTAGATCTCGCTTTGCATCTATGCCCCCTGTGACTCGCGCGCCATCATCGACAAGTAAGCGTTTATAAAGCCATCGAGGTGGCCATCCATAACATCTTGGACCGAGACCTCCTCATAATCACTGCGGTGATCTTTAACCATGGTATACGGGCAAAAGACATAGGAACGGATTTGTGAACCCCAGGCGATCTCCATTTGATTTCCCTTAAGCTCATCAATCGAAGCCTTTTGGGCCGCCTCAGCAATTGCGAAGAGCTTGGCCTTTAACATTTTCATCGCAGTCTCGCGGTTTTGGATCTGCGAGCGCTCGGCTTGGCAGGCTGCGACAACGCCAGTTGGTAAGTGGGTAATTCGAACAGCTGAATCCGTCTTATTGACGTGCTGACCGCCCTTTCCTGTCGATCGATACGTATCGATCCGCAAGTCATCGGGCTTAATCGTAATCTCAATGCTGGTATCGAGTTCCGGCATCACTTCGCAACTGGCAAATGAGGTATGACGGCGCCCAGAAGAGTCGAATGGCGAGATTCTGACCAGACGATGAACACCCGCCTCCGAACGCAGGAAACCATAGGCATTCTCCCCTTCGATCATCATCGATACCGACTTAATCCCGGCATCATCGCCCTCGAGATAATCGAGCTCACGCGTCGTGAAACCATGGGCCTCACAAAAGCGCAAATACATGCGATAGAGCATCTCGCACCAATCCTGGGCCTCAGTGCCACCAGCGCCTGCATGTAAGGTGAGGATTGCGTTTCGATCATCGTAACGGCCCGTAAAGAGCGTCTCGAGGCGAATCGTCTCGTAATCTTCAGCCAGTTTATCGAACTCCCCCGAGATCTCGGCGCCAAGCTCTGAAGCGCCCTCTTCTTCAGCCAATTCAATCATCAAAAGAATGTCTTCGTAGCGAGTCTTCAGACGCGCGAAACGATCCAGTTTCTTCTGAGCATGGGTGAGTTCCTGCTGTATCTTCTGGGCACGTTCAGGATTCTCCCAAAACTCTGGTTCCTGACTCAACTGGGTCAACTCGGAAATTCGATCGCGAGTCGGGCCGATATGGAGGGCGGACTCAAGCTCCGTAATCCGTGTCTCGTAGGCCTGTGTCTGTAATTGCAATTCGTGTAAGTCGTAGATCGCCATGCGTATCTCTTTCTCTCTATCTCTATGCCTAAGCGACGGCGCTTAGGACTTCGATGCGGTCCGCAAAGTAGATACGAAGTCCTCGAGTCGCTCCATCGCCGTTCGAATCTGAGCCATACTGGCTGCGTATGAAATACGGACGTAAGATTCCCCAGATGGTCCGAAGGCCGATCCTGGGACAACCGCCAAGTATTTCTCTTCGAGGAGGCGCTCACAAAACTGATTCGAGCTTAATCCGAATTCGGCAATCGACGGGAAGACGTAAAAGGCACCTCGAGGCTCAAAGCAAGGCAGGCCAATCTCCGAGAGCCGCTTAAGAATAAAGCGTCGACGTGCATCATATGCGTCTCGCATCTCAACGAGTAATTCAATTTCACCATTCGAATTTCTCGGCGCCCTGAGTGCCGCCAAGGCCACTTTTTGTGAAAGCGTCGGAGCTGACATAATCATGTACTGATGAATCTTCCCCATCGCGGAAATCAGGGGATCTGGACCCGCGGCGTATCCCAGTCGCCAACCAGTCATCGCAAACGCCTTTGAAAAACCACCAATCATAATGCAGCGATTCCTCAGGCGCTCGATCGATGCCGGCGAAACATGGCATTCTCCATAACTGAGTTCAGCGTATAGCTCATCCGAAATAAGTATACAGTTGGGAAAGTCATCGAGAAGCTCCGCCACCTGCAGCCAATCGTGTCGACTCATCGTCGCACCTGTCGGATTATTGGGAAATCCCGTCAGCACGACCTTCGTATTCTCATTCATCACAGTCCGCAATTTTTCTGCAGTAAGGCGAAATTCATCGTCGGCACTGAGGGCCAGGTGACGAATTTGGGCACCGCTAAGATGGGTGCATGCCTCGTAAGCCACATACGCTGGCTCAGGGATGACCACCTCATCTCCAGGATTGATTAAAGCGCGGAGGGCGAGGTCTATGGCCTCACTCCCCCCCACTGTCAACAAAAGTTCATCCTCTGGTCTATATGGGGCCTCAAAGCGCTCTGCCAAATACTGGGCCAATTCCTCCAGCAGATCATGAAAACCCCGATTCGGTGAGTAATGCGTATAGCCATCTTCGATGGCCAGAATCCCCGCCTCGCGCAAAAGCCAAGGGGTCACAAAGTCGGGTTCACCAATCGAGAGGGAGATGATCTCGCCCTTCATTCGATTTGCGAGGTCGAAAAAATGGCGTATCGCTGAGGGCTTAAGACTCTTAACCTCTGAGGAGAGGAGCTGATCGTAATTGTATTTCGAGGTCAAAGGATCACCGCCTCCCGACGATCAGCCAGTTGGGCACTGCAGTCAGTGCCATTGACCTTATACTTCTTCAGAATAAAGTGGGTTTTCGTAGAGAGTACAGCTTCGGCCGGCGCGATATGGTCGGAGACAAAGCGGGCAACATCTTTTAAGCTCTTATCTTCGATGATCAGAAGCAGGTCGTAGCTTCCACTCATCAAGTAGCAGCTTGACACTTGAGGATGCGAATAGAGGCGTCGAGCTAGGCGATCGAATCCGAGGTCGCGCTGTGGTGTAACCGTCACCTCGATCAGGGCAGTGACGGGGTCATCTTCCGTACGATCCCAAGCGATCACCGTATTGTATCCGAGGATGACACGATCCTTTTCCAAACTAGCGATTTCCGCTTCAACAGCCGCCTCATCGAGTCCCAGCATGAGCGCGAGCTCCTCACAGCTCGTCCGCGCATGGTTACTCATATACTTTAATAATTTACGGCGTTCATCATTCGTCATGCCCATCTCGTTCCTCCTCATTTACCTCAGTCGCCTCTGCAGAATCCGGAGAGCTCTCCTGGCTCGATTGATTTCGAGGCTCAGCGTCCTCCTCACTAGAATCGAAACGCTTCCGATCATCCTGCATCTGCTGATAGAGCTGTGGGAAGCGATCACGGATCTCATCTTCAAAGGCATGAATTTCATTAATATCATCATCATCTAATTTCGGCGGTTTCCCAGCTTCAATGTGTTCAAACATCCGTCTGGGATTTCGAAAGGCAACAAAGCGAGATCGATCTGACACATACTGATTAAAGTACAGACAAACCAAGGCGTAGAGGCGTCCCATCGTCAGCATAACCAGTGTTGATGTTAAGGCCGAAATCAATGCAAATGAAAGTCGAGACCCTGCTGCCAAGACATCGAAGAAAGAAGTGACATAGCTGAAAAATAGGAAGTAGAGGGTGATGATCAAGTAGCAACTCAAACGAACCCCTTTACTCGAGAGACGCGCCGCCCGCATCGCTTTAAAAAACGAGAGACGTCGACGAACCATAAAATACGGTGCGAAGTAATATACCGAAATGAAGAAGAAAAATGGGATAAAGAGGAGGAAGGTCGAAAACCACGCAACAACGAAGGAGACGAGGCCAAAGAGGATCAGGGACGGAATACTTCGCAGGCTCGCCAAAACTCCACTGAGCGGCGTCTCGCCCTCAACCTCAGCTACGAAGCCCTGGCTAAATATAAAGGAGAGGAAGAGCTTGATGAGGGTCATCGCAAGCATCGAATAGAGGAAGAGGTAGTTGCCATGCGTAAGTGCGAGATCCTCAATTCGACTCGGCAGAACCCTCGTACGTAGACTCAACTGCAGTTGAACGTAGAAAGGCTCTAAGTTCGTATCCCCAATCGGGAAATAGTAAAATAAGAAGCTCAGCAAGAAAAAGCAAAAGAAACAAAGGCGCACAAAACGCTCATGCTTCATTTTATAGAACTTCAAACTTTCAAAAATAAAGATAAAAGTCACAGCGCAAAATTCTCCAATCTCTAACGGAAAATTTTAACACATTCAGTGTCGATCCCTCGCATCAAGATATCTGAGCAGAGCCCGGCTGGCCTTTGCCCGGTGGGAACAGCAATTTTTTTCTTCGCTAGAAAGTTCGGCAAAGCTTTTTCCGACCTCTTGACAGAAGAAGATCGGATCATAGCCAAAGCCCGCCGCTCCCCGAGGCTCTGGAAGAATGAGGCCATGGACCTGATCTTCAAAGATGCGCAGTGCCCCATCTTCTTCGATCAAGCAGAGGCATGCAGTGAAATACGCTCGCCACTCCTCTTCTGCCAGACCGGTCGCCTTCAATCGCTGCCAAATTAAGTCAAACTTCGACGCATAAGGCATCTCCTCACCGCCAAAACGGGCGGAGTAGATCCCTGGTTCGCCCCCGAGTGCCTCAATCGACAAACCTGAGTCATCGGCCAGTACGGCATCATGGGGGAAGGCTTTCTTGAGCGCCCTCGCCTTAATCACAGAATTCTCGATAAAGGAGCTTCCATCCTCGACAATCTCGTCCTCGAAGCCGACAGAGCGCATCCCAAATACCGCATAGTTAAGTGGGGCAAGCAGGGCTTCAAACTCGCGAATTTTATCTTTATTATGACTCGCTAAGATCAAACGTTTCATTCATCGTCCTCCTCTATGGACGGCTCGCCGCTAGTACCCGCAGCCAAGATCTGCACCAGGTCTAGAGCTCGTCCGTGAAAATAGGCTGGAAAAAGATTTTTGATTTGGCTACCCTCTCGTTTCAGAAGGGATAGCCCGAAGCCACGGTAGCTCGCCAGAAAATAACTTGCATCAAAAGCAGCTGCCTCTGGTAAATCCTCGAGACTCAAAGTCTGCCCCTGGAGCAATTTCCGCAGCGCATCGGACGCAGGCTTCAGCTCCAGCCGCTGACCGAAGAATTCGATTGGCTTAGATAGGGCCAGCAGAGGATCTGGAACGAAGCGGGCTCGACCTCGCCGATCAATCTTGACCTGGCCAAGACTAAGCCCACTGTGGAGGCAGTGAATTCCAGCGGACTTCGGTAGTTCCTCGGGCGGAATCTGGGCCTCAACGAGGGTATCGTCGAGTAGAAAATAGCTTTCACCCTCTGCATCCCCACAATGATTCTGAGATAGGAAGTTTTGGTACGCCTCGAGCGCTAGTTTGAGATTGGTCCCCTGGCCTGACTTCCTAGCTTTCTTAGGGCGCTTTGCTTTCGAGTTCAATACTCGTGGGGATGAAAGACAGGTCTCAGCGCTGCGGCGGATGAAACGTGCAGCGAAATGCCCCTCGCCCTCACAGTGATGTGGAAAAATCCGCAGGCAGCGTTTCAATAGCTCCTGACCTTCATAGGGGAAACCCCGATCGAGACCAGAACCAGCAGGAAAATGAGGCAAGCCATCATCAAGTTCGAAATCTGGATGGCGCTCGAGAAATGCGAGGACCTGCGCCTCGTTTTCTGCCAGATTGAAAGTGCAAGTCGAATAGACTAGGACTCCGCCTGGCTTAAGCAAGCGAGCACCTGCATCGAGGATTTCGGCTTGAAGTGGAACAAAATTCTCCGGAGGGTATTCCGATCTCGCGAGACGCGAAGCGGGTTTTC
>JAUNVS010000006.1 GCA_030537565.1 Eubacteriales bacterium | reverse complement strand
ACAGACCGTTCACTCGGAGAAATAAAGACCGTTGACGTTGTCTTTGATGCAATCTTCCATACCGATGAAGCTCTAACGAGTATTCAAAACCGAGCCCGCATCGACGGTGGCGAGGACCATGTCGACTTGAAAATCCCCCTCTCACTCACGTTTACCAAGACTTGGACAGATTCGGCGGCTTCGAGAACGGAACGATTTAAAACCTGGCAGGATTTTGCCGCTCTGCTCACCCTCGAAGCCTATGATGGTGAAAAACAAGTTCAGAGCTACGAAGGAACGACGCTCCTCGAACACATGGCGCCCATAGAAGATTTCAATCCAGCCGCTAGCTCTTGGGAATTCAAGTTCAGCAAACTCCCAGCGACGAGTGAGGGGCCTGAAGCCAAGCCGCTCATTTATAAAATCCATGAGCGCGATACCGGGAATCCCTATCTCAGTCTGCCTCGCATCGCCAGCGCCGAAGCGGCGAAGCTCTCCCTCGAAAACCACCTTCGCATCGATCGCCGCACACTGGAGCTTGAGAAAGTTTGGGAAGGCCTCGATGCTGGCCAGGTCGCTGAAGCTGAATTCAGCCTCGATCAAATTCGCATCAACTCGAGCGGCGAGGAAGAGCTGATGAATTCCTACCCGATTCGCTTAGGCGATCAAGCCCTCTTTAGCTGGGAACATGTCGTACAAAACGGCGAAATCAACGAGAAGCAAGTCGAAAGCGTCCGTGTTGAATCGCTCTCAGATGCAGGCTTCCATATCCGGATCAGCAATCTTCCAAAGTCCAGTTCAAGCGGAGATCTCTACCGCTACCAGATTCGAGAAACGGCCATTAAGATCGCAGGCCTAAGCGATGCGGATATCGCCAGCCGCTGTAGTTCAGATATCCAGAGCGTCGAGTCGGAGGATCTCCTCAAATTCCGTGTCGTCAACCACATCAAGCCCAGTGAACCCGTGGAAAGCACGACAACAAGCACGACCACGACTACGAGCACAACGGCGACTGAAACGACGAGCAAACAGACGAGCAGTTCCCAACCCTCACTCTCTGATCCACCGAGCCAAACAAATCCCAGCAGCCAAACTCGCATTCCAAGTACCGGTGAAGCCAGTGAACTCGGCCTCCTCCTCATTCTCCTAATCAGCAGCGGCGTCTTTCTCGTCTTCAAGCGTCAGAATATTTAGAGACCATCCGTAGCAAACTAAGAAGAGGGCGGAACTTCAAGTTCCGCCCTCTTCTATTTCTGAATTAAGCTCAGCGATTATCGACGAATCTTAATTCTCTTCTTATGCGACTTAGAGCTCAAAAGGAGCTCCAAGACGCCGACTAAAAAGAGGATTTTTGTTATCTTCCACAGAATTCTAAAAAACCAACGAATCAGACGAAACATCTTATCTCCCTTTCTACAATCGATGGCTTAGAGCGCCATACAAATGCAAATCAACGCATAGCTTAGCATGTGCATCGAGCGTCATAGGTAGCGAATATGCCGAGCGCGAAAACTTAGCGGACGACGATGTTGATCAAGCGACCTGGGACGACGATTTCTTTTACACTCGTCTTACCCGCTATGAGTTCTGCGATCTGAAGGTCCGCCTTCGCCGCAGCGAGAGCTTCCTCACGTTCGCAGTCACGCGCCAGCATGATCCGGCTCTTCACTCGGCCATTAATCTGGATCGCATACTCAACGAGAGCCTCTTCACAGAGTTCTTCATCATAGCTTGGCCAGGTCAAGCCTGTAATCGGACCATCGCCAAATGCGGCCTCGTAGAGCTCCTCGCTTAGGTGGGGCGCGAAGGGGTTGAGGAGGCGTAAGAAGCAGGAGTACTCTGCTGGCGTCATCGTCTTATCGTCGTAGAAGAGGTTAACGAGACTCATCAACTGAGCGACGGCCGTATTCATCTTCAGATTGGCAATATCCTCCGTCACCTTCTTGATGCTCTTATTCATCATCGTCTGATGGGATTCGAGGAAGCCCTGGTGGTTGACTTCTGCGGCCTCAAGCGTCTCGCCATCGGCGAGGAACTGTGGCAGGGCGTAGACGCGTTCGAGGAAGCGCCGCACGCCGATAACGCCCCGCTCATTCCAGGGCGCCGCCTTTTCAAAATCACCGATAAACATCTCATAGACGCGCACCGTATCGGCTCCGAAGTTCTCGACGAGCTCATCGGGGTTGATAACGTTTCCTCGTGACTTACTCATCTTCTCGCCGTCCGAACCGAGGATCATCCCGTGACTACTGCGTTTGAGATAGGGCTCTCGGCAGGGAACCGCATCGATGTCGTAGAGGAACTTATGCCAGAAGCGACTGTAGAGCAGGTGGAGGGTCGTATGCTCCATCCCCCCGTTATACCAGTCAACAGGCATCCAATAGTCGAGTGCTTCTGGACTTGCGATTCCGGTCTCACAGTGTGGATCACAGTAACGCAAATAGTACCAAGACGAACCCGCCCATTGCGGCATCGTATCAGTCTCACGTTCAGCGGGTCCACCACAGCAGGGACAAGTCGTCTCGACCCAATCGCGGATCGCGGCGAGCGGCGACTCACCCGTATCCGTCGGCTCATAGGATTCAATCTGAGGCAACTCCAGAGGAAGTTCGGACTCATCAATCGCTTGCCACCCACATTTCTCGCAGTGAACCATCGGGATCGGCTCGCCCCAGTAGCGCTGACGCGAGAAAATCCAGTCACGGAGCTTATAGTTGACCTTTCTCTCCCCGATCCCTCTTTCCTCTAGATATTCGATCATCTTCGCCTTTGCAAGTGGAACCTCGAGACCATCTAAGAAATCTGAATTGACAAGGACACCCTTCTCACTATCGACATAGGGACCCTCCTCGAGGTTTCCACCCGATACGACCTCGACAATTGGCAGGCCAAACTTCTGAGCGAAATCATAGTCACGCTGATCGTGCCCAGGAACCGCCATAATCGCACCGCTCCCATAGCCCGCAAGGACATAGTCAGCGATAAAGATCGGCAGCTTCACCCCAGTCAGCGGATGAATTGCTTCAACCCCCTGGAGGCGGATTCCCGTCTTATCCTTATTCAACTCACTGCGTTCGAGCTCGCTCTTTTTCGAAGCCTCAAATCGATAGGCCTCGAGCTCCTCATAATTCTCAATCGCATCCCGCCAAGTCTCGAGCAAAGTTGCCTCGGGCGACATGACCATGTAAGTAACACCAAATAGAGTGTCTGGACGGGTCGTAAAGACTTCCAAGACATCGCCACGTGTCGTCTGAAAACATAACGAGGCCCCCTCAGAACGCCCAATCCAGTTGCGCTGCTGAGCCTTAACACGGGGGATGAAATCGACCTCCTCGAGGCCAGCAAGGAGTTTCTCAGCATACTCTGTAATCTTCAACATCCATTGACTCTTAACCCGATGAACGACCGGTGCCGAGCAGCGCTCACAGTGGCCATCGACCACCTCTTCATTCGCGAGGACGCACTTACAAGATGTACACCAGTTGACAGACATCTCTTTTTTGTAGGCGAGGCCCGCCTTATACAACTGCAAGAAAATCCACTGCGTCCACTTATAGTAAGAGGGATCCGTCGTATTGATCTCACGATCCCAGTCGAAAGAAAGGCCGAGGCGCTGGAGCTGCTCCTTAAAGCGAGCAATGTTACGTTCCGTGACAATCGCTGGATGAATTTTATTCTTGATTGCGAAGTTTTCCGTCGGAAGCCCGAAAGCATCCCAGCCCATCGGGAACAAAACATTCTTTCCCTCGAGACGCTTCTGGCGTGCGACGATGTCAAGGGCGGTGTAGGGTCGCGGGTGACCGACGTGAAGCCCCTGACCAGACGGGTAGGGAAATTCGATCAGGACGTAGTATTTCTCTTTTTCCGAACCATTAATGGCGGCAAAGGGCTTCGTCTCCGCCCAGCGCTGCTGCCACTTCTTTTCTATGGATAGGTGATCATACTTTTTCATACCTATACCCCCTCTACTAAATAAAAATTAAATATAACAAACCTCAGACCTAGCCTCAATAGAGACAGAAGGAGCAAGATAGAGCAAGTCCATGCGCCTCCGCCCAAGTCCCTGGGGCAAATCCGATTGGCCACCTTTTCTTGGCGAGGCTTTTTTGCTAAACTTGGGTGAGTAATTGCCTCTCGCGGCGGATGCTTGGGCCCCGTGCGATTCGGCCCGTGAACCCTGTCAGGTCCTGACGGAAGCAGCAGTAAGCGGTTCCCCGGATGTGTTTCGGATTCGTCTGAGCATTCGCCCTAGGAGGCAATTTCTATTCCCTAGGATTTCCCCGCTCCAAACTCGCGGCGACTCTACGATGCTGTACACACATAGCTCTCCCTGCGTGCAGCGAGTTTGCGGAAGATCACGGAAGAGAGGTCGACGTGAGCGAAAATCGCATGGCTCTATACCGCAAATGGCGTCCACAGACCTTCGATGAGGTCGTGGGTCAGGAGGCGACCGTAGCGGCCCTCAGACACAGCATCGCCAGTGCTAGCCCTGCCCACGCATACTTGTTCTGCGGCACCCGCGGAACGGGTAAGACCTCTATGGCAAAAATCTTCGCCCGTGCCCTAAACTGCCTCGCACCCGATAAGCGATCCAATCCCTGTAATCACTGTGAGGTCTGTAAGTCGATCCTCGACGCCAGCCTACTCGATGTCGTTGAGATGGATGCCGCCTCGAATAATAGTGTCGAAGACATCCGTCGCATCATTGAGGAAGTCGCCTACCTCCCAGCACTTGCGAAGTATAAGATTTACATCATTGACGAAGTCCACATGCTGTCGAATGCCGCGTTTAACGCCCTATTGAAGACTCTCGAAGAGCCACCCGCTCACGTGATCTTCATCCTCGCAACGACAGAGCCTCGACGCATCCCCGCCACGATTCACTCCCGCTGTCAGCGCTACGACTTCCGTCGCATCCCCGAACCCCAGATCGCAGCTCGACTCAAAGAAGTGGCTGCTGATCTCGGTCTCACGATCGATCGCGAGGCACTTAAGCTCCTCGTCCAGCTCGCCGATGGCGCCCTCCGAGATGCCCTCTCGCTCTTAGATCAAGCCTCTAACCTCCATGCGAGCTCTGCCTCCGTCGACGGTCCCCTCCTCCGAGAGGAAGTCCTCCAGATGGCGGGACGCAGCAGTGACGATCTCATCCTCGCCCTGATGACGGCGATCACAACTCGACAAGCTCTCGCTCTCACGAAGGTCTTAGAAAAAGTCAGCCGCGAGGGCCTCGATTACGGGCGCTTCTGTCTCGACACGGCCATCTATTATCGCCACCTCCTCCTCTTGAAATCGACTTCGGACGATGCAGTGGAAGCCTACATTCCCCTCAGTGCTGAGCGCATTCAGGTACTGAGAAAATTCCTCGGCTACTATGAGCTTCCCGAGCTCCTCCATGTGATCGAGCGCCTCGAAGCAATTGCCAGCCGCCTCAAGAATCAGAGCGAGGCACGCCTCACCCTCGAGGTCGCCCTCCTCGCCCTCATCGCTGAGCGCGAACGCGCCAACGAAGCGAGCGAGAAGAGTCCGGCAGAGGCCGTCGTAAAAAAAAAGTCGAAGCCAGCCGATGAGCCCACACCCGAGCCAGCTACCAAGCTAAGTTCCAAACCCGCAAGCGAGCGCGCAGCTACGAAACCCGAACGCACTGGCAATTGGCGCGAGGCTGAGATGCCTAAGCAGCGACGCAGTCACGCCGACGACGTCCAAGCGGCAAAAGCCCGCCGGCGCCAAGCGGAGGAATCCGGTCGGCTCGGTCAGGTGCTCAGTATGGAGCTTGAGTCTCCCTTTGAACTATCCGACTTAGATCCCGCAAATCAAGAAGCTCTGACGGACGAAGATCTCGCCCAGCTCCCCGCCCTCCCAAGTATTGAAGAGATGCAAGCCGCATGGCCGAGAATCCTCGATGAACTGGCGAAGCGTGGACAGATGGCGATGTCGATGATGATCCGTGGACGCTCCCTGATCTTCGACTATGGCCAGATTAAAATTATCTGCCAAGATCACGAGGCGCGCGTCTTCGAACGGCTCTGCTCAGCGGAGGCCAAACTGATATTCGAAGAAGTCCTCGAAGCGGTCTTCCCCCAAAAGGATATTCGTATCAGTCCGATTTTTGCGGAAGATGTCGATCGTTTTGGCAGTGATGAAAAGAAGAAACAATCCGAGGCCGACTGGATTACGAAGGTCCGTGAACTCTGTGATGAAAATGGAATTCCTTTAGAGATAAAATTAAAAGGTGAAGAGCCGTCTCTCTGAGACGTACGAAAGGACTAATATTATGGCAAAACGTGGCAATCCCTTTGGTGGCATGGGCGGTATGGGCAACATGAACCAGATGATGAAGCAGGCGAAGAAGATGCAGGAGCAGCTGGCCAAGGCCCAGGAAGAGATCCAGCAGGCCGAGGTTGAGTACAGCAGCGGTGGCGGTATGGTGACCGTGAAGTGCAATGGTGAACATAAGCTGCTCTCGATCTCCATTAAGCCCGAAGCGATCGATCCCGAAGATCCCGAGATGCTCGAGGACCTCGTCCTCACGGCAGTAAACGGCGCAATGGAACAGATCGAAGAGCTGAGTGCGAATAAGATGGGCGCCTTTGGCGGGATCCCAGGTCTCTTTTAAACGACGATGGCGAAGTATGCGCCCGCTGTTGCAAAATTAATCGCCGCTCTCGGCAAGCTGCCCGGGATCGGCAATAAGACGGCGCAGCGGCTTTGTTTTTACATTCTCAGCCGTCCTGACGAAGAAGCCTTTGCCCTAGCAGAGGCGATTCGCGAGGCGAAGACGAAGGTCCAACTCTGTAAGAGCTGTTGTAATCTCAGCGATGTCGATCCCTGCCCGATCTGTAGTGATCCGAAGCGGGATCACAGCCTCCTCTGCGTCCTCGAGCAACCTGCCGATGTGGCGGCGATCGAACGCAGCCAGGATTATAACGGCCTCTATCACGTCCTCCACGGGGCCATTTCCCCGATGAATCACGTCAGTGCTGAGGACATCAAGCTTCGCGAACTCCTCGAACGACTGCAACAACACCCTGAGATCACCGAGGTCATCCTCGCCAATAACTCCACCGTCGAGGGCGAGGCAACAGCGATGTTCATCGCCCGCCTCCTACAGAGCACAGGGATCCGGGTATCTCGCATCGCTCAGGGATTACCAAGCGGTTCTTCCCTCGAATTCGCCGATGAGATGACCCTCGCCCGCGCCCTAGCAGGTCGACAGGTCATCCAGGAAGATAGCAGCTTTAATTTCTAATTTCGCCGATCGCCAATCCGATTTCTTCGGATCTCTGCCGATAAATAAAAAGAGGGGTCACGCCAGTTTAAATCCAGCTGGCTGACCCCTCTTCGTATGCGGGTATTTTTAACTAGTCGGCTTCATCGACGAAGACGATCTCATCGCTCTTCACCATGCCGAGCTCAGAGCGAGCAACGTCCTCAACATAGCCCGGGGTACCGACCTGGTCTAGACGTTTCTTCAGACGATTGCCCTCCTCCTTTAACGAATCGACACGTCGAGAGAGCTCTTCTTGTTCGACCTCGAGACGACGCTCCTCAGCAAACTGCCGAGTGATCACGTTATAGGCTGCGACGAGACTCGTCGCCATAAATAGAAGAATGAGGAGGAAGAGCAGGAGACCTGAGTTGCTAAAGGCCCTACGCTGAGTGCCGGACTCCAGCCCTCGCTTCGCTCGTGAGCTTCGACTCATTATACATCCAGACTTTCTAATCGATCTAAGTATTCACCAAAACGCTTGAGGCAGGTCTCGACAGCATCTTTTTTCGTCATATCAATCCCAGCCTGCTTGAGGACATCCATCGGCGCCATCGACTCCCCTGCACGCAGGAAGCCGAGATAACGATCGAGAGCGCCGGCTTCACCCACCGTGATCGTCTCTGCAAAATAGGTCGCTGCACTGAATCCCGTCGCGTATTGGAAGACATAGAAATTATAGTAGAAGTGTGGGATCCGCGCCCACTCATGGGCAGGCTCAGGATCACGGACGAGCGCCTCACCATAGTACTCATAGGTCAAATCTCCATATAGAGTATCAAAGTCATCGGCCGTCATCGCCTCGCCATTTTGAATCTTAACGTGGGCCTGCCACTCAAAGTCGGCGAACTGTGTCTGGCGGAACACCGTCCCGCGAGCCCCATCGAGGTAGTGATTGAGGAGGTAGGCGGTCATCTTCGGATCGTCCGCATACTTCTTCAAGAGATAGTGGGTGAGGAGATTCTCATTCGTCGTCGAAGCGATCTCAGCCAGGAAAATACCATAGTTCGCATAGACAGGAGCTTGGCTATTCCAAGTATGCCAGGAGTGCATCGAATGCCCCAACTCATGAATCAGCGTATAGAGCGCATCGAGACTGCCATTCCAATTGAGGAGTATGTAAGCGGGCGTACCATTGCAGCCACTTGAATAGGCGCCTGTGCGCTTACCCTGGTTCTCAGGAATATCAATCCAGCGCTCGTTAAAGGCACGCTCGAGCATCGCCCGGTAGTCCTCTCCGAGCGGTTTCAGAGCCTCGAAGACAATCTCTTTTGCCTCTTCAAAACTAAAGTGCAGATCCTTCACCTCATCCGAGAGCGAGACGAAGAGGTCATAGTAGTGGAGCTCATCGAGCTTCAGCTTCTTCTTCCGATAGGCGACATAGCGATGGAGGAGTGCGAGATTCTCATGAACCGTCTCCAGGAGCTGATCATAGACTGCCTCTGGAATCTGGGTACTAAAGAGAGCCGCCTCACGCGCCGAAGTAAAACGCTTAATTTCAGCGCGGATATTGTCATAGTTAAACTGAGCGAAGAGGGTTTCTGCAAAGGCGTTGCGGTGGCTGTGATACGCAGCCATGATATTCTTAAATGCCCCCGCACGGAGCTTCCGATCCGGGCTACTCATGAGGACGGAATAACGACCCTCAGAAACCAGCTGCTCCTCCCCCTCCGAGTCGAGCGTTGGCTCGAAACGCAAGTCAGCATCCGACAGCTTCGAAAAAATCCGTGACGGTGCATCGAGGATTGGACTGAGCTTCGAGAGGATGCGCTCCTCCGCCTCAGAAAGAATATGCGGCTTCTCGCGTAGACGGGTTTCGAGGGCATGCCGGTAGAGTCCCAGCTCTGGCTTCGAAGCAATCATCGCATCGAGGCGATCGATCTCAAGCCCCATCAATTCGGGTTCGACAAAACTAAGCCGTGCCGAAAACTCCGCATAGCGCTGGAGGATGATCCCCTGGCGCGCAGCATTCTTCGAATCAGCGACATCGACGTCTGCTGCGAGATGGGCGTAGGTATAAAGCTTCATAAACTGATTGCCATAGACCTCGCTCAATTCGAGAAAATCGTAGAGCGTCTCAGCCGATTCGAGAATCCGCCCCCGATAGGATTCGAGCTTCTCGAGGCTCGTACCGAGGGCTTCGAAAGCCGATTGATAAGTGGCTTCATCTGCAAAGATCTGAGTCAGATCCCAAGTATCTTCAAGTTTTAATTCACTGCGTAGCGCTAAACGCTGATTAGACATAGCAGCCTCCTAGTAAAAGTTAGTCTCCATTATAAACAATTCTCAGAACTTGCTCGCTCCTAAAAAAACAAGAGGCTCAGGACTCTCGATGAGCACTGAACCTCTCTGCGACATAGGGATCGTCGACTATTTTCGCTTAATAACGCCCGCCTTTTTTAAGGCGCGATAGGTGTTGTAGGCACTGCCTGCTGCCTTCGTAAGCTGGCCCCAGCTGCTCTTCTCTCCACGACGGCGCTCGCGCTGTTTTGGATCGAAGAAGTGGATCCCTCGCTGAACGGCGAGGAGGGCCTCAGACGCCGTGTTGCTGACCTGAGTTAAGAGAACCTGAGTACTGTTCCCAATTTCAGCTGTGCTCGCAAGTAAGGGAGTCACCGTCTCAGCGATATCATCGCTGATGTCGACGAAGTTACCGACGATGAGATTAACATTACTCATCGTCTCGGGGAGACTCTCGAGGCACTCTGAAACGGGTGACTTCAGATCGCTAACGATCTGATTAACATTCGTGAGGATCTTAATCAATTTAATGATCAGAACCGTCAATGCGACGAGAACCGCCACCCCGGCCAAAGCTAAAAGGAGCTGGCAGAGGTCGGAAAGACTGATAGTAGCATCCAAGAAAAAGCCAGTCATAGTTAGGCCTTCTTTACGTCTTCTTTGACTTTCTTAGCGGACTCTTCAACGCTCTCTTTTACATCTTTTGCGCCTTTTTTAACATCCTCTGCAACGGTCTTCGCAGATTCTTTGACTTCCTTGGCAACTTCTTTACCCTCTTCAGCGGCACCACGAGCTGCGACGCGGGCCTTACGTGCGATCTCACGGGCCTTACGATCGACATCCTCACCCACATCTTTCGCAGCGGCTTTAAACTCATCAAAGCGACGGCCAGCGATGGTAGCAAACTCACTTGCCTTATCCGCGGTGACGTCAGCGACTTTAACCGCCGCCTCTTTTACCGTCTCAGCCCCAGTAATTGCGGCATCACGGATATCCGCGCGCGTCTCTGCGCCCGACTTAGGTGCGAGAAGGATTCCTGCAGCAAAGCCTCCGAGGATGCCGAGGCCAGTTCCAATGGTCACCGCACGATTGCGATTACGACGATTCTGTCCTGTAAAGGCCCCAATAATTTCTTCAACAAACATGTCTGTTTCTCCTTCCGTACTCCTACGGTCCTCGCCTTCGGCGAATGGACCCGGGCAAATGCCCTTAAGCAAGCTAAATTATAGCACGAGGCTTTCATCTAAACCGAAACTTCAGATACAACTTCGCCCCAGCATCTCGATTGAAATCCACCTTAGCCGACGATAAAAAAGAGCCCCCTAAGTCAGGGGCTCAGGAGACTCATCCGAATCGGCAGATCCTGACGTGTAATCTCCCAGATCGATAGAATCGTCATTCCCTGGGTTTGTGGAATCGCCTGGCTTGCTTGAACCGTCATCCGCATCTGGATTAGCATCAGCTTCGTCAGGACGATCCCCCGAATTCAGATCGGGCTTCTCTTCAACATCACCAGAGTTTACATCCCCATCCGGCATCACAGGAGTGCTGGAATCGGCTTGAGAATCTGAATTCTCCTCCAAATTATCTTCCGACGTATAAACTTCATCCGCCGATAGAGTATCTAAATTCGAACCCAGGCCAAATGTGCGAAGTGCAGCAGTCATCGATACAAAGACGAGGGTCGATGCTACGATCCATGCCACCAATCGTTTTGATTTCATCGTATCAGGCTACCTCTCATTCGGAGATTCACAAGTTCCTCCAAAAAAGGAGTATCTTAAAACCAAATCCAATACATTGCATTATTAATATTTTAACGACTAAAAATTTAAAAACCAGAGAAGTTCCACTATATCTCTCAAAAATAGTGATTGAAATAACAAAATTCTCTGTTATGTACCCGTAAATTATTTTTATATATAGATAAACTTAACAAGGGGCGGCTGGCTACTGAGATTATTCCGTACAACCTTTGCCCCGTTGATTGACAAACACCTTAGCTAAAAGCCAAGTCCCGTAAGCTCTAAGACATGCAAGCTCTGAACCCAGATCGAAAGCCATCAAGCTCATGTAGAACTCTGGAACGGCCATCTACACCCAAATGGCTTGAGTTCTCTGCGGTCCAAAGTCTGCTTCATGCTAGAATATTAAAAAAGTGAGGAGAACGCCGTGTCTGACGCCATGCACCCGATATCGATTACGAGCGCTGCATCCGAATCGCAGCCCCGCGCAAACTCGAAGCCGACTGAGCAGTTTCAGCTTCCACGCCTCTGCCTCACCGGCCTCTCTGGCGACTGTGGCCAAAATAGTCTCTGCGAGCTGCTCGCCGCCGCCTTTCGCATCCACTTCGTCGAAACTAGCACGCATCCCTCAGGTAGCCAGCAGTATGGCCAGAATCTCCGGATCTTCGAAGTTTACGAAGATCCAGATCGCCGTCAGCGCCTCGAATTTATCTGTGGCCAATCAGCGATCTCCCTCGACCCTTGGATCCAAGACCGCGAGATGCTGCTCTACAGCCTCTATCGCTACTCATTTGCACTGCGCCTCGCGCTGATCAGCGGCCGCGGCAGCCTCTTCGACTCCGAACTCTATTCCGCCAACAGCAGCAGTGATGCCTCGGCGTCTCCCGTCACCGCCTCGCCAGAGGCACTCGCCCGCTGTCTTGAGACGCCCATCATCCTCATCGTCGATGCCAGCGAGATGCGAAGTCAGCTCCTTCCCCTGATCCGGGCCTGTCTCGATTATGCCGAGCCATCTCTAGTCCAGGGCCTCATCCTCACCCGTGTCGAGGAGGAAGATTACAGTCCATTGAAGTCCTACCTCGAGGCCGAACTCAAGCTCCCCGTCTTCGGATACATGTCCCTCGAGGTCGAGCGCAGCTGGCGCCATGCCTGTCGCAGAGCCGATTGGCGAGCCTCTCTACAAGAACTCGCCGAAGCACTCTTCGAGAGCCTCGAGCTCGAGGGCCTGCTGAAGCTCGCCGAAGCGAGTGCAGCCCTAGAGAAACGCATCCCAGAGAGCATCCTCCAGCTCCAGCACCAGTACGGTAGCCGCACGAGCTCCCTGCGCATCGCCTATGCTGACGATCCCGCCTTTGACCTCAGCTACCGTGAAAACCTCGATGCCTTCGCGGATCTCGGGATTGAACTGATCCCATTTAGTCCACTCTACGATGCCGAACTCCCCCGAGAAATCGACGGAATTTATCTTTCCTCAAACCGGATTAAATCCTACCTCCCAGAGCTCAGCCAACGCCGGGATATGCGCCGCCAGATCTACCAAGCCGTCGACCGTGGCTGTCCCCTCCTCGCTGACTCCGAGGCCTACCTCTTCCTCTGTCGTCACATCTACGCCAGTGATGATGTCAACGCCTGGCCGATGCTGGCCCTCCTGGAGCAGGATTTTAGCCTCCGAACGCAGATGAGTTCTGCCGCTCGTAATGAGATTTATGTCGAGTGGATCTGTCTGACTCAATCAGCCGCCGCTCGCTATCAGTATCGAGCTCGCGCCCGCCTCAATAAGCAGCTGATCCCTGAGCGGGGCAGCGGTGACTTTCAGCTCCGACTCGTCCAAAGTCGAGAGCAGTTTGCCTGCTTAGGCGGGGACGAGGGATTCACCGCGATACCCGCCCGGCTCTACTTGCGCGCCCACCCCCGGCACCTCCGCTGCTTCATCGATAGTTGCTTCGACTATCGTAAGCAGCGCCAAGCAGACGAGCTGCAGGAATCGACGCAAGTCTACGACTTTCAGAAATCATCTCGTGGATTAGCGTGATTGAAACAAGCAGCCAGACCCCGACTCACAGGGCCTGGCTTTTTTCTTCGAGCGCGTCGATTAGCGACGCTTTAGTTCCAGCTGTTGAAAAGCCTGAACAATCTCCGCCCCCTGACCGACACGATAACCGTTACGCTTGAGGAGGAGGTCTTCGCGATCTCCTAGCATGAGGACAAACGGCAGTTCGCGACTCTCACAGACATAGTAACTATACAGGGCCTTCAAGCTCTCACTGCGGACCAATGCCCGGCTACAGCCTTTGAGTGACTTGCAGATCGCCGTCATCCGAGGATCTTCGAAGTCGCGGCGATTTTCGGCGAAGAAGAGAATCGAGTTCGCATAGGGCTTGAGGGCATCAAGCTCGCGCTCGAGATCTTGGGCGAGATGGGCATAGGGCTCGCCTTCCGCCGCGAAAAAGATAAAGAGGTGCCGACCGCTTTCAAAAGCGGCCCGGGCACTGAGCTCGAAGTCCCCCTGTAGGCTGCGAAATTTAAAGTCGTAGAGGCCGGCCACATCATGTTCACTCGACTCCGCCTGAGGGTAGTTCATACGATATTGGAGCGTCTTGCCAGACTGCAGATGAAGCAGCTGACGTTCGATGAGGAGGTCCCCCTGATCGAGGCGACGGCAAAGACTGATCTCATAATTTCCCGCTGGGAGATTGAGGCGATATCCCTCACTGAAATCATCGAATTCACTGGGACTGACATACTGACGGTCACCGCTATCGGAGACGCGCTGAAGACTAAACTGGCTCATCAGGCGCAAACGACCCTGGTGGAGATCATCGAGGAGCTCAAGTCGCGCCAATTTTTCACGCCGTTTCGCAACGGGGTAAAACAGAGTTTTAACGCCGCGGTGATAGAAATAGAGCTGCGAGGACATCGCCTCACTGTAGGCGGGAATCCCGAGGCTACGAGCAATCGCGAGGATGAGAATCCGACGGCTGCGGAGATTCGCGCGCCGATAGCGAAGCGCCTTCGCTGGGTTTGCCGTTAAGACGGAATAGTCCTCGGATTCGGGCAAGCCGATCTCAGCATCGACAAAATTGGCAATCCGCTTCGGGTCTTCGCGGAAAGCCGATTTTTCGGCTTCTGAAAAGGCCGCGAGGATCTCGGCTCGCCACGGATAGATCAGCTCGCGCTCAAACCTCGGCGAAAGGATATAACGGTCATAAAAGGCCTCGGCCGTTTCCGTATCCCGACGTGCCTCGCGGGGAAGTTCGGCGAAGATCGCCTCACGTCGGCGTTCAAGCTCTGAAAAACTCTGCTCTCCATGATCTTCGAGGACCCCGGGGAGGATGTCGGAGAGATCCTTTGGATCCATCGAACTCAGTAGACGCCGGCGCTGCAGCTCGCTGAGGGGACCGGAGGCATCGAGGTACGCAGCAATCGTGTCGGCATTTCCGAGAGCGAGGGCAAGCAGCTCTTCTCGACTGTAGATTCGCTGGCTGCGCTCGAGCTCTAGCCCCATGTCTGGAACATCTGCCTGAAGTTCTGAATTCGGGGCTTGGGGGAATCCAGCCCGGCGGGCAGCTAGCTCGGACTTGGCAGCCACGAGTCGCTCCTGATGAAGCTGGCGCTTCTGATCTGAGACCTCCTGAATCGGGCAGTCTTTTTGGCTCGGAGCCACAAATCGCTGACTCTCCATGCTCCAGAATCGCTCGCTCAATCCTGGATCGAGCTGAAGAGGATCACAGAAGCTGACGACTGTATCCGAATCGCCCTCGACGTAAAGCAGGTGTTCAACAAACTGGCCCGCGTGCTCGATGCGCAAGAGGACATGGCCATCGGCGAGCTCGATACAGGCCTCACCCTCCTCATCGGTGACGAGGCAGAGAAACTCACTCATCGCCGCATAGTTGAAGAGGTAGAAATGGACAGAGATCCCTGCCTGGGCGGGATTGATCTTCACCCGTAGGCGACTCGTCTTAAAATAACGGGCGGAGACATTTACGAGACCGGTCTGAGTGGACGATTCAATCAGTGCGTCCCCAGGGTAGTGAAGACTGGAAAAATTGCGCGCGAGGAGGATTTTCGCTCGCCGAGCGGCGGCGTCAAACCAACCGCAATCAAGCGTCGCTTCGGGTTCGCAGGCGCCGAAATAGTGCCAATCCCCATCGACGTAGGCTTCGCACCAGGCATGGTTATCATCCGTGTGAGCCCAGTACGGCGCATAGATCTGTCGAGCTGGAATCCCGAGCGAACGCAACACTGAAACGACGAAGCAGGATTCCTCCCCACAACGCCCCTTCGCTCGTGCGTAAAAAGCCAGCGGTGAAACCGTCCGAGAATTCGTCGAAGCATAATCACCATGCTCGAGACAATAGTAGTTCGCCGTCTGCAAGGCCTCGGCCATTCCCTGCCCCGCAATCCGCTCACGCAATTCTTCGAAGAAGAAGCGTCGGTGGAGGCGTATGTCCTCACTACTGACGCGTGGCATCAGGACATAGACCAAAAAGAGTTCATCGCGAATCTCCGAGGACCAGGGCATTTCTGCGAGGTTCTCGAGTGTCTCGAGACTGTGAGCTCGATAGAAACTGGGCTCGAGATTGAGAAGATCTGTTTCGGGAAGATTAGCAATTAAAAAAGCGATCGACGCGGCCAGGTCTGAGTCACCCTCCTGGCGAAAACACGCAAGCTCCTCAACGAGGGCCTCTGGAAGCGCGGCATAGCGAGCCTCAGCGCGCAGAAAGAGCTGCGCAGCCAAATCTGAACGTATTCTCTGCATATGAATACCCTTCTCAAAAAAGCCACCCGCTCGGCGAGTGGCTGTAATGAACTTTACTTAATCAGCATAGAAATCTGTTTAAAGGCCTCGGTCCCTGCCTCCCGCAAGAGATCGAAGAGGAGGGCCTCGCTCGAGAGAACTCGCACACCGATGCGCCTCAGCTCTAAGAGCGCCGCATCTCGATCACTGTGTTCACGACTCCCGACGCAATCCGAAACAACGGTCACAGCGAAGCCGAGAGCGAGGAGATCTCGGGCGGTCTGGTAGACGCAGATATGCGCCTCGACACCAGTCAAAATCACGTGGCGGATGCCCGCAGCTCGGAACTCTTCGAGGAGTTCAGGATAGGCATCGACGAAGGAAAACGCGACCTTCGAATAGACGTTGCGATCACTCTCCTCAATCCAGGACCAAAGCGTCGTCACAGTCGAACCCAGGCCCTTCGGATACTGTTCACTAAAAATCGTCTTCACGCCGAGGACCTTCGCACCACCGAGGAGCTCACAATGGCGCTCAACGATCGCATCGCTATCTGCAATAACAGGTAGGAGACGCTCCTGGACATCAATGACGAGGAGGAGACTCTCCTCAGGTCGGGGACGCTGCAAATGCTGCCCCGATAAGTTTACGGATGACATAATTACCTCCGATGATCATCACTCTTAAACCAGCCAATTAAATGGGTGTCAGAGAGTTCTTCCTGGAACTGGTAGAGGAGATCCATGATGCGCTCATCGCCAAACGGAACCTGAAGCCCCAAGAGGACATCCACCTCTGGCTCATTTAAAGCTGGGGATTGTAGCTTTAGATAATCTACATTATAGCCACGGTCCGAGATGGCCTGCAAGATCGACGATAGCGCATGGGTCTGGTCACGTGTCTCAACGAGGAGAATCAGTGAATTCGCATCATGGCTGATATAGGCCTTCCGTGCGAGAGCAATGTAGCGCTCCCGATACGTACTAAGTCGGTCGATCTCCGTCTCCGGACAACTTAGACCGAGGATGAGTGCGTCATCTTCTGGAGCAATCGCCGCGATACTCGGATCATTACGCAGGGCAACTTCGTGAGCCGCCAGCGCTGACGTCGCCACCTCCCCGAAATTCCAGGCCATACGCTTGAGAAAACCCTGGTAACGCTCGAGGCTGAGGGCCGTCCCCAGGACCTTTCGTATGCTCGACAGCTTCGCAATCCTCGGCATCATCAAACGGTAACGCGTTTCAACGGTGCAAGCGTTAACAATAAAGAGGTCCTCACGACAGAAACGCTCAATCAGATAACTATGCATGCCGCTATCGATGTAGTCTGTCGGCACGACCAGAAGATCGCAGGCTTCCCGGTCGAGCATCCGCATCGCCTGATGCATCTCACGAAAGGCAATCCGCTTCGCCTCTGGATACAGGAAGCGCGCAGCTGTCTCAGCAGCGGAATCTGGTGCGCCCAAGAATGCCAGGCGTCGTACGTCAAAGGCTTGGGTACTGGCCCGCAGCCCTCTCGGGAAGGCATCGAGAAGTTCCCGACCGGGGATTTTACGCCCCCGGGCGAGGCGCTTATGGTAGCGAATCTCTCGTTCGAGGCGCTGCAGTTTTCGATAAAAAGCCTCGGCTGAAGCCCTGAGGCTACTGTCGCTGACTTTTTTCTCCAGATCCCGCAGTGCGAGCCAATCCTTTTGGGGCTCAAAGATCAACGAATCATCGAGGGCCTCATCATGGGCGCTGATAAAGCGCTGGCGTTTGAGGAAGAGTTCGACTAGCGATCGATCGATTTCATCGAGTTCAGCGCGGAGAGCGGCATTGGCCTCCCACTCGGCAGCGCTCGGCCGTCGAATTAAATCGTGGTATTTCGAAGGCAGGATGTCGTATGCATCGAAGAGATCATAACTGATGTCTCTGGAAGGATTCTTATCGTCTTTTGGATTCATACAGGCACTCCTTTACTAATCGGCCTAAGTGAACGCTAAGCGATGCCAAATCCCATGACGGTCGGGAAGAACCAGGTCAATAGGATCGATAAAAAGAGCATCGAGAGGATGCTTGAAAATGTGACGACGAGGAAGACGAGGCGTTCGTTGAGAATTCCCCCCTGCTTCAGAGAGAGGAAGTCGGTCATTAATGAAAAGGCGACACCGAGACAGAGGATGAGGAGACCTGTGAGACCACTGCCATTGGTAAATAGAAACGCGAAGACCGTGAACGCCACTTTATAGATATATCCCATGCGCTGAAAGCGAAGAATACGTCGGAAGGGGACGATTACCCCTGAAAAGGCCAACATGATGAGCAGGGATACCGCACGAAAGACATTGTCCAAGGCCGAGAGGGTTGCGGCCCGCCAGCAGAGCTCGACGATCGCCTGGCGACTCAGGGCCTGGTTGCGAATCGAAACATGGGGGAGGAATTGGCCGAAACTGGCATTGCGCGCGAGGAGGAGGATGAAGATGACAAAGGCGAAGACATGGAGGAAGAAGAGGATGACGAAATGCAATTTATTAATTGGTTCCGAAACCATCTGCTTCGCCGTATCTTCAGCGCGCATAAAATACTTGTCGAAAAAGACACTAAATGGCGAGAGGATCCGCGATACTAAGTTGCGTGACTTATCCTGCTGGGGATGCTGGACGTGGGCGATCTCCGCTCTCGCTTGGCACTTCGACTTCTTCCCCTCGACCACAACGGGTGATGCTTCGATGCTCGAGGCGAGCTCCAGCTCCGCCTCACTCGCATCGGTTTCGAGAGCGGCCTGCTGGCGTTTCGCCGCCGTCTCCATAAGCGTCGCAATATTCGGCGCTGGCGATTTCGACGACGTCCAAACTGACGAGCGATTCGAAGAACGGCCTGACTCACGCGACTTCGACGAGCTGCTCAGATCACCATCGAGGCGGCAAGCCTCGGCAATCACGCCCGGTTGCTCACTGACATTTCCAGCTGGATCGTGACGACAGGGACAGCTCTCACCCTTTTTAATCAACTGTCCACAATAAAAGCAATAGCGCATTCCCGTCATCCCCCAGGCCCGAGTTTTTGCCCATTTTATCAAGACCACCTGCAAATTGCGAAGAAATCGCCTCGACCGCCCCCTCCTCATCGCCCAGATAGAATCAGCGAGAGCGTTCTCTCCAGAGACAATCCAGCCAAGAAGCTCGTCCTCTGAGATCCTCACCCAAAGCAGTTCACTTACATAAAAAAAGGGAATTCTAATCAAATTAGAACTCCCTTTCCGATGACAAGCTCGCTCATCTAGGCGACAAGCCAGCCGCCAGCGATCCGTAATTACGCTTCATCGGCGTCATCAGCGTTGTCTGCATCGCTTTTTAATTCGAGTGCCGAACTCTCAGACGCAGGCTGCGTCTCCGTCTCAGCCTCTCCCTCATCCTCAGACAGCCCTTTGAGATCCACCTGAATGCATTCGTTGGCCTCATCAACCGCTTCGGACTTGACCTCAACCACCGTTGACTCTGGAGAGCTGAAGACAAATTGCCCATCTCGATAGTCGATCTCGACCTGATCCCCTGCGTGGACCTGACCATCAAGCATCGCCTCACTGAGGAGGTCCTGGATCGAGGACTGAATCTCACGGCGGAGGGGACGGGCCCCATACTGCGGATCAAAGCCACGCTCAGCGAGGGCGAGGACCGCCGCATCGCTGCAGTTTAGACCAATACCGATCGCCTCAGTACGCTCTCGAAGTTCAGCCAACATGAGACGGACGATCGACTTCATCGCCTCGCGATCGAGGAGGTGGAAGTAGATGATCTCATCGATGCGGTTAATAAACTCCGCACGGAAGGTCGAGCGAAGTGCCTCGAGCGTCTCGCGCTTGGCCTCCTCATAGCTGCGGCCACCGTAGAGTGCCTTTTCATCATTCGCATCTGGTAACTGGGAGACGGGTGTAAAGCCGATGCTCCGTCTCTTCTCAGCAGTGATCTGACCCGAACCGATGTTCGAGGTCATGATGATGATGCAGTTTTTAAAGTTGACCGTCCGACCCTGTCCATCGGTCATGCGGCCATCATCGAGGATCTGCAAGAGTGCATTGAAGACATCTGGGTGGGCCTTTTCGATCTCGTCAAAGAGGATGACGCTGTAGGGTCGACGACGAACTTTTTCAGAAAGCTGCCCGCCCTCGTCATAACCGACGTAACCAGGAGGCGCTCCGAAGAGTTTTGCCACCGAGTGTTTCTCCATGAACTCCGACATGTCGAGGCGAATCATCGCGCTCTCATCCCCAAAGAGCAGCTCTGCGAGGGCCTTTGCAAGCTCCGTCTTACCCACACCAGTATTCCCCATAAAGAGGAAGGAGGCCTGGGGCCGCTTCATGTCGCCGAGACCCATGCGCGAGCGGCGGATGGCTTTGGCAACCGAAGAGACGGCCTCATGTTGGCCGATGACCCGTTCTTCGAGGTTCTTTTCGAGATCCTTTAGCCGTTCCTGATCACTCTCACTAAGTCGACGCACAGGGATTCCCGTCCATGCAGAGACAACGTCGGCAATTCCAGCCTCGCCGAGAACGGTATCCGAATCGCTTCCCGTTCCCTGCGCCTGCTCACGAATCCGCTCGATGGCGGACTGGAGCTGCAGCTCTTTTTGGCGAAGCTTCGCAGCCTGTTCGTAATCCTCACGCTGGGAGGCGGCCAGCTTGAGTTCACAGATCTCCTCGATCTCATCTTGTAGAGTCTTCACCTCTTTGGGCTCGATGTAGGACTTCATCCGCAGCTTCGAAGCGGCTTCATCGATGAGGTCAATCGCCTTATCGGGGAGGAAGCGGTCGGAGATGTAGCGAACAGAGTAGCGAACAGCGGCCTCGATCGCCTCATCGGAAATCTGGACCTTATGATGCTGCTCATAGGCTGAACGCAAACCCTGAAGGATGAGGATGGCGTCTTCTTCGCTCGGTTCGTTGACCATGACTGGTTGGAAGCGGCGCTCGAGGGCGGCATCCTTTTCGACATATTTACGATATTCCTTGATCGTCGTCGCACCGATGACTTGGATCTCACCACGGGCCAGCATCGGCTTCATGATGTTGGCGGCATCGAGGTTTCCACCCTCGCCGGCACCAGAACCGATAAGGGTATGGAGTTCATCGATAAAGAGGATGACATCCTTACGCTCGGCGGCTTCATCGAGGACATTTTTAATGCGTTCCTCGAACTCACCTCGGTATTTCGCTCCGGAGAGCATCGCCGTTAGGTCCAGTGAAATCAGGCGTTTATTCGCGAGAAGATCGGGCATTTCGCCAGCAATGATTCCACGGGCTAGACCCTCGGCGATCGCCGTCTTACCAACACCGGGTTCACCGATGAGGACGGGATTATTCTTACTCCGACGACAGAGGATCTGCATTACGCGCTCGATTTCCTCATCTCGACCAATAATTGGATCAAGCTTCTCTTCGCGCGCCATCTGGGTTAGGTCATGACCATAGAGCTTGAGCGCCGACTCCTCTTCATTGGGGTACTGTCGCCCACCGCGCTGAGCCATTTCGGCCCCATCCATCGATGGAAATTCCATCCCCGCCATACCGGGCATACCCTGAAATTGTGGCGGCATAAAGTTGAAGAAGTGTTCCTGGAGGCTTCGGCGCGAATCCTCCTCCTGGCGTGCGCGATTGCGACGTGCGAGATAAGCACGCAGGATCGCACTAATCCGATTTTGGAACTGAGATGGATCGAAGTGCAGGGCTTTAATGCACTGCATCGCCACGGTATTGCGAACGCTAAAAATCGCGAGGGCGAGGAGTGGCAGACTGAGGCTCTCACAGGAGAGTTTCTCCTGCATCTCAATCGCCTTTTGGAGGACCGTAACCGCTTGGGGCGAGAGCTTCTCCATCAACTGATCCTCGTTGATATTAAAGCGCTTATCGCCAAGCGCACGCCGCTCCGGATAGAGTTCTGCGAGGACATTGCGGAATTTCTCCTCCGTTAGCCCCTCACTTTCAAAGACCTCATCCAATTCAGGATCGTGGATCATGAAGAGGGCGAGAAGCAGTTGCTCCGTCCCTATGCTGTCTCGTTTATATTCATATGCTGCAGCTGCCGCTAATTCTAAGATACGGGCAGCTGATTTCGAAAATCGTATCGTCATCGTACTAGTCTCCTTTTCTTCATAGGCTCTGTCTCAGGCCTCATCGCTTTCATCTGGCGAAGCATCGATGCTTAATCGTCGATGCCAGACATTAAATCTCTCAGGGCCGCTGCATCTTCATAGGCCTCGGCCTCGACCGCCAGACGTTTTTGTTCCTCGAGTAGCGCCCGTTTCATCGAGGGAGAGAGTGTCGTTAAAAGTTCCTGGATCTTATCAATCGTAAGGCGCGTGAGGGGCAACTTCGTCGACGCCACTTTCTCAGCGTTTCCCGAATCTGCCTGAGCAGCGCTACGATCTTCTTTATTTTCCAGCTCCAGTTTTAACTTGCCGTTTTCATCAAAGGAAAGACGGGCTAGTCGCTCGCAGAGGGCCTGATCCTCCGCATCGTGGGTGGCCTCCGACTTCTTGAGCACCGCATCCTCCGTCGCCTCGCCCTCCGGGCTTGCCTTCTCAAGCGAAATCGGTCCGAGGGCAAAGGGAGCCATCGCGGAGTGGAAGAATGGGCTGAGATCAAGCTGCAGCGCACCACCACTGAGTCCATTGACGAGCCCCTGGAAAATATCATCGTCAAAGGCCGACGTCAGATGCTTGAGTCGACGCATCGACCCGAAGGGCATATCATCGAATAGATCGGCGAAATAATTTGAAATCTGCTGAGGATCGCGGTCCTGGCCTGAGCGGATCTTCGATAGGCAATCCTGGCAGAGGTGATACTCGCTCTCAGCACCGTTAATGCTTTGGCGATACAGAATATTGGCTTCATTTTTATGGCAAAAATCACAGAACATAATTGACCTCCATCACTTGGCGTCACACGCCTGGTTTCTTAAATTTTTAATGTGTTCAAAGACAGTTCGACGAGCTCAGGCCTCTTCAAAGGCGAGGGCGAGCAACATGTTTTTCAAGATACTAAGCCGCGCTCGATCACGCTCTTTTGCACTAATCTGCTGCAGAGCCCGATCGCTGACCGCCGCCCACATGACCTTTGTCACGATCTCATCCATATCCTGATAGGCCTGGCAATTATTCAAAGTCACCTGAGCCTCATGCTGAGAAATCTCACTGAGCTCCTCGAGGGCATTAATCAGATGCATGAGATAGGAGCGGCCGGGGTAGAGGGCCTGGAGCTGTCGGATGCGAATCGAACCACCGCCGCCACGACGACTCTCGATGTAATAGCCCTGCCCATTGGTAAAACGCGTCGTCAATACATAGGTAATCTGGGACGGGGCACAATTCATCTGCTGAGCCAGCTCGTTGCGATTAATCTCAATCGCACCGTCACCTGCCTCCATCATCTCTTTTAACATCTTCTCAATCAGATCGCTTAAACTTGCCACGCTGAACCATCCTCTCATCACGCCAAAGCGATACGGGAGCGAGCGCCTCAACTCGACTGTCCACTCTTTGACTTTCCCTGTCTTTTGTAATTATTCTAATCGAAAGTCAGACAAAGTCAATAGTGTTTTGTAACGCTTTTCAAAAAAAATAAAAAAATAAGGGCGCTGCCTTAGCAACGCCCAAATCCACTAATTAAATCCGTTAATCTACTCCCTGCGATGCCCATCCCTCATCGTGTACAAACTTCAAAGTCAGCCCATACACCTGCCCGCGAGCCGGCTTCGGCTTCAGCGGTGGCAGGCGCCGCATGAAGCGCTGCTGGGGCTTAGCTTGCTCCCGCCCACTACGCCTCGGCGCACCATGGAGGTGGAAGTGGAGAACGAAGCGACCGTGTTCCGGACAATCGTAAAAGCCCTTAAATTGTGTATTGGCTGCGAGGGCGAGCGGTTCGAGCACCTCAAGTCGACGCTGACAATTCGGGCACTTAAAGTTCTGGAGGAACTGAGCCGAAAACGTATTCTCATCCGAGAGATCCGCCCGCACGGAAATCTTCGTACTCACGGAAACTGTCGCATCAAAGGCGAGCTTGAGAATCGCGGCTTCGAGGAGCTCCTCAGCAGCTTGCTTCGAAAGTCCCTGCTTCGCTAATAGACCTTCACAGTCCTGCTGGGCGCGACGCCAACGTTTCTGGGCACTGCGACTCGAACGGCGTGGGCGAATCGAATTCTCTCCGATGATCTCCGCCTCGGCCGCATCCCCTAGGCTGCCCCCCTCGGATCCTGTCGTGGGAAGATCTTTAAAGAGCTCTGAAGCAACAAAGGAATTCAGGTTTCCAATCGAATCGAGCGACTGCTCTCGCTGCAAAAAAGCAGCCCCGTAAATCGGCACGAGGGCCCGATAGACCTCCGCCGTATAGAGGGCATCGTCGAGGGCATCGTGAAAGGGGCGAGTCTGCGCTAAACCAAGTTCGACAATCGCCTTTTGGAGGCGACTTCGATGTTTGCTGCGCAATGAGTACGCATAGAGGGCCTGGAGATCAAGCATGCGAAAGGGCAGCTTCGTCGGCAGACCAAAGTAATCGAGATTCGCCTTCAAGGCGAGGGCATCCGAAGTCGACCACGCAATCAAGATGAGTGGCTCATCTTCAGCCAAGCCAGCTCGACACCAGCGGATAAACTCATCATAGACCGTCGGAAACGCCCGCCCCTCCTCAAGTTGGGACTGCTTCAAGTGAATCGTCTTAGCCACATAGGGATTGAGAATCGAATGGCGAACTGGATAGATGCGGCTCTGATACTGGGCCCTGGGTGCTCCCGTTAAATCGATGCGGCAGGCGCCGATCTCGATAATCTCGGCCGTCAGCTTCTGCATCGGATTCTTCACCTGATTCTCCAAATGGCAGTTTCGCAGACGACGCTTCACCAGCGCTGCTGGATCACGGCCCTGGAGTAAGTATGAGGGGCAGAGGGTATTCCACTCCAAATCAAAGACAATTAATCGCATATCTCGTCCTAGTTCGCTGCTCAGTAATATCGCCGAACGAAGCGCCTAACTCTAGGTCAGGCGAAGATTGTCCAGCCTCTCCACAAACGTCTATTTTAACGATTTTACGGGCAAGTTTCAGCCGTCTTTAAAAATCGCAAATGAGATGCGCGCCATGCTTCAGAATTGGAGGCAAGAAAAAGAGCGCCTGTCCGAGTTCTCAGACAAGCGCCCCATGATTTTAGCTCTGAGCTACCGCGCGCTTAGATCGAGCGCTGGCGAGCATCCTGTTCAATCTCTTCCATGACCGTTTCGACCTTCGAAATCAGATCGTGGTTCTCTGGGCAGACGGGTACCGGCGTGATCTTACGGTAGTGCTGGAGACCTGTACCAGCGGGGATCAGGTTACCGATGATGACATTTTCCTTTAGACCGATGAGCTGGTCTTTTTTACCCTTAACTGCAGCTTCGGTGAGGACACGGGTGGTCTCCTGGAAGGAGGCTGCCGATAGGAAGGAGTCTGTTGCCAGAGAGGCCTTTGTAATACCGAGGAGGATTCGAGTCCCTTCGGCCAGGACCTTTCCCTCAGCAGCAGCGGCTTCGTTGGCATCCTCGAAGTCGAAGATATCAACCATCGCACCCGTCGGCAACTGAGTTTCACCCGGATCGTCGACGCGGACTTTTCGCATCATCTGACGGGCGATGATCTCGATATGCTTATCGTTGATCTCAACACCGTTATTCATGTAGGCCTTTACGACCTCGGAGATAATATAGCGCTGAACACCCGTGATGCCCGAGACTTTCATGATGTCGTGGGGGTTGACCGAACCATCCGTAATCAACTCACCCGCTTCGATCTGCTCGCCGTTTTCAACGAGGAGCTGAGCACCGTAGCTGACCTGGTAGATGATCTCCATGCCATCCTTTGCCGTAATCGTAACTTCGCGCTTACGCTTAGTCGCCGAGTCAGCAATTCGCACCGTTCCCGAGAGCTCAGCCATAATCGCCTGGCCCTTTGGCTTACGCGCCTCAAAGAGCTCCTCAACACGAGGTAGACCCTGGGTGATGTCCTCGTCCGAGTCCGCAATACCACCCGTGTGGAAGGTACGCATCGTCAACTGAGTACCTGGTTCACCGATCGACTGGGCGGCCATAATACCGACCGCTTCGCCGATGATGACGGGCTCAGCATTTGCGAGGTTGAGGCCGTAGCACTTCGCACAGACGCCGTGCTTCGCATGACAGGTAAGGATCGAACGGATCTTCACCTTTTCAATACCAGCTGCCTCGATACGATCGCAGACATCATAGGTCACGAGACTATTACGGGCTGCGATGACTTCGCCAGTCTCTGGATCGAGGATATCCTCGCCAAGGTAACGACCCTTAATCCGGTCACGCAGAGTCTTCAAGACACGGCGAGCCTCACCCCGACGTCCAGTTGTAATCTCGCTGACTTCGAAGCTCTCCTGGCTACCGCAGTCATCCTCGTAGACGATGATATCCTGCGAGACGTCGACGAGACGACGGGTTAGATAACCCGAGTCAGCTGTCTTCAAGGCCGTATCAGAAAGCGCTTTACGCGCACCGTGGGAGGAGATGAAGAATTCGAGAACGTTCATGCCCTCACGGAGGTTTGATTTAATCGGGATCTCGATCGTACGACCGGCGGTATCGGCCATGTTACCGCGCATACCGGCGAGCTGTTTGATCTGGTTCATGTTACCACGAGCACCCGACTTACTCATGATTGCAATCGGGTTGTACTCACTAAGGCTCTCTTCGAGGACCTTTGTGATCGTATCCGTCGTCTCACGCCAGACTTTAATCGAAGCCTCACGGCGACCCTCTTCGTTGACGAGACCACGCTGATGCTGCTGCTTGATGAAGTCGATGCGCTTCTCAGCCTCGGCGAGGTATTGATCCTTAACGTCTGGGACGACCATGTCGAAGACGCCGATCGAGATACCGCCTCGGGTCGAATACTTATAGCCGAGGGATTTAATCTTATCGAGGACCTGACTCGTATGCGAAATACCGCAGGTCGCAATCGAATGCTCGATGATCTGGCCGAGCTGCTTCTTACCGACGAGGAAGTCACACTCGAGGTCGCACTCGTGGCCTTCGACACTGCGGTCGACATAGCCGAGATCCTGAGGGATCACTTCATTAAAGATAAAGCGGCCGAGGGTCGACTCAACAACGCGGGTGTAGACACGCCCCTGCACTTCAAGACTGCGGCGGATCTTAATCCGACAGTGCAGTTCAAGCTCATGCTGGTCATAGGCCATGATCGCCTCATCGAGGTTGGTGAAAATCTTTCCCTCACCCTTTTCGCCTGGGCGTTCCATCGTCAGATAGTAACAACCGAGGACCATGTCCTGGGTCGGAACCGTAACGGGCTTACCATCCTGAGGTTTGAGGAGGTTGTTTGCAGCCAACATCAGGAAGCGCGCTTCAGCCTGGGCCTCAGCGGAGAGCGGCAAGTGAACTGGCATCTGGTCACCGTCGAAGTCGGCGTTAAAGGCCGTACAGCTCAAGGGATGGAGCTTGATGGCGCGGCCCTCGACGAGGGTCGGCTCGAAGGCCTGGATACCGAGACGGTGAAGGGTTGGAGCACGGTTGAGGAGGACTGGGTGGTCTTTGATGACCTCTTCGAGGATGTCCCAAACATCGTCCGTTCCACGTTCGACATAGCGCTTGGCGGCTTTAATATTCTGGGCGAGGCCGAGTTCGACGAGGCGCTTCATGACGAAGGGCTTGAAGAGCTCGATCGCCATTTCTTTTGGCAGACCGCACTGGTGCATCTTAAGCTCAGGACCGACGACGATAACCGAACGACCTGAATAGTCGACGCGCTTACCGAGCAGGTTCTGACGGAAACGACCCTGCTTACCTTTTAAGAGGTCAGAGAGGGACTTCAGTGGACGGTTACCCGCCCCCGTAACTGGACGTCCACGGCGACCGTTATCGATCAGAGAGTCAACCGCTTCCTGAAGCATGCGCTTCTCGTTACGGATGATGATCTGGGGCGCACCGAGGGTAATCAGTTTGCTAAGACGGTTATTACGATTGATGACACGACGATAGAGATCGTTGAGGTCACTGGTCGCAAAGCGGCCACCGTCGAGCTGGACCATCGGACGCAGCTCAGGCGGTAGGACTGGAACGACGTCGAGAATCATCCACTCTGGGCGATTGTTGCTGTTGAGGAAGGACTCGACGACCTCGAGACGCTTAATAATGCGGATGCGCTTCTGACCACCAGCGACCTTTAACTCATTACGGAGTTCCTCAGCCAGCACGGGCAGGTCGATCGCTGCCAAAAGTTCCTTAATGGTTTCAGCACCCATCCCCGCTTTAAACGAATTACGACCAAACTTCTCGGTTGCTTGGAAGTACTCGCGCTCGCTGAGGATCTGCTGATGACTGAGCTCCGTATTACCAGGATCGGTCACGATATAGCTCGCAAAGTAGAGGACGCGCTCGAGATTCTTCGGTGAAAGGTCGAGAATTAGAGCCATGCGGCTCGGGATGCCACGGAAATACCAAATATGGGAAACCGGTGCGGCAAGCTTAATATGCCCCATGCGCTCGCGGCGCACCGCGGCACGGGTCACTTCGACGCCGCATCGATCACAGACGATGCCACGATAACGGATCTTCTTATACTTACCGCAGTGGCACTCGAAATCCTTCGAGGGTCCGAAGATGCGCTCACAGAAGAGACCATCACGCTCTGGCTTGAGCGTACGATAGTTAATCGTCTCTGGTTTTTTTACCTCGCCATGAGACCACTCAAGGATCTTCTCTGGTGAGGCGAGGCTAATGCCAATGTAATCAAAATTCTTCAGTTCAGACATCGATTATTCTCCTTCGCTCTCCGCATCGCCCTCGCTGAAACCGCGGGCCGCAAGTTCTGCGTCCGATTCATACTGGAGTTCGTCGTCAGAGGCGCCGATCAGATTGCGCAGATGCGAGAGGTCATAGACCATCGGCTCGTCATCCTCATCCTCCTGGATTGCGACTTCTTCATCCTGGGTGAAGATGCGCACGTCGAGGGAGAGGGACTGCAATTCTTTTACCAGAACCTTAAAGGATTCTGGGATGCCACTCTCAGGGATATTCTTACCCTTTACGATTGCTTCGTAGGTCTTCGTACGACCGTTTACGTCATCGGATTTCACCGTCAACATCTCACGGAGCGTATAGGCGGCACCGTAGGCCATGAGGGCCCAGACCTCCATCTCACCGAAGCGCTGACCACCGAACTGGGCCTTACCACCGAGGGGCTGCTGGGTGACGAGTGAATACGGACCGATCGAACGGGCGTGAATCTTATCGTCGACCAAGTGGGCCAGTTTGAGGTAGTACATGATGCCGACTGTGATTCGATTCTCAAAGGGTTCGCCCGTGCGACCATCGTAGAGAATCGCCTTACCATCGGGATCGATGCCGGCCTGCTCGAAGGCTTCAGAAATATCCTTTTCCGTCGCACCATCGAAAACAGGGGTGGCAATCTTCCAACCAAGCTTCTTCGCGGCGAGGCCGAGGTGAACCTCGAGAACCTGGCCGATGTTCATGCGGCTCGGAACACCGAGCGGGTTGAGGACGATGTCCAGCGGCGTACCATCTTCGAGGAAGGGCATGTCCTCTTCTGGAAGGATTCGCGAGATAACACCTTTGTTACCGTGGCGACCCGCCATCTTATCACCGACGCTGATCTTACGCTTCTGGGCCACATAAACCCGCACCAGCTTGTTAACACCGTGCTTAAGTTCGTCGTTGTTTTCCTTTGTAAAAGTCTTAATGTCGACGACGATACCCGACTCACCGTGTGGAACACGAACCGAGGTATCGCGGACTTCGCGGACCTTTTCACCGAAGATCGCACGATAGAGGCGCTCCTCGGGAGTCAACTCGGTCTCACCCTTTGGTGTGACTTTACCGACGAGGATGTCGCCGGAGTGCACCTCAGCACCGAGACGGATGACGCCAAATTCGTCCAGGTCTTTCATCGCCGTATCACCGACATTGGGGATTTCACGGGTGATTTCCTCGGCACCGAGCTTGGTGTCACGGGCCTCACACTCGTACTCTTCAATGTGGATCGAGGTATAGACGTCATCGCGGACGAGGCGTTCATTAAGGAGGACGGCGTCCTCGTAGTTGTAACCTTCCCAGGTCATGAAGCCGATGAGGACGTTGCGTCCGAGGGCGACTTCACCCTGGTCGGTCGAGGGACCATCGGCGATCGTGTCACCCGCCTCGACCTTTTCGCCCATCTTAACGAGGGGACGCTGGTTAATGCAGGTGTTCTGATTCGAACGCTGATACTTAATCAGTGGGTAGACGTCCTGGCCGCCAGCATCGTTGCGAACGACGATGGCGTCACCTTCGACGAGCTCGACCACGCCACTATTTTTCGCAATCACGCAGACGCCAGAGTCGTGGGCCGCTTTGTACTCCATCCCCGTACCAATGATCGGGGATTCCGTCTTAACCAACGGCACCGCCTGACGCTGCATGTTTGAACCCATGAGGGCACGGTTAGCGTCATCGTTTCCGAGGAAGGGGATCAACGAAGTAACAACCGAAACCAGCTGCTTCGGTGAAACGTCCATGAGGTCGACGCGCTCTGGGTCAACCTGGAGGAACTGGTCAAGCCAGCGGACCGTGACCTTTTTTGCAATGAATCGACCATTCTCATCGAGGGGTTCATTAGCCTGGGCAATGTAGTAGTTATCCTCGACATCCGCCGTCATGTACTGGACTTCGTTGGTAACCACACCCTTTTCTTTATCGTACAAACGGAAGGGGGTCTCGATGAAGCCGTACTTATTGACCTTCGCATACGAGGCGAGGGAGTTAATCAGACCGATGTTTGGACCTTCAGGTGTCTCGATAGGGCACATACGGCCGTAGTGCGAGGTGTGAACGTCACGGACTTCGAAGTTCGCACGATCACGGGAAAGACCACCCGGACCGAGGGCTGAAAGACGGCGCTTGTGAGTCAGTTCAGCGAGGAGGTTTGGCTGATCACAAAACTGTGAGAGCTGCGAAGAGCCGAAAAACTCTTTTACCGCCGCGGAAATCGGACGAGCGTTCACGATATTCTGAGGAAGCGCCTTATCCATATCGGGGAGGGCACCCATGCGTTCACGGGCGACGCGCTCCATGCGCGAGAAACCGATGCGGATCTGGTTCTGAAGCAGCTCACCAACCGAACGGACGCGACGGTTGCCGAGGTGATCGATGTCATCGGTGCTACCGACGCCACTCGAAAGACCGAGGAAATAGTTAACGGCAGCGATAATATCTTCAACCGTGAGATTCTTCGGCTGGAGCTCATGACGCTTCTGATTCAAAAGTTGCTTGAGGAGACTGCTGCGATCTTCCTCACTGGCGAGAACTTCTTCGACGATTTCACGTAGGACGCTGATCCGGACCTGCTCGATAATCCCGAGGGCCTCGAAATCAAAGTCTGCCATCAAGCTGGGATCGAACTGGGTCTCGAGGTAGCTCTTCGCATCGACGCGAAGATTGGAGATCACGCGCAGGGCCGTCTGACCCTCGATGATCCGCTCACCCACGTGCGAAATCGGGAAGATCCAAATTTCATTAATCCCCGCATTCTGGGCTGCCATCGCCGCCTCAGCGCTGATCGTCTCACCCTCTTCAATGAGGATCTCACCATCTTCGCTGACAACCGTCTTCGCACACTTATGTCCACAAATGCGGTCGACGAGGGCCAGTTTCTTATTCACCTTATAAATACCCACGCGGGCGAGGTCATAACGACGTGGATCGAAGAGGAGATTCTGCAACAGGCTCTCCGCCCCCTCAACCGAAATCGGCTCACCGGGACGAAGCTTGCGATAGAGCTCGAGGAGACCCTCATCGCGATTATTGCAGCTATCCTTTTCCAAGGTCGCCATAATCTTCTCATCATCGCCGAAGGTATCGATGATCTCATCATTGCTACCGAAGCCCAGCGAGCGCAGGAAGACCGTAAGCGGGAACTTACGAGTGCGGTCGACACGGACATTAATCACCTGATTCGCATCCGTTTCAAACTCAAGCCAGGCCCCGCGATTCGGGATGATCTGAGCACCCCAGAGCTTGCGACCTGTCTTCTTATCAATCGAGCTCGAAAAATAAACGCCTGGCGAGCGAACAAGCTGCGAGATGATGACACGCTCTGCACCATTGATAATAAAGGTGCCGTTCTCCGTCATAATCGGGAAGTCGCCGAGGAAGATCTCCTGCTCACGCGGCACACCCGTACGACGGTTAAAAAGACGAACCTTCACTCGCAGAGGAGCGGCGTAGTTAACGTCTTTTTCTTTACTCTCTTCAAGAGTATGGGTTGGATGTTCGATATCAAATGACTGTTCTGAAAAAGTCAGTTCGATGTCCCCGCTGAAATCTGTAATCGGACTAACGTCGTCCAAAACCTCTCGTAGGCCCTCATTGAGGAACCACTGGTAAGAGTTTTTCTGAATTTCAAGCAAATCGGGGGTATCGATGACTTCACGCAATTTCGAGTAAGACATTCGTTCCGAACGTCCGTACTTAACTGGATGCACCATCTTCTCACCTCGCGCTGTGGATTTCCGAAAGAACTTCGGAGCAGCAAAACACAGGCGATCATAACACCGCCCGCTTCTGGCCACCTCTTTAAACTTCTATATATGAGAAAGCAAGCGTGAACTTTTCCGTTCAGCCGAAAAAGCTTTTGACAAGTAAGGTGAATTTCGTCACTTTGTCAAGACTCTTTTTTGTTTATTCAAGCAAATTTTTATAAGGATTCGCCCTGCGGTCTTCACCCAAATCGTCTTTGACCACAGCAAAAGTAAAAGGCCCAGGCCAGAATCACGTCCTGCGCGACCCCGACCTGAGCCAAATATTGCTTAATTGTATCCTCTGTGGCTAAACCACTGAAACGAGCTCAGACAACTTATTCCTCAGGCGCCAACTCGCAGTCACCCCGCTTGCTCGGTGCGAGAAGACTAAAGCCGATGAAGAGGATGAAGCTGACCACCAGTCCTGGAATGATCGGCTCAACCTGACCGAAGGGATGGGTCCCAGAATGCTCGAGCCAAATGACGATTGCAGATCCACCCACGAGCGAGGCGATCGTTCCGAAAATCGAGGACTTCTTCCAATAGAGACCGAAGATGTATGGGAAGAAGGAACCCGCAGCACGTAAGGTAAAGGAGAACATCAGGATATTAATCAGGTTCTGAGAATTGCTGATGGCAATCAGCCATGCGAAGATGCCAACGATGAGCATCGTAACTCGCGTCACATTCATCACCTCATTGGCGCTCGCTTCTTTGCGAATGTACTGTTTGTACAAGTCATTGGCGAAGATCGACCCAGCACCTAGGAGGTCCGAATCCGCCGAACTCATCGTCGCACAGATAATTCCCGAGAAGAGCAAACCGACGATGAGAACTGGCATCGCCGCCATCGCCACGTGTGGGAGGGCCATCTTCGCACCATCTGCGAGGATGGCATCTGAATCCATCTTCCCCATGTTGACGAGGGCGAGGGTGATGATACCGAGAACCGTCGGAATAAAGGCATAGACAAAGTTTACGATCGCCGAAATCACCGAGCCCTTCAGAGCGACCTTTGGACTACGTGCGGCGTAGAAGCGGGAGACCGCCTCCTGACCAACCATGAATGAAGCCGTGTACATGATGATGAGACTGATGATCGTAGAAACCGAAATTCCCTGGAACATACTCAGCGTCTCCGCGGGGACATTTTGAACCACCTGGCCCCAACCGCCAGCGAGGTTCAGTGCATAAGGAACAGCAAGTCCCATGCCCAAGACGATGAGGAAGACCTGGACAAAGTCCGTCATCGCAACGGCCCAGAGACCACCCATGATTGAATAGACGGTAACAACAATCGCCACGACCGTGATAGCGACCTTTAGATTAATTCCGAGCAGGGCGCTGAGAATCGTTGCAGAGGCGATGAACTGAGAAGCGGTTAGACCGATCAACGGTAAGAGCATGATAATCGCTGTAATGATGCCAGAAGAACGCCCATAACGACGACGGAAATACTCTGGCACCGTCTTAACCTCGGCACTACGCAGCTTCGGGGCAATAAAAGCGAGGATCACAAAGGCGATGCCCATCGTGATGACGTACCACGAGGCACCGAGCCCCCACTGGCCGTAGGCCTTTTCGACCACGCCAAGTGACGAACCCCCACCAATTTCAGTGGCGGCCAGGGTACCCGCTAAGAGTAGCGGCCCGAGCTTACGCCCTGCGAGCATGAAGTCCTCATTACTCTCGATCTTCTTCGAAGACCAGAAACCAATTGCGAGCATCGCGAGCAAATAGACGATCACGATGAGCAAAACCTTAATCTGTAAGGGCGAAAGAGCCGCCAATACTGGTACCATAAGCCATATCCTCCATAGATAAACTTAGCGCAAGCTTAGCAAATATGAATTGATAAGAATAGCCTTCCGCATCGATCCCATCCATTGCACAATTTTGCAAGCACTTATTTGTGAAATTCGATACTGGCACCCGCGGGCGTTTTGCTATACAGACTCACAGGCGATGTCTTTTATCCTCAAAAAAATTGATACCAATAACGGCCATCATGATGCAAAGCGCCCCCAGAAGCATCCGTAAACTCAGGGCCTCACCGAGAAGCCATACCGAGAAGAGGCAAGCGAAGACGGCGATCAGCGAGAGGATGATGGCGGTTTCTGAGGCGGAGAGATAACGTTGGCTGAGGGATTGCAAGAAGTAGCAAAGGCCCGTGCTGATAAATCCGAGGAAGAGGAGGCCGAGAAAGGGCAGACCCTCGAAGCGCAGAGGTCTGAGACCGACGACGAGATAGTAAAGTGCTCCGAAGACCGTCGCCGAGAGAAGCTCAAGTCGGATCGCCTCTTCGGAACTGATCTCTCTCAGAGCCAAACTCAGTAAGAACATCTGCGCCGCAAAACAAAAAGCGCATATGAAGCTGAGGCCATCACCGAGTCCAATCTGGAAATTGGCATCTAGGGTCAGAAGTCCGACACCGAAGAGGGCTAGACCCGCCGCAACTAGGCGCGACGGCCGAAGTCGCTCTCGGCCAAAAATCGCCTCAAGAAAGGGAACGACGATGACGTTAAGCGATGTCAAAAAGGCATTTTTCGAGGGAGTCGTGAACTGCAGGCCCTCAGTCTGAAAGAGAAAGCCGAGGAAGAGACAGAATCCACAGGCGAGGGCGTAGTAACGGCCCCGGCGGTAGCCCCGCGTCGAGCGAGCAACAAGCGGAGCCAGCGGGCGCCGCTGCCAGATAAGCGGCAAGAGGCTGAGGCCTAGCCCTGAAATAAAGCGAAAGAGGAGGATCTCCGATGGGCGATAAGTCCTGAGGGCCACATCTGCAGCGACAAAACCAGCCCCCCAAACGACGGTGACAAAGAGCAGCGCCAAACGTGCCCAATTTCTCGCCGATATCGCCCGAATTGCTCGTTCCATGACGCCGACCTCCCCTTCTACGCCTCTCACACAGATCAGGAAATCCAATATCTTCGGCCTATTGTAGCCGATAATTGGTGATGTCATATGGTTTTCTGCCCTATCAATTATTTTTATGTCAATAAAGGGCGCTGTGTCTGGACAGCAAGCATCCGACAGATTCACAAAAGCCGGATAATTTGACTTGGACTGGAAGCGCTGGGAATTCCATGAGCGTCTGCTATAAGAAATGCATGACCCAGATCGATGTGCAGTATCTCTGACACCTCGATCTGGCAGATAAGCCTGTATTTCTTGGAAATATCAGGGCAAAAAATCGATATCGGATATTCCTTTATATAAGCTAGGACTGTTTCGTTTTAACCCGAATCACTTTGCCCAACGCCAAAACCGAATATGGAGAGTTTAGTCTCAAAAGCAAATTTAGAAATCTATTGACTGGTTTCTTGACAGGATTAGTTGCACTCAATCTGTTTACGAATCCTGCAACGGTATTCGCAGCAGAGCAAAATGCGCCTTCCAAGACAGAAAACATCTCTGCAGAGGAATTGAAAAACATTGAAAACGAACTTCGCTTCATTTTTGAGGAAGCTAGACCATGGGAAAATGGAAAACTGAGCATTAACGAAAGTCTTTTGAAACAAAAGTATGGCGACGAACATGGCACATAGCTTGCTCTAGGTAGCCAAGAAACTCTATACAAAGGACCATTTGCCAGAACAAATCCTCATTTTTCCTCAAGACCACTTGCTAAGCAGCGGCGATCTTAAGAAGTATATCGAAGGAAAAGCATGGGGAAAAAGTAGCCGAAAGCCTCGGAAAACAACTAGTAAAACTCGGAATTAAATTTAATGTAGCAGGTATTCTCGCCTCGATCGCAATCTCGGCAGGTCAATGCGCAATTGGGGGATAAGCTTGGATAAACTTCATGTATAAGTAAAGAGTGCTGGACTTGCTTAAGCTGACCCCGGCACTCTTTTTTCTGATGAACATTTAAACAGCAATATTTCATTTGGGAAAAATCAGTAAACTCTATTCCAGTCTTTCTGGATCAACGAAAGAGTGTTTTCACGATTATCTTTCATAATTGCACCATTGAAATCAATCTGATATCCGCGTTTTTGACCCAAATGTGTGTAGGAGAGCAAAATATGTCCTCCTTTATCTCGGTAGGAAAAGTCAGAAATTTCATGCCAAGGCATTAATAAGAACTGGCTTTTTTCGCTAAACGAGGTTTCTGCTTCGTAGATTCCTTGCTTATCAAAGTAGAGCAGAAAAGTTCTGTTGCTATCTGTTGCATTCAATACGTTCGATACAATTAATGATCCGAATTGTCTTAGTGCACTGCGATGCTGAACCGCAACAACATAGTTGCTCGTATTATGGAAAACTCCTTGCACCTTTGCTCTAATTTCTTTTGTGTTTTGTGTAAATAGCCCCATGGGAAACTCCTATTCGATTGAATTAATCAAAAAGACCTCTAAGAAGTCTTTTTCTAGCACCTGACAGATTTTGTAAGCGGTTTCTAGCGTTGGACTAATCTGATAGTTCTCATAGGCCATGATGGACCTTCTTTTTAGCCCGACCGCTTTCGCTAATCTGTGTTGCGATAAACCCTTTTCTTTGCGGAACTCAGCAATTCGATTTTTGATGATGATATCGATAATAGACTCCTTCTTCCTTCGATTAGTTACATATATAGTACCACTCTCTTCGATATTTATCAGAGATTCCATTGCGATTTTTAGAAAAAAAATCCGTTAGAACTCGCGGATGCTTTCACTAGCAGATGCGAGAACTCTTTTTTCAAACAAAAAAAAAGATGGCCCCGCAGGACCATCTTCAAATCTGTAATTTGAACGGAGATTAGCCGTTATAGCTGCTGTCTTTGCCATCCCAAACCGTGTCGAGATAGTTCTTACGATCGGTGTCACCCTCGGTCGAGAAGCAGAGAACGACGGAGTTCTCGTCGAGCTTGAGCTGCTCACGCAGTTCTTTGAGCTCTTCACGCTCCATGACGGTCGAGACGAAGCCGAAGGTGGCGGCACCGGACTCACCGGAGATGATCTTACGGTCTTGGCCAACGGGATTACCGAGGACGCGCATACCGCGGGCAGCAACCCAGTCAGGTGCGGAAACCGCATATTCTGCCGTCTCGGTGAGGACGTCCCAACCGATCTGGTTTGGCTCACCGCAGGCGAGACCGGCCATGATCGTGTCCATGTCGCCAGTGACGAAGTGGAGCTTGCCGTCTTTTGCTTCAGCGGTGCGATAGATGCAGTCTGCCTTATTGGGTTCAACGATCACGATCATCGGCTTCTTATCGCCATAGTGGTTGGCAAGGAGGCCTGCGACAGCACCCGCCATCGAGCCAACGCCAGCCTGGAGGAAGACGTGGGTCGGGACGGTGTCGCCGAGCTGCTCGATGGCTTCAAAGGCCATCGTCGCATAACCGCGCATGATGTCTTTGGGAATCTGGGTATAACCTTCCCAAGCCGTATCCTGAACCATGACATAGCCATGCTTCTGGGCGAGCTCGTTACAGTGACGGACGGCGTCATCGTAGTTCATGTCGGTAATCTCAGCATCCGAACCACAGGCGCGGATGTTGTCCAGACGCTCCTGGGCAGAACCCTTTGGCATCTTAACGATCGACTTGTAGCCGAGCTGCTGAGCAGTCCAGGCGAGGCCACGGCCATGGTTACCATCGGTCGTGGTAATGAAAGTCATGTCACCGAGCTTCTCTTTTGCTTCTTGACTCGTGAGGGCTTCATAGCTGAGCTTCTCGAGGGGAAGACCCAGTTTCTCGGCGAGGTAGACGCCCATGGCATAGGAGGCGCCGAGCACTTTAAAGGCGTTGAGGCCAAAACGATAGGACTCGTCTTTAACGAAGACATTCTTCAGGCCGAAGTGGGCAGCCGTTTCTTTTAGCTCAACCAGTGGGGTCGAAGTGTACTGGGGATAGGACTTGTGGTAGCTGCTGACGTTCGCACAAGCTTCCATGCTGAGGAAGTCGCGCACGCGCTCATCGGTCTGGGCTTTCTGGATGTCCGTCATCTTAAAGTTCTTATACATATTGTATCCTTTCTTGTGCTCGGCACAATTTTAATAAACTAACTCAGTCGCAGGGTGGGCTGCTGGCGACTTGTCCTACATTAGAGGCCAAATCTCCGCTGCACGCTCACGTGAACGCGCCGCGACGCGCGCCTCGTCACAGCCGAGAATCTCACGATTTCTCATGACGAATTTTCCGTTGATCATATTGTCGGTGCAAAGTTTACCCGAGAGTCCGAAGAGGATGTGGCCACCGATCGAGTTGGCATTTAGAGGAGTAAAGGGCAGGTATTCGTATGCGCAGAGATCTGCATAGGCGCCTGCTTGGATACGGCCCATCGGCTTATCCCAGAAGCGCGCTGCAATCTTCGGATTGTTCTCAAACTGAAGTTTAAGCATCTGGCCGAAGCCTTCACCGGTCTGGCAGCGATCGTGTGCATAGAGAACTTTTCCCGTCTTCATCGACTCATACATATCATGTGTATAGGCGTCGGTGCCAAGACCCGTGAGGATCTCGCGCTCGAGGAGACCCTCGAGGGGGGTGCGTCCAACTGCGTTGTTCATATTGCTACCTGGATTATGAAGCGCGATCGAGTCGTGCTTCTTAATGATGTCGAGCTCACGCGCAGCACAGTGGCAGAGGTGGACGACGAGAGCATGATCGCTCATCAAGCCGAAACGCTCGAGGCGCTCGATGACGCGGCAGTCATGCTGACGAACACAGAAGAGTTGGTCATCCAGTCCCTCAGCACAGTGACAGTGTACCGCTGCATCGAGTTCATGAACGATATCCGCTGCCTTTGCCATACTCTCATCACTGAGGGTAAAGCTGGCATGAAGTCCGAAATGGGCGCGTAAGTAATCGTTATTCTCACGCTTGCAGCGCTCGATGAAATGACGGTTCTCTGCAAGACCGAGGTCACGGACGCGCTCGCCGTCACGATCTGTCAATTCATAGCAGAGGTCAGCACGCATGCCGAGCTCGAGAGCGACTTCAGCAATGGCATCGAGGGAACCCTCGACGCCATTCGGCGCAGCGTGGTGGTCAAAGAGACAGGTCACGCCATTGCGGATCGATTCGATCATGGTTTGATAAGCGCAGAGCTTAGCGTCTTCGACGGTCAACTTTTTATCGAGAGCCCACCAGAGATTCTCTAGGACTTCAATAAAGTTACGCGTTGGTTTGGAGACCGCCATACCCCGCGCATAGGCGCTATAGATATGCGTATGGCAGTTAATAAGTCCTGGTAAGACGAGCTTGCCCCCGAGGTCGATTTTCTCTTCCTGGGGATAGGCCGTTTCCAAATCCTGACGCTTGCCGACGGCGGTAATTTCATTTCCATTAACAACGATTGCGCCGTCTTCAATGAAGGGCTGACGCTCATCGTTGGTAAATATGTTTGCGTTATAAAGCAGCATGATCCAATTCCTCATTTAAAGAGCGAGCCCGCAGCAGACGCAGCAGGCTCGCATCCAAATTCTAACTATTCGACGACGAGCGTGCCGGTTTCACCGCGCAGGCCTTCGACCAGCTTGTCTAAGGAAGTGATCAAGGTAGAGCGACCCGCACCCGAACGGACGAACTGCATCGCAGACTCAATCTTCGGCAGCATCGATCCAGCTGGGAACTGGCCTTCTTTAATGTACTGTTCGCACTCGGCGAGCGTCATCGTATCGAGATCTTTTTGCTCAGGGGTATTGAAGTTAACAGCGACCTTTTCGACACCGGTAAGGATGACGAGGCTGTCAGCTTCGACCATGGCAGCGAGCATGACCGAGACGCGATCCTTATCGATAACGGCGTCGATCTTCTTCGTCCAACCATTCTCGGTGTAGACGGGAATACCGCCACCACCACCAGCGATCACCACAGCACCGCTGTTCATCATCGCATGGATCGTCTCTTTCTCGAGGATGTCCTGAGGAATCGGTGAGGCGACGACTTCACGATAGCCACGGCCACTGTCTTCGATCACCGTCTTACCGGCGTCGACGAGGACCTGGGACTCTTCTTTTGTAAAGAAGGCACCGATTGGCTTAGTCGGGTTCTTAAAGAGGGGATCCTGAGGATCGACTTCAACACGGGTGACAACGGTAGCGACTTCTTTTTCGATACCGAGGGCGTGGAGCTGATTCTCGATCGCATTCTGGAGGTGATAGCCGATGTAGCTCTGGCTCATGGCGACGCAGTCCGCCAGAGGTAGGGTCTTACGGAAATCGATGATGCCATCTGAGGCATTACCCTTATCCAGGCTCGTCTTAATGTAACCGACCTGTGGACCGTTACCGTGGCAGACGACGACTTCGTGACCATCTTTAATCAGGCCAGCGATTGGCTTGGCGATGACGCCGACGCTCTCGACGAGATCATCGAACTGTGTACCGAGGGCATTGCCCCCCAAAGAAACTAAAATTCTCTTTCCCATATTCTTCCTCTATACATCTAAAAATTATTGCTCGTATCTTAGGTGGAAAAGGCCTCCGGCGGCTAAACCGTCACCGAAGGCCTCATCCTATGCCAAATTACGAATTACTTCAGGTTTTCGCAGTAGAGCGTGGGAATGCACGTATAAACTGCTGCGCAGACGACGAGGTCGTCTTTGAACGTGATTTCGTTCGGGGCGTGGGCCTGATCTTCAGCACCAGGTCCGAAACCGATGACCGGGATCTTGTGACGACCCATGATCGCAACACCGTTGGTGGAGAAGGTCCACTTGTCCGTCAGAGGACGTGCGGCACGCTTCTTCTCTTCCTTCTCAACCTTCGGCGACGTACGCTTGTCACCATAGAGGTTGTGGTGGGCTTCCTCGACGGACTTCGTGATTACGTCGTCGGCCGGGAGGACCCATGTTGGGAAGTAGCAGTCCTGCTCATAGGCAACACCAGTCCAGCTTGGACGGGCATATTTGTACATCGTGACCTTCGCACCGAACTTCTTGCATGAAGGCAGATCGGCGATCTCCTGCAAGCAGGATTCCCAGGTCTCGCCAGCCGTCATACGACGGTCGAGGGAGATGGCGCAGCTGTCCGCAACGGCGCAGCGTGAAGGCGAGGTATAGAAGATCTCAGAGGTCGTAACCGTACCACGGCCGAGGAAGTTGGCTTCCTTATACTCTGGGTTGTACTTCTCTTCGAGCATCTTAGCCAGACCCTTAATCTCTGCGTCAGCAGGATTCTCGTTGAGGAGTTCAACCTCATTGAGGATCTTAGCCATCTTGTAAATGGCGTTGTCACCACGCTCAGGAGCTGAACCGTGGCAGCTGATGCCAGAAACTTCAACGCGGATTTCCATACGACCACGGTGTCCACGATAGATACCACCGTCGGTGGGCTCGGTCGAAACGACGAAGTCGGGACGGATCTTATCCTGCTCAATGATGTAGAGCCAGCAGTTACCATCACAGTCTTCTTCCTGGACAGTACCGGTGACGAGGACGGTGTACTCATCGCTGAGCATACCGAGATCCTTCATGATCTTCGCAGCGTAAACAGCGGAGACAACACCACCGAGCTGGTCGGAACCACCACGGCCACCGATGAGGTTTTCATCTTCGAAGCCTTCGTAGGGGTCGAATTCCCAGTTGTTACGGTTACCGATACCAACGGTGTCGATATGGCCGTCGAAGCCGATGAGCTTCTTACCAGTACCCATCCAACCAAGGATGCTGCCCTGCTTATTGATCATCGTCTTATTGAAGCCGACCTTTTCCATTTCCTGCTGAATACGACGGGACTTATCGCCCTCTTCGCAGCTCTCACCCTTAAGGTAGATGAGGTCGCGGAGGAACTTCGTCATATCTGCGCGGTAGGATTCTGCCGCTTCTGCAATCTTCTTATAATCAAGATTCTTAGCCATTTTCGCTTTTTCTCCTTTTTCCATATATCAAATGGATGTACTGGCCGACCGCAGCCGGCCAGTAACTGTTCCTATTATATTGCGTTAGTAATTGAGATTACTCTTGCATGCGCTTGACATCAGCCTTATACAGCTCTTCGAGCTTGGCCTTAGGATTCTTCACTCTCTGGAGGAAGATCATCGCGGCGATGATATAGGGTTTGAAGCTAGCCTGAGCATAAAGCTCTTTACGATAGCGATCGAAGACCGAAGCGTCGACTTCGCCTTCTTTACACGAAACGTCGGTGATGTCGGCGGGCAGTGGGTGGCAGTAAAGGGCCTTACCATCCTTCGTGACCTTCATCAGCTCTTCCGTAACGGTCCAGTCCTTATGCTTAGCGTTCTGCTGCAGGAGGCGCTGCTCGAGCTCATCGATGCCGTCGAAGTCGCCGTTGCCATAAAGCTCGGTGCGCTCTTCCATGGCTTTAAATGGAGCCCAGCTCTTAGGATAGACGATATCTGCATCCTTAAAGGCTTCTTCCATGCTGTTGGTCACGGTGAAGGAACCACCGCACTCAGCGGCATTCTTCTTCGCAACTTCGATAACATCGTCCATGTCTTCGTAGCCTTCTGGATGGGCGAGGACAACGTCCATGCCGAGGCGGGTCCAAAGACCAATACCACCCTGGGGAACGGAGAGGGGCTTACCATAGCTGGGGCTGTAGGCCCAAGTCATAGCAATTTTCTTACCCTTAAGGGATTCCATATCGCCGTTACCGAAGTAGTGAGCGAAGTGGAGCGAGTCGGCCATCATCTGCGTGGGGTGGTCGATGTCGCACTGAAGCGAAACGACGGTTGGGCGCTGCTCGAGGATGCCCTCTTCGAAACCACGCTTAACACTGTCGGCAAATTCCTTTTGATAGGTGTGGCCCTTACCAATGTACATGTCATCACGGATACCGATGACATCGGCCATGAAGGAAACCATGTTGGCCGTCTCGAGGAGGGTCTCACCGTGAGCGATCTGGCTCTTCTTCTCGTCGAGGTCAGCAACTTCCAAACCGAGGAGGTTACAAGCGCTCATGAACGAGAAACGCGTACGGGTCGAGTTGTCACGGAAAATCGAGATACCGAGACCGGAATCGAAGATGCGCGTCGACTTATTCTCTTCGCGGAGCTTACGGATCGCATCAGCGACGACCCAAATTGCGTCGAGCTCTTCGCGGCTCTTATCCCATGTCAGGAAAAAGTCATCCTGGTAGAGTTTCTGGAAATCCAGCTTCTCCAAACGTGCCATTAATTCACTAAAACCTTGTGTGCCCATAGTGTTTTCCACCTTTCTTGGATCGAATCCAATCATCATATTTCCGCAGCTCCCCGAGCTGATTCGGCTAAGTCCATCCAGTCAAACTGGATCTCACGAGTTCTTCTTGGCCCGGCGTTTGCCGACCATATTCAATTCGTGTTGTCTCTGTTTCTCTTTAAACAAAAGATCGTCAATTTCCTTAATGTATCGGTAAATCGACTGAGTCGAAATATTCAGTAGCTCTGATACACGACTGACCGTTCCCTTATATTGAAAGAGTTTAAGTTGATACAACTGGCGAATCGGATTCTGATCGAGATCGACGCGTGCCAACGGGATCTCGCGATCCCAATACAACACGACCTGACGAATCATACTGTCGACAAGCTCATCGAGCGGTTTAGCCACGAAGTCCGTCTCCTCTTTCGTAAAATCGCCCAATCCATAAAAGAGCGATTCATTGAGGAAATCCCGATAGCGCATCAAACCCGTCACATCATAGTTAACGCATAGAAGACCATAGAGCTCACCATCGCGTTTGATGTAATAAGTTGAAGCACGCAGGAGTTTCTGATCCTGTTCGTTAACGAGTAAATAGTTGGAAACGTAATCGGTCTTGTGGTAATCCTCACGCATGATCTTCTTCAGCATGAAACCACTGATCCTCTCACCAACATGGCGACCACTGATGCTGCCATTAACGATGTAGAGAATCTCGCTCTCTCCATCATGGAAATCGCGCAACACAACCTCGCAGTTTGGTCCAGAAACCTGTGCCATGAAATCAACCTGGCTATACAGTGATTCTAAATACTGCCGTTTGTCCTCACGACTCAGCACGCAGCTAAAGCCTCCTTACTGACAAAAAGATCTGTCGATACCTCTATGATATGGTACTTAATTCTTAAAATCAAGTATCTGTGTTACTTTTATCTCATGCGCTAGTAATTGACCAGCATATTTCGACAAGTAACGCCGCTACTTTCGTGTAATTTTACCAAATTTTTGGCTTTTGCGCACATTGTGCGTACGATCACAGTCATTTTCAGCATCCCTGAACTCAAAAACAAGCCCTCCGCCCCTCTCTGGGCACAAAAAAAGGTGGCGGGTTCTCACCCAGCCACCTCCTCATAGGACACTTGCCTCAAAGACCTAGGCCGCCTTTGCCGCAGGCGCCTCAGACCCCTCTGCCAACAGCTCATCGAGGGCCTCATCCGTCAACTCCACCTGGTAGAAGAGCTCATAGAACTCTTTCACCTCTTGGCGGACATCGAGCTCATACTTCTCTGGATAGAGGAGTTGACCCAACCATGCGAGGCCGATAAAGCGATTGACCGAAGGCGGACCCGCCAGGAAACCGTATGGACCATAGGGCACGAGAACCTGCTTCGACTCAGGATTCTGACTGAAGAAATCCTGCCATGCTGGATCTGCGGCCATCGTCTCAGCAAGACTTGGGCTGTCGACGAGGACGTATTCTGGCTTCCACTGAAGCACGTCCTCCATAGAAACCTCTGTACCGCCACCACGGCTCACGGGCTCAGCCTTACAGACATTGTCCGCACCGACGAGGTCGAGAATCTCCGACTGGAAAGAACCGAGCGCGTTAGTATTGAGGCCTGCATCGCCCATCGCCCAATAAACAGTCTTCTTATCCGCATCCGTCAGAGACTCGAGCACCTTAGCACTGCGCGCGAGACTCGCCTCACAGTATTTCGCCAAGTTCTCACAACGCTCTTCATTACCGAGGATCTTACCGAGCTTGCGATAAGCATCGCCCATTTCAGGCGTCAGCGCCTCAATAAAGAGGGTCGGAATACCCGTCTGCTCCTGAATCCCATCCATATCCTCTTTAACCGTCTTCTTCTTTTCACCGATATCGATGATCAGATCAGGCTTAATACGGAGGAGCTCCTCGAGGTTAAGATTCGCCTTCTTACCGTAAAACTGGCCAATCTCGGGAAGATCCGCATACTTCTTATCGAGATACTTCAACTGAGGCTTCGAAAAGCTGCGCGACACGGCTGCCAGCTTCTCAGGAGCAGCTGTAAACAGTACGAGAGTCGCAACCCCACCCGAGGGTGCAACGCTCTGAATCTCGAGGGGAATCTCCACCTCACGGCCTGCATCGTCGACCACCTGACGGGTCTTCGCTTCCGAGGCAGACGCTTCCTCCGCATGGAGCGCAGCGCCGAAACTCGGTAAGAAACTGAGGGCTAAGGCAAATGCCAATGCTTTTAGATGTCTTTTCATTACGAAAATTCCTTTCTATCTTCAACGATCTATGATCGCTTCACACTAGATGCATCAAAGCGTTCCTCGAGGTAACTGAGATCTGGAAGAAGGGCACTGTATTTTCCCTCGATCGGGTAACGCTTCAGGGGATAGTTATATATTTCAGATAAAAGTTCGCAGTCGTTCTGGCTGGACTGCATCTGACCATCTCTGAGGAGGAGGATCTCGTCCGCGAAGAGTTCCGCCTGCTGAGGGTTGTGGCTCGAAAAGAGAACCAAGTAGCCCTCGCGAGCCAGCTGCTTGGCCGTCTCGAGCATGCGCATCTGATGGCCGTAATCGAGACCAGTACAGGGCTCATCCATGATCAGAAATGGACTGTCTTGGAGGAGGGCGCGGGCGATTCGTAAGAGCTGTCGCTCACCACCAGATAATTCTGGATAATAGCGGCCCGCCAGATGACCGATGCGAAGCTTCGCCATCACCGCTGCAACCTGCCTGAGATCTGAACTCTTTGGCTGGCGGAGGAGTCCGAGACGAGGAGCTCGACCCATGAGGACAATCTCTTCCGCCCGATATCGGAAATTGGCCCGTTCTTCCTGAGGAATGTAGGCAATTTGGCGTGCCCGTTCCTGGGTACTAAAGTCGGCGAGATCCCGCCCCGCGAAAAAAATCGTTCCACTCGGAGGCGGCAGGAGGGCGAGCATCAATTTAAAGAGCGTCGTCTTACCAGCTCCGTTATTTCCCAGGAGGCAATAAAGCCGTCCGCTCTCAAGTTGTAGAGAGAGCTTACGGAGGACGGGGCGGTCTTTGTAAGAAAAGCTAAGGTTTTTGATCTCGACATGGAATGCGTTCATCGCCGGCCCTCCGTGAATATGAGGTAGAGGAAGATCGGGGCTCCAACAAAGGCCGTAAGAACGCCGAGGGGTATTTCGCCAGTGCTGAGGAGGCGGGCGAGGTCGTCAACGAGGAGGAGGAAGGCGGCACCCATAAGGGCAGCGGCAGGAATGGCCCGACGGTGATCAGCACCGACGTAGATCTTTGCAAAATGCGGGATGACGAGACCGACCCAGGAGATCATACCGGCAACGGAAACCGATGCGGCGGTAAGGAGGGTGGCTGCCATAAGTATGATCGCTCGATCACGCTTGAGGTGGATGCCGAGGCTTTTTGCGCTGTCGCTACCGAGGCTGAGGAGGTTGAGACGCCAGCGGTAAGCAATGATGATCCCGGTGCCGATGAGGACTGGCCAAAAGACGAAGCCGACGTCTTTGCGAGAAACGCCACTAAATGAGCCCATCAACCAATAGGTAATGGCGGGCAGTTCGTTGTTGGGATCGGCGATGTATTTCAGAAGCGATAGACAGGCGGAAAACAGTGAGTTGACAATCATGCCTGTGAGGATGAGGGAGAGGAGCGGCTCAAAGCGAAGATAGCGAGAGATGCTGAGGACGACGAGGATTGAGAGGAGGCCACCTATGAAGGAGCAGAGTATGAGTGAGGCGCGGGGTAGGCCGAGGAGGATGCCCATGGCTGCGAAGAGCCCTGCCCCCGAACTCGCGCCGAGGACGTCTGGCGAAACCATCGGGTTGTTGAAAATCGATTGAAATGCCGAACCAGCGACAGAGAGGGCGGTGCCGACCATGAGGCAGACGAGGAGGCGCGGGAGACGGATATTGAGGAGGACGGTATAGACTTCCGGCTTCAGTGCGGACTGAGAGCGCTCGACGCCCTGGATTCGTTCGCCAATGAAACGGAAAATTTCGGAGAGGGCGAGGGGATAGCGACCGAGGCGGGCGGAGACGGCAAAGATGATGAGGAGGATGGCTGCAAGAACGACGAAGTGGCGCAGGCAGCGGCGATTCTCACGCTCAAACTGGAGGTGAAGTGAATCGACCTCTGTGTTTGGCGCGAGGAGGGGCTCTCTGTCCATCTCTATGGCGATGGCGGACGCCTCTGCTGGCATCGACTTATGCTTCGTCATCAATCTGCGAATTGGATCCTTTCCTCATCGGGCGCTGCGGCGAGGGATATAGAAACGCAGCCCAGCTCACTAAGTAGTATTGTTTTTATAAACAACTCGGCTGGTGGCGTCAAGCGAATCCCAACAAAGTCGACTCTTTTAATAAGGATTTATATGAATCTGCGAAGGCAAGACTTCATTTGCTGGTCATTTTCCACGCATTTGGGTGACTTGAGGCTAAAAATTGGGCTGGTAAGCCTGAGCCTGAGTCGGCTCGGGCTTTGTTGTCAAAAGACGATGCCAGATCAATTCCGCAATAAATAAATCGTGCTAGACTTTAAGCCGAATGGTTTGAGAGGAGGAGGAAGAGATGTCGAAGTCCGAAGAACGAGAGACCTTGACGGTCTGTGGTGGTTGCAATGCGAAGATCGGGATCGAGAAGCTGCAACGGGTCTTAGCGAGTCTGCCGGCAGTTCCCCTCGATCAGCGCGATCCGAATCTCCTCATTGGATATGAGGGAAGTGAGGATGCCGCAGTTTACCGGCTGGGTAATGGGCAACTTTTAATTCAAACACTCGACTTTTTTCCACCGCCGATCGAAGACCCCTACCTTTTTGGCTATATTTCGGCGACGAATGCGCTCAGTGATATCTACGCGATGGGCGCTAAGCCGATTACGGCGCTGAGCATTGTCTGCTATCCAGAGAGCGGTAGTGACGAGGTTCTCGCCGAGATTCTTCGAGGCGGGGCAAAGGCCCTCCTCGATAACAATACCAGTCTCTGCGGTGGCCACTCGATCCACGATCCGCGCGTTAAATATGGTCTCTCGGTGAACGGGCTCTGTCCTGAGGGCCAGCTCCTACGAAATAACAGTCCGAAGACTGGCGACCACTTGGTCCTCACCAAGCGCCTCGGCGTTGGGATCCTAACAGCGGCTGAGAGTGTCGGAGCCCTCTCGACTGAGCACTATGAGACCCTGATTGAATCGATGTGCACCTCAAACCGCCGTGCCTCTGAGCTCGCCCTCGCCCATGCAGCGCATGCGATGACGGATGTGACAGGTTTTTCCCTCCTCGGCCATCTCCGCGAACTTTGCTCCGATAAATTTGGGGCACGGATCTATAGCCATCGACTCCCCGTCTTACCGGGTGCACTCGAGGCCGCCGAGGAACTCTACCTCACAGCGGGGGCGGTCCGAAACCGTCGGGCCCTCGAAGCTGAAGTTGAATTTCGCCATCACCAGCAGAGCATCGAGGAGCTCTGCTTTGACCCCCAGACTTCAGGCGGGCTCCTGATCGCCCTCGAAGCCGAGTCCGCCGAAGCCCTCGTCGCCGATCTAGAGGCAGCTGGCGAATATGCAGCCATCATTGGAGAGGTCGTCGCCCGAGAAGCGGATCAGAAACAGATTTACGTCCTCTAAATTGGGCGAATTTGCGCGGGATAGCGCGGGACGGGAAACGGCGCTGGCTTTGTTGCATGCCGATGAAAGGATGTTTGGAAATGAAAGAGATCAATGCCGTTGGGCAGACCTGCCCACTGCCTGTAATTGAATCAAAGAAGCTCCTCAGTGCACATCCCGATGAGGGGCTGATGGTTCGTGTGGATAATGAGGAGGCCGTGATCAATCTCTCGAAGCTGGCGGAAAAAGAGCGGCGCAGTTTTCAGGTTCGCCAGGATAAAAAAGAGTATGTCGTTGAATTTGGACCGAGTTTTACCCTCGAAGAGAGCGTTGAGGTCGAAGGCTTTGACGCCGGTGACGAGTCCCGAGATTTCATCGTCGCCTTTGACTCAGAGAAAATGGGGGATGGCGATCCTGAGTTCTCGAAGCGCCTCCTGAGAAATTTCATCTATGCACTGAGCGAGGGGGAG
>JAUNVS010000056.1:280-8215 GCA_030537565.1 Eubacteriales bacterium | reverse complement strand
TCTCTTCGTTGCGTCCCTGATTTTCTATGCCTTTGGCGAGCCGATCTACATTGCACTTATGTTAGTGTCGATCACGATTAATTATGGGCTTGCTTACCCAATTGACTGGGCGAGGCGGGAGCAGCGGCGTGCTTTGAAGATTTTCTTCGTAACCTTGACGCTTATTGTGAATATTGGCGCGCTAGCCTTTTTTAAATACAGTGGTTTTTTCGTTGAGAATCTCCAGCATCTATTGCAGCGAGATCTCGACTTCCAAGCCCCAGCCCTGCCGATCGGGATTTCTTTCTACACCTTCCAGATCCTCTCCTATGTCATTGACGTCGCACGTGGTCATGTCGATCTCGAGCGAAATTACATCAATCTAGCTTGCTATGTTTCGATGTTCCCTCAGCTTATCGCTGGCCCAATCGTCCGATTTAAGACGGTTGCTCAGGAACTGCATTTCCGAAAGGAGAGCTTCTACGATATCGAACGTGGGATCACCCGCTTCGTTTATGGGCTCGCCCAAAAGGCCCTCCTCGCCAACCCGATTGGTGAGCTCTGGGATCGGATCCAAGCCTATCCGATGGAAACTCTGAGTACGCCGATGGCCTGGCTCGGCCTCGTTGCTTTTGCATTCCAAATTTATTTTGACTTCGCGGCGTATTCCAATATGGCGATCGGTCTCGGGGCGATCTTCGGATTTCACTTTCTCGAAAACTTCCGAGATCCCTATACAGCGACCTCGATCACGGACTTCTGGAGGCGCTGGCACATCTCCCTCTCCTCGTGGTTTAAGTCCTATGTCTATATCCCGCTCGGCGGTAACCGACGCGGCATCGTCCGCCAGATCTTCAATATCATCGTGGTTTGGTTATTGACGGGCTTCTGGCACGGTGCCAACTGGAACTTCATCCTCTGGGGACTCTACTTCGCCGTCCTCTTAATTCTCGAAAAAATCTTCTTGCTTCGTCTCTTGAAGAAGTCGGGACCGATCCTGGCGCGGATCTACACCCTCTTTCTCGTATTGATTTCTTGGGCAATTTTTGCAATTGATGACCTCGCTAAGCTTCGTAGTTACCTCACGAGACTCTTCATCCCAGTCCATCCACTGCCACTACACAGCGTCCTCTATGGTGAACACGGGCGATATGGTCTGCAACGTCATTTTAGCGGTGACCTCCTCTACCTGCTCGGCTCATATGCCATCCTCCTCATCCTCTGCATCCTCTTCTCCACACCTTATCCGCGACGATTCCTCCAGCGCCTCGACGATCCTAAATCCTGCCGTAGCCTCGCTGGGCTTCGACGCCAACGGATTGTAAAAGACGTTGTCGTCCTCATCCTCTGGTTCTTCTCAGTGGCATCGATTGTCTCTGCCGCCTACAACCCCTTCCTCTACTTCCGCTTTTAACCGCTGACTAGGGAGCTGACCTATGCCTGATGATTATTTTGATAACAACAAAGCAAAGACGCCGAGAAATCGGCAGGAAATGGGAAATCGCCCCGGCCCACAAGTCGGACGACCCCTGCCATTTCCCGATGCACAAGACGGATTCCTAGAGCGTGAGGTTGAGGCCGAACGCATTGATGCGATGCGCCGGCGCATGTTTGACGCCTATTCGCAAGCGGCTCGTAGTAACCACGATGTTTCCTTTTATGACATTTCGGATGAGTCTTATTTTCATACCTTGGAAATGCGTAGACAACGAGAGCAGATGCGGGATGCTCGTGAGGCTGCAGAGCGTGAGGCCGCCGCTCGTGAGCGAGCTACGGAAGTCGAAGCAGAAGCGCCAATTGAAGCGCCAGAGCAGTCCGAGCCAAAGCGTGGCTTCCGTCAGCGCTTCTGGTCACGTCTTCGTAGTGAATACCTCGATGAAGAGGCCGCTGGCCTAGAAATAGATCTCGATGAGAATGTCCACGACGAAGAACTTATCAGTGCATCGAGCCCAGAAGAACTACTGGACGATTCACTAGATTCAGAGGCAGAGTCGGAGCCAGAAGCGACTAACTCATATTTCAATTTTCTGAACCGAAGTCGTGAGCATGTGCTGGCTAAAGCCGCCCGTAACCTGGAGACACATCATCAGCAAGAAAGTCTAGGAGATGCGTCAGAGCCTGAGGCGAAAACGGCCGACGGTGAAGTCTATGCACATGCCTTTGTCGTACAAAATCCAGTCATTGAAATCACAAAAGCGGATGAGCCGGAGTCGATTTTAGAAGCAGAGGCTCCAACTGAAGCGATCGCAGAGGGGGCAGTCGTTGAAAATAAGCAGCGGCGTCGCTTGCGAAATCCATTTAAGAATTTTAAGCGTGTCTTTGAGTCCACGGCATCGGAGAGTGAAGCCGAGGGCGATCTTACATTGGGTACGGTTATTGGTGAATACCGTGAAGGGAATAAAAGGCTGCGCGAGACACGAGCCGAAGAACGGGTCAGCTCAAAGGAGAAAAAAGAGGCGCGTCGCGCCCTCAAACGAGCGGAGGAAAACGCATATCGAGAAGCGCGAAATGCCGCACTCGAGGCGGAGCGTCGAGAACTCGATGAAGAGAGCGCTGCGCTGCGCTCTGAAAAGGAGCGACCCTATGAGGCGATGAGGGCCACTCCGATTGAACAACAGCGCTTTCACCGAGAGATTCTCCATAGACGAGTCCGTTTTTGCCTCGTCAGCTTCATCTTTCTTGCCTGTCAATTTTTCTATTTGATTATTCATCCTGCGCCAATCTATTCGCAGCAGGAGAAGCGGCCTCTGGCACAGTTTCCGAAATTCAGTCAGCAGAGTCTCCTCGATGGAAAGTTCATGACGGACTTTAATCTCTATGCGAACGATAGTTTCATCTTTCGCGAGTTCTATCTATCTCTCGAGCATAGTTATCGTCGACTCCTCGGTCAGCGCGATAATGGAAAGGTTTATTTTGGGAAAGACGGTTACCGTTTCCAGCAGTTGCCACTCTATGACCAAACTCAATTCTTTAACAATGCCCGGAATCTAGAGAAACTGGATTCACGACTGGAGGAGATTGCGCCAAAAACACAGGTCTTCTTTATGCCGATCGCCAACAAGCAGGAGTTAAATTCCGATAAACTGCCGAGATATGCACCTCATCTTGAGCAAAAGGCCTACCTAAAGTTCCTCCAGAGTCTTTGTAAGAAATTGCAGTTCGTCGATCCTAGTGCCCGAATTCGACAGGAGAAAGAAGCGACTTTTTATCGCAACGACCATCACTGGACGAGTTTGGCCGCCTTTGATGCAGCCAATAGTCTCCTCGAAGCGATGGGCTTTCGACAGACATTTATTAACCAATTCCAGCGCTACACCGTGAAGAGTGATTTCCTCGGTAGTCTCTATGCCCGTAGTGGTGGTTTTTTCCCGACGAAGGATCGCATCGAGATTTGGAAGAATCTCTCATATGAAAAGGATCCTAATAGCGCTGTGACGGTAAAAGATCGCAACGGCCAGGCCATCCGAAGAGGCCTCTATGTTCCCGAAGCCCTAGTAGGTGACACTCCCTATGATGTGTTTATCGGTGGCGAGAATGGATTCATCGATATTGAGAGTGACTATGCGAAGGATCGCGAGACCGCTCCATCGCTACTCGTGATTAAGGATAGCTTCGCCGATTCGATGATCCCCTTCCTAACCCACCAATTTGCTCACATCTATGTCGTTGACCTTCGTTACGATGAGCGTAGCTTGGAGCAATTCCTCGAGACTTATCCGGATATCCAATACGTATGCATCTGTTACAATCTCGACACCTTCTCCCTTGATCACAACTTCTTCAAGCTCCTTGGAGCTTAGGCGAAGTGATCGTTTGAGCGGGTTTAGAGGGGGTATTGAAGTTTGGATGAACGAAGAAGAGATAATCTCGAACGCTGCCAGAGGCGTTTGGCTGAATTGCTCGAGCGCGAAACACTTGAACCCAAAGTGCTTTATTTGGTCGCAACCCCAATTGGTAATCTCGCTGACTTATCTCCGCGGGCCCTCGCACATTTGATTGCTGCTGATGTGATTGCCTGTGAGGATACCCGGGTTACTGAACAGCTTCTCAGTTCATATGGTATAGAGGGCAAGCACCTGATTGCAAACCATGCGCATAATGAAATGGAAGTGGCAGCCCGTTTAATCGAGCGACTCGACAGGGGAGAGCGCCTCGTCTTAGTTAGCGATGCTGGGATGCCGTTGATTTCTGATCCAGGTCAGGCCGCGATCGCTGCTTGTGTCAAAGCAGGCTATCGCATTGTCTGCGTCCCAGGACCTTCCGCTTCGCTCACGGCTCTTGCGCTTGCAGGTCTTGATGCATCCTGCTTTTCATTTCGAGGCTTCCTGCCAGCGAAAAATAAACGCCGCCGAGAGATGGAGCGCTTGCTCACTGAGCCAGCGACGAGCATTGTCTACGAAGCTCCGCAGCGCATCTTACGTTTATTACAGGGGCTCTGTGAGCTTGGTGGAAGTAGTCGTCAGGCTTGCGTCTGTCGAGAACTAACGAAGAAGTTTGAGGAAAGCCAGCGCGGCACGCTAGCAGAATTGGTTAAAATCTATGAAAATAGAAATCTACGTGGGGAATGCGTGCTCATTCTCGAAGGTCGACTTGCTTATGAAAAACGTAATCCCTTGAAAATGGAGGGATATGATCTAAGCGCTGTTAATGAAACTGCCGTTGAGTACATACAGAAACAGTTGCAATTAGGATTGAGCGTGCGTTCCATTGTTGTGGCGGCGCGTGAGCGATTCCCAAGACTTAATAAACGACAGTTGACACAGATGGCAAATGCGATGAAAGACGAGAGGGATGGTATCGAAGATGTGGAAGCGGAAGAATAAGAAGTTAAACCGAGTGGGGACGGACAGTAACGAGCACCTAGTCGCAGGCGGATATCTCTCAGGCGAAGAGCGTGAGTCGAAATCATCCGGCGGGAACCCGACTAGAGTTGATGAAAAGCGAAGCCAGAAAACAGTGAAACCCTATCAGCTGTCGACGACGAGACTGCTCCTACTCTGTTTCTTCACACCAATACTGATCTGTGCGATTGCTTGGTTCTGCATTGGCTTTTGGCCGATCGGTGACCGGGCGCCACTGATTATTGACCTCTATCACCAGTATGTTGCTTTCCTCAGTGAGTTCCGTGACAAACTGCTTCACGGTCAGAATTTTTTCTTCACTTGGCATATCGGTCTTGGTGTTAATTTTTATTCTCTTATGGCCTATTATGTTGCGTCTCCACTTAATCTTCTGATGATTCTATTTCCTCTTGGACATGTTACGGATGCGGTTGCCGCGCTTACTCTGTTGAAGATAGGGTTTTCTGGTTTGTTCACGGGAATTTTCATCTGGAAAGGGTATCTTCGTGGCGAAGCTAGTCGCGTCAGTTTCGAATCGTATACGGGAGCGTCAGCTCATCCGATTGCGAAGCGTCGACATGGATATGGCGATTACTTATGTTTGGCTGTTTCTACGGCCTATGCCGTTTCAGCTTACTGTTTTTCCTATCAGTGGAACATCATGTGGATGGATGTTGTCGCACTTTTCCCGCTAGTGCTCTACGGAATGATGCGTTTACTTCGAGATGGTAAAGGACTGATCTACATTATCAGTTTAGCACTGACTCTTTTTACAAACTACTATACGGCTTATTTCGTAATTCTTTTCTTAATCGTTTACTTTTTCGTCTACGGGATATCCATCCTACCCAGGAGAGAGGGTCTTAATCGATATCTCGCAGCTCGATATGCTTCAGGTGGGACAGAGGAAGCGCCTCAGATGCAGAACTACCAGCTTTACCGCAGCCCATTGGCTTATTTTGTGAAGTCTGGTGTTCACTTGCTCATTGCGTCACTTGTTGGACTGGGTCTCTCCATGTTCATGACCCTTCCGACTTATCTATCACTTGCCCATACCTCAGCTTCAGGTGATAGCTTCCCGCATAGCCACAGTTTTGCTTTTTCTATTCTTAATTTCTTGACTAGGAATTTTATCGGAGCAAAGCCGAATGTTCGGGATGGACTTCCAAATATTTATGTTGGGCTTCTCGTTCTACTCATCCTTCCGCTCTATATTTTGGCGACACGCATTGATCGGCGAGAAAAGAAACTCTACATTGCTTTCGTCACATTCCTTTTCATTAGCTTTAATTCAAATGTCCTCAATTTTATTTGGCATGGATTCCACTACCCGAATCAGTTGCCACATCGCTTTGCCTTTGTCTTTACGATGCTAATCCTCATTATTGTCGTGCGACTTTTGATGAACTCTGAGGCTCGAATGTTAAAAGGAGTCTACATTTCCGCTGCAATCCTCGGGGGATTTCTCTTGATCTGTGAAGAGTTCATGAGTGATCAATTTAGTTCAGAGATGATTTATATCAATCTCTTCTTCCTACTCTTCTACCTCAGTATCTTCCATACTATGAAGAGCAAACGTGGATCTGGTCGCAGTCTGGCTCTTATCTTTCTGGTGATTTTCCTAGGGGAATTACTGATGAATGGCATCCTGATGGTCCAACAGCAAAATCGAAATGAGTACTATACGAAACGCAGTGACTTCCTTCGCGATATGGAAAATGTCGAAGAGTTGATCGAGGCGGCATCGGAGGATAATGCACACTTACCTGCCTATGCTGAGGATAGTGCTGCGGATTTCTATCGCCTCGAGTACATGCCAGCGAAGACAACCAACGATGGTGCACTTTATCACTATAATGGTTTTACTCTTTTCGCCTCGAGCAGTGTTCGTAGTGTTGCAGAGACGATGCGAGCACTTGGATATCACGGGAATAATATCAATAGCTATAAGTTTGTCGCTTCCACGAAGCTGATGAATGCTTGGTTTAGGATTCGATATTTAATTTTGCGCGATCAGACGAATTATGATCCATGGTTACAGTCCATTGACCAGAGTTCGAACGAGAGTCAGAATTTCCAGCTTTATCGTAACGATGCGATCCTTCCCTTTGCTCTTGCTCTGGATCCAGGGATTGAGAATTGGAAGGCTGAGTCTGGTTCCTGTTTTGCGCTTCAGAATCAGTTGAATGTTCTCGGTACACAGGGACGTACACTTTTCAAACATTTAGAAATTGAGACCGAAGATCTTAAAAACTACACGCTTGCGCGCGAAGATAAGAATTTAGGTTATGCATATAATGTTGTCGAAGAAGGTATGCCTTCGGAAATTAATTTCGACATTGTAGTTCCTGAGGATCAGTATGTGTACTTCTGGGTTCGAATCGTTAGAAAATGTGATGTTCACTATGAAGTATTAGATTCGCAGACTACAGAAGAGGGTGAGAATGTTCTTCAGCTTGCATCGGATCTCGTTGCCAAGCCTAAAACTAAAACGGATGAGGTCTTAACTGCTGAGCCACGTCTTAATCAGCAGCGGCAAATCAATAAACCAGAACTTTTTGATTGTGGCTATCTTAAGAAAGGGCAAGTCGTCCGTGTTCGGATAAATCTTGACACGGATCTAGACAATCCAACAATTTGGGCTGCAGGGCATACGAAAGAAGCTTTTGACCAGGTGATTGAGAATTTGCGGAGTCGCAGTGTAGATCTTCGACCGACTGGTAATAGCCAAATTACTGGTACGGTTAATTTGGATCATGAATCTATTGTTCTCATGGCACTTCCTTACGATCCGTCATGGCAATTGACTATTGATGGTAAACCAGGTTTGTTAAGTCCTGTATGCGGTGGATTTACTGGTATCAAATTGGCTGCAGGGACACATGAGATAGAGATGAATTTCATTCCAGAAGGCTTTAAGACAGGATTATATATTTCACTGGCTTCTCTAGTGCTTCTCTTAATTTACTTATACATGTTTAGAAAGAGAGGCCCAGGCTTTCAGGCTGGCTTGCCTGGCCTTGATCCAGAGAATCCAGACTATCGACTGGCGTTTGAGCCAGAGTCAGAGCGGGCGAAGGAAGAAGCATTGGTGGTAGGGCAAAAAATGACCCCG
>JAUNVS010000056.1:0-270 GCA_030537565.1 Eubacteriales bacterium | reverse complement strand
TGCAGTCGAGTAATGAAAGTCGCCAGGATCGCAGTGAGTTTGGGATGCCTCTCGTCGACCGTGCCCATCAGAGTACGGAGCATCGCGATGAGCTCTTCTTCGAAGACGGGAAAGCGGGTTTTGCACTGAGACCCTATGAGCGAGCAGGAGGGCAGAAGCGTAAGACTGTTCTTCGCTTGAAGCGTCGCTCGAAGTCTGTCGTGCCGGAAGCAGATTCGAGCTCAGAAGAAGATGAAAGCGGGAACTGAGCTGTCTTTTTCGTGAAAAAAT